>JASBTS010000171.1 GCA_030148305.1 Allomuricauda sp. | reverse complement strand
TGCCCAGATACTGCCGCCCATTGCATCTACTTGGGCCTTCGTCAAAAATAGCCCAACACCCTTGGCGTCCTTGTTTCGGTGGAACACCTTGTTGAACCCGAAAAGTTTGTGTCCATTTTTCTTCAAGTTGATTCCAAGTCCATTGTCCCTGAATTCAAGTTTTGTTTTTCCATTCTCAACTTTGGAATGGATGAAAATTTCGGGTGTTCTGTTTTCGGAGCTATATTTCAGGGAGTTACTTACCATATTCAGGAAAATACTCTCCAAATAGACTTTGTTGTACATGGCAAACGGAGCGTCGGTAAAATCGGAGGTTATGTTTGCTCCCGATTTTAAGATCTGGGCCGCCAACATTTCTTTCGTCTTTGACAGGGTATCCTCAAAGGAGATTTTTTCCAACGGGATTTGTTCGGCGTTTTTTATCATCAATGATTCCACCAAGGTATCCAAGGTCCAAGTAAGATGATTGGTGACGGTCTCGATTTTTTCGATCAGCTCCTCCTTCATCTCTGCATCATTTTCTGTCTTGTATATGCTCAGTAGTGCACTCAGGTTGCTGACGGGGGACCTTAAATTGTGTGATGTTATATGGTTGAATTCTGCAAGCTGTCGGTTTTGGGCCTTTAGTCTTTTTGCGGATTCTTTTAGGCTCTTGTTGGTTTCCATGATTCTGTGTGCTGCCTGTTTTTGGGTGGTTATATCCCTAATGGCTATGGAAACAAGGAGTCCTTCAGGTGTTTCAAGAGGACTTAGGGTAACTTGAACCGGAATTTGGAAACCAGATTTGTTATGTACAAAAAAATCCAGGTTGTGTGGAAGTCCGGTATGTTTGGGGTCTTTAAAAAAAGCAATTGCGTAAAACTCCATGGTGTCCCATAGTCGTTGCGGAACAAGCATGGACACATGTTTCTCTTTAAGTTCGGAGAATGTGTATCCAAACATTTTTTCGGCTTGCTTGTTGATCAAATGGATGGTCCCTTTTTGATCTACGATTACCATGGAATCCGGTGCGGAATCCAAAAGTCCCCGAAATTTGATTTCGGACATACGCTGTTCCGTAATGTCCTGGGTGATACCTACCATTTTAATCACATTACCGGCACCATCCATAATCAGTTCGCCAAAAAGTTCAACGGTTCTAATGATGCCATTTTTGTGGACTATTCGGTGCATGAATTTTCTGAACCGTTTTTCGGATATGAATTCCGCTGCGTTGGCACGAAAATTATCTTGATCATCCGGGTGAATTGCCTCAACAACATTTTCAAAGCCCAATTGAGATCCAATCTTCAAACCAAAAATCCGATACATATTGTCAGACCAGATAAGGTGGTCATTCACAATGTCCCATTCCCAATAACCAATTTGGGCCATTTCCTCAGCAAATGTCAACTGTTGGTTTTTTTTAACCAACTCTTGCTCTTTTTTGACCTGATCGGTTATATCTTGACATGTGCCAAACATTTCCACAGTTTTTCCGAGATCAGTTTTGACAATGCCCATGGACTTGATGATTTTGGTGGTACCGTCCCTAAGCTGAATACGATATATGAGGTCATCATAGGTCCCGGTTTCCAAAGCCTTTTGTATCTTTTGCTCCACGAGGTCTCTTTCGTCCACATGAACATGATTCAAATAGACTTCATAGGAAAGGGGCTCATTTTTGGAATGACCATAAATTTCATAAAGATTATCGGACCAAGTTAGTTCCCCCGTAATGGTACTCCAGTTCCAATTTCCAATTTTGGCCATTTTTTCCGCATTGTTGAGTTGCTGGTTTTTCTTGGCCAGTTCAAATTCTGCTTTTTTACGATCTGAAATGTCTAGGAGGACCCCCACTATTTTAACGCACGTTCCATTTTTAAATTCGGGATAGCCTATTTTACGTATGAAGCGTAGATTTCCCTTGGCCGTAACCATTTCAACATCAAGGTCATACGGTTCTCCTTTATGAATGGCTTTTTCCAAGGCTTGGCGGGCCTTATCCCTACAATCTCCTTCTTTGTAAAGGCTTAGTTCTAATTCAAGGGTAGGGACAAAATCATTGGGGACTTCAACAATTTTTTTTATGGTATCGTTCCAATATAATTCTTTGTTGGCCATGTCAAATTCATATACCCCTATTTGCACGGCGTTGGCCGTGTGGTTCAGTATTTGTTTGATCTTGATATCCTCAATGTCCTTATGTTTCATTTCAAGAAGAATTGATTGGTTAGATTTTGGGATAATCAGGTCGTGTCAGAAACCGGCTAGCTTCCATTTTCCTAAAAAACTTAAAACTAAGATAGAAAAGATAGTAAATATATTGTGTGAAATTTATGACAGGAATCAATTTTTCAACAATCCCGCTCTTTCCAATAATGCATCAATATTCGGTTCTGCGCCTCTAAATCTTTTGTACAGTTCCATCGGGTTTTCAGTACCACCTTTGGAGAGCACATGCTCCCTGAACTTGTTCGCAATTTCCCTATTGAAAATACCATGCTCCTTAAAATAGGCGAAGGCATCTGAATCCAATACCTCGGCCCATTTATAGCTGTAGTATCCAGAGGAATAACCACCTTGGAAAATATGGGAGAATGAAGTGCTCATGCAAGTTTCAGGTGTTTCAGGAAACAGGTTGGTGCTTTGGAATGCTTCGGTCTCGTATGCTTTCACATCCTTTATTTTGGAAGGGTCCTTTCCGTGCCAGGCCATGTCCAAAAAGCCAAAACTTAATTGGCGAACCGTTGCCAATCCTTCCTGAAAGTTGGCCGATTCCTTAATTTTTTCAACCAATTCCATAGGAATCAATTCGCCGGTTTCGTAGTGAAA
Organism: Allomuricauda sp.; assembly: GCA_030148305.1. Taxonomy (GTDB): domain Bacteria; phylum Bacteroidota; class Bacteroidia; order Flavobacteriales; family Flavobacteriaceae; genus Flagellimonas. The sequence continues at coordinate 24,750 of JASBTS010000171.1, read as the reverse complement.
CGCAAAAAGCTCCAATGCTTCTTTTTCATAACACCAATTTTCCATCACCTGGCTGGGCAGTTCCACAAAATCCCAATAAACCGATGTCCCTGACAGACTCGGATAAGTGGTATTGGCCAACATGCCATGAAGACCGTGTCCAAATTCATGGAACAAGGTCGTTACCTCATTAAAAGTAAGCAAGGATGGTTTGGTACTGGTGGAACGGGTGAAGTTGCACACGTTGGAAATGTGTGGGCGGCTGTTCTTTCCGTTCAAGGTGTATTGTGATTTGAAGGAAGTCATCCACGCCCCATCACGTTTTCCGGTTCTAGGGTGAAAATCGGCATAGAAAAGCGAAATGAAGTTGTTGGCGTCATCATAAACCTCGTAGGTCTTGACTTCAGGATGGTATTTTTCAATAGTTGAAACTTCCTTGAACTGAAGACCGAACAATTTTTCGGCCACCAAAAACACGCCCTTGATCACATTTTCCAGCTTGAAATAGGGCTTTAGTTTCTCATCATCCAAGTTGAACAATTTCTGCTTTAATTTTTCCGAATAATAGGCACTGTCCCATTTTTCCAAATGGTCAATGCCGTCCAATTCCTTGGCATAGTTCTCCAATTCGGCAAATTCCCTTTCAGCGGCAGGTTTAGCCTTTGTCAAGAGTTCATTAAGGAATTCCAATACTTTTGCAGGAGTTTCGGCCATGCGTTCTTCTAATACAAAATCGGCATGCGTGGGATACCCCAACAAGTTGGCACGTTCAAACCTGAGGTTCACAATCCTCAATACATTTTGCTGGTTGTCCAGTTCGTCATTATGGAATCCCTTGCTGCCAAAAGCGATGGACAGTTTTTTGCGCAGTTCCCTGTTTTCGGCATACTTCATAAAAGGAATATAGCTCGGGTACTCCAAAGTGATCAGCCAACCTTTTTTTCCTTTGGATTCCGCCAAATGCGCTGCGGCTTCCACAGTACCTTCGGGTAGGCCTTTTAAGTCTTCCTCATTGGTAACAAGAAGCTCATATTTGTTGGTCTCGGCAAGGACATTCTCCCCGAATTTCAATTTAAGCTTGGAAAGTTCCGCATCTATTTCACGGAGACGTTTTTTGTCTTTTTCGTTCAAATTGGCCCCATTCCGGCTAAAACTTTTGTACTTCTTGTCCAAAAGCGTGTACTGTTCCGGTGTCAGTTCTAAGCTGTCCCTTTGCTCATAAACGGTTTTGATACGCTCAAAAAGACCTTGGTTCAAGGTGATGTCGTTACTGAATTCTGACAATAACGGAGACACTTCCTGGGCTATTTTTTGGATTTCCTCATTGGTTTCCGCAGAATTCAGGTTGAAAAAAATACTGGAAATACGATCCAATTGTTGTCCAGCAAAATCTAGTGCTTCCAGCGTATTGCTGAAAGTTGGAGAATTTGGATTGGCCACAATCTCGTCGATTTCTTTTCTGGCATCGTCCATGGCCTGAAGAAAGGCTGGTTTAAAATGTTCGTTCTTTATTTTTGAAAAAGGAGCTTGCTCGAAAGGCTCCAATAAGGGATTATTATTGTTGGACATGTTTGATGCTTAGATTTTTTGAATTTGAATAAAATTTCAATCTCATTATTTTTTTTCCTGACTCCTCAACCGAATAACAAATAGGTCGGATACCAAATACGCAAAGCCGACAATGGATGACAGAACGGCCATGGTTGCCGGGGCCAAGTTTCGGACATTTTTACCATTGGTTTTTTTGTTCATGGCGGCAATGGCTTCTTCGGAATACTCGTTTAAATCTACAAAACCGTTACCGTTCAGGTCGTATTTGCTAGCATATTCCTCAATGAATTGCCAATGGATTTCAATATAGATCAACAGTGCGGCATAGAGGGTGAAAACCAAAAGTGCAGTTCTCCATAAACTTTTCAGATAGGGATTGCCCACTTTTTTCCATGTGATCCCAATAAAGGCGACGACACATATCGCCAGCAATATGCCGATTTGATTGTAGCTCATGGCAAGCTTTAGGATTTTTTCTTGACCTCTTCCGCTCCTTTGATTACTTTTTCTTTCAAGGATTCTTTGTAGGCCTCAATTTTACCCAAAATCTTGGCATCTGCACTGCCAATAATCTGGGCGGCCAAAATACCCGCATTTTTGGCGCCGTTGAGTGCTACGGTGGCCACAGGCACTCCACCCGGCATCTGCAAAATGGAAAGGACAGAGTCCCACCCATCAATAGAATTGCTGCTTTTTACAGGCACCCCAATAACGGGTAAAGGTGATAATGATGCCACCATTCCAGGTAAGTGTGCCGCACCGCCAGCTCCCGCAATAATCACGGAGAACCCATTCTTATGGGCATTTTTACTGAAATCGAACAATTTTTCGGGGGTGCGGTGTGCAGAAACAATGTCCACCTCTACGGCAATCCCAAATTCCTTCAACATATCCACGGCGTCCTGCATAACGGGAAGGTCACTGGTGCTGCCCATGATCACGGCTACTTTACTCATATTATTCGCTTATCACTTTAATCGTTTCCTTTACTTTTTGTGCCATTTCACGGGCACGGGCCATATCCTCATCCACTATGGTCACGTGGCCCATCTTACGGAAAGGCCTGGTCTGTTTTTTGCCATAAATGTGCGGGGTAACCCCTTCCATTTTTAAGATCTGTTCCATGTTTTCATACACCACATCACCTGTATGTCCTTCTGCTCCTACCAAGTTTACCATAACACCTGCCACTTTGCTATCGGTTTTGCCTAAAGGCAAGCCTAAAATGGCACGGATATGTTGTTCGAACTGGTTGGTGTAACTGGCTTCAATACTATAATGACCACTGTTGTGCGGCCTTGGGGCCACCTCGTTCACTAAAATTTGGTTGTCTTGGGTCTGAAACATCTCCACGGCCAAAAGTCCGATTTGGTTCATGTGTTCAGAAACTTTCAAGGCTATTTCCTGTGCCTTTTCTGCTACTTTTTCATCTATACGGGCAGGGCAGATTACATATTCCACTTGGTTGGCTTCGGGGTGGAATTCCATCTCCACAACCGGGTAGGTAGCCACCTCACCTTTGGTGTTCCTGGCCACGATCACGGCCAATTCGTTCTTAAAATCGATCATGCGTTCCGCAATGCATTCCACATTGGGTAGCCCTTGCAGATCTTTCATCTGGCGCACCACTTTTACGCCTTGGCCATCGTAGCCGAATTGGGCGCTCTTCCAAACAAAGGGCAATTGCAATCCACCATTGTGAATGCTATCCTCAATTTCGGAAGTATAGGCAAAGCGGGTAAACGGTGCCGTGGGAATTTCGTGGTCGGAATAGAACAATTTCTGGGTGGCCTTGTTCTGTATGGTGCGAAGGGTCTTGGTGGGTGGATATACCTTTTTGCCTTCGTGTTCCAATTTCTCCAAGGCATCAAGGTTTACATTTTCAATTTCGATGGTAAGCACATCCACATCCTGTCCAAATTGGTACACCGCATCGTAATCCATCAAACTGCCTTGTACAAATTCGTTACAGGCAATTTTACAGGGGGCATCTGCGGCTGCATCCATTACTTTAGTATAAATGTCCCATTTTCTGGTTTCATAGAGCATCATTTTGCCCAATTGTCCACCTCCTAAGATTCCCAGTTTAAAGTCGGATGAAAAAAATTGCATTGATCGGCGAATTGTATGAATGCAAAAATACATGAAATCCATGAAGGTATAAAAGAACTGGGATCATACCACCTTTAAAAATGCTATCTTTGCCAACCTGACCATAACGAGAATACAGTGATCAAGCTTCACGATAAATTTTTTAAACCCTATTTAAAGGAAGAGCAGATACTCAGTGCCATTGCAAAGATGGCCGAGGACATCGCCAAGGATTACAAAAATGAGGTGCCCTTGTTCGTAGGGGTGCTTAACGGTGCCTTTATGTTCGTTTCCGATTTTTTAAAGGCTTACCAACATCCATGTGAAGTTTCCTTCGTTCGATTGAGTTCCTATCAAGGGTTGACCTCCACCGGAATTGTGGAAACCTTATTGGATGTGCCTGAGGAAATGGAGGGGAAAAGCGTGATCATTTTGGAGGATGTTGTGGATACCGGCCGTACATTGAAGCAGTTGGTACACCTGTTCTCCAATACCAATGTGAAGGAATTCAAGATAGCTGCCCTGTTCTATAAATCGGAAGTGTATAATGGCGAGTATCCGATAGACTATATCGGATTGGACATCCCTGATAATTTTATCGTGGGATATGGACTGGATTACAACGAGTTGGGCAGGAACCTGAGGGAAGTTTACCAATTAAATCAAGCTAATATGATCAACCTAGTGCTGTTTGGCAAGCCAGGTGCCGGAAAAGGTACCCAGGCCGGGTTTTTAAAAGAAAAGTATAATTTGAAACACATTTCTACAGGGGATGTATTTCGCTATAATATCCAAAACGGAACAGATTTGGGCAAATTGGCCAAATCTTACATCGATAGAGGGGATTTGGTACCCGATGCGGTGACTATAGACATGCTGAAGGACGAGGTGGAGAAAAATCCGGATGCCGCTGGATTTATTTTTGACGGATTTCCACGTACCGCAGCCCAAGCCGAAGCATTGGACAATTTTTTGGAATCCAAGAACATGAGGGTAGATGCCACCATTGCCTTGGAAGCCGACGATGATATTTTGGTAGCCCGTTTGTTGGAGCGCGGTAAGGTAAGCGGTCGTTCCGATGATCAGGACGAAAGCAAGATCCGCAACCGTTTTGATGAATACAATGAAAAAACGGCACCGCTTAAAGCCTTCTACGAAAAACAGGGCAAGTTCCATTCCGTGAACGGAATTGGGGATATTGATGAGATCACTACGCGTTTGAGCCAGGTGATCGAATCTTTGGATTGAAATACTTCTTACGGCCAAACAGGCCTTTCGCTTTAAAAACTAAAAAACCGACAAGATGACCGAGGGCAATTTTGTGGATTATGTGAAGGTACATGTCTCTTCCGGTAACGGGGGCAAGGGCTCTGCGCACTTGCACCGTGAAAAATATGTGGCCAAGGGTGGTCCAGATGGGGGTGATGGCGGTCGTGGAGGTCACGTGATCGTTCGCGGCAACAAAAACCTTTGGACACTTTATCACTTTAAATTTCAAAGGCATTTTAAGGCGGGCCATGGGGAACATGGGGGCAAGAGCCGAAGTACTGGTGCAGATGGAACCGATGTGTACATGGAAGTGCCCTTGGGTACCGTGGTGCGAGATACTGAAACGAATAACATCCTTTTTGAGATTACGGAGGACCAAGAGGAAAGAATCCTTCTGGAAGGCGGAATGGGTGGTCGCGGCAACTGGCATTTTCGGACAGCTACCAACCAAACCCCTCGTTATGCACAACCCGGTATTCCCGGGCAAGATACGCAAGTGACCTTGGAATTGAAGGTTTTGGCCGATGTGGGACTGGTGGGGTTCCCAAATGCAGGAAAATCTACCTTGCTTTCTGCAATGACCTCGGCAAAACCAAAGATTGCCGATTACGAGTTTACCACATTGAAACCGAACTTGGGCATTGTGGAATATCGCGATTTTCAAAGTTTTGTAATGGCCGATATTCCCGGAATCATTGAAGGTGCGGCCGAAGGTAAAGGGTTGGGACACTACTTCTTACGCCATATTGAACGGAATGCCACCCTATTGTTTTTGATTCCTGCCGATAGCAAGGATATCAGTCAAGAATACAACATTCTTTTAGGGGAATTGGAGCGGTACAATCCGGAGTTATTGGATAAAAACCGGTTCGTAGTGATCTCCAAATGCGATATGTTGGATGCCGAACTGATTGAAGAAATGAACGAGGACATGAAGGAAGATTTTAAGGATGTCCCCTATATGTTCATCTCCTCGGTTAGTGGTTTGGGTATTCAAACGTTGAAAGATAAACTGTGGCTACTGTTGAACGAATAAAGGACCTTCTTTCCTTATCAGATCGTTTAATTGTCTAATTTTAAAGGAATCAGATCTACCGCTTATGCGCTTTGTATGTTCCTTGATATTACTTTTCCTAGTACTCTCCTGTACATCTGTGAGAGTGAATTATGACTATGACAAGGATATAGACTTTTCCAGCTATACTACCTACAACTACTTTTCCGATATGCAGTCAGGTCTTAGTCAATTGGATGAGAAACGTTTGGTCCGTATCTTGGATTCAACGTTAAAGACCAGGGGTTATCGATTGGTTGAGGAGCCCGATTTTTTCATCAACATTTTGAGCAATGAATTCCAAAGTGCCCCGAACAGTTCGGTTGGTGTTGGTATAGGAGGTGGAGGAAGAAATGTTGGTGGCGGTATCTCCGTGGGACTTCCTGTGGGGAACCCTGGAATACAGCGGAGCATACAGTTCGATTTTGTGGATGCCCAAAGGGATGCCCTGTTTTGGCAGGCCACAGCCGAAAGTGGTTATAGGGAAAATGCCTCGCCCAGTGTACGGGAAAGTAATTTAAGGGCTTTGGTGAAAAAGGTGTTTTCCAAGTTCCCTCCAAAGGCTAAATAACAAATATTCAGCAACATACCTGTATATATCCATCATTTTTCAGCTTTTACCGTTCAGGTGATACTATTTACCACTGGTCATAATTCCGGTTTCAGGACCATTGACTTGTTTTACTTTAGCCAAACAATCACAAATCAAAAAGCCATGATCGTATTAGCAAAATTCATTATCGCCGTATTAATAAGCATTCTGCTGTGATCAAGTACAATCAGTAAAACAAATCAGTCATGAAAAAACTTAGAACTTCACAAATTGTAATCATCGCCATAGGTATCATTGGCGGTCTCATAGGTATTTTTGGAAAGTTTGATGGATGGGAATACATGGAATATTTTCCATTTTTCTACTCGGGAATGACTATGATATGGGTTGCATTTTTGCCTAACAAAGGATGCGCCTGTAATCTTTTCAAGAGAAAGGCTGCCCAAAAATCGTAGTTTCCCAGGGACACTAATTTGCCCACTTTCAACAATACACAGGGTATATTTGGGAAAAATACCGTTCATATATGGAATTGAGTAAAGGGAGAAGAAACAAAATATTTTGGACATTACAGCTTCTAGGGTGGGGTTTTATCAACTCCTTGGCGGCCTTTATTCCCAAGAACATCAGTATTGAACTTACTACTTTTTCTGTGGTTGCAGGGATGTTTATTGGTATTTTTTCTACGTCTTTGCTTCGTTTTTATCTTAAAAGAACCATCAATTTTGAATCCTTTGGCACCAAAGAACTGGTCAAAATACTGGTGTCTTTTGTCCTTACTTCGTTATTTTATGGTGTCTTGAACCTGTTCTTCGGGTATTTATACTTGAAACTTGGGCCTCCCTTGACCGAATCGGAACTTCATCTTTTTAAAGGGTACGATAATTTTTGGATACAGGTGGTCAACTCAATCTTTTTGGTCGGGGCATGGACCGTTACCTATTTAGTCATCAAACTGCTGTTAAAGCTCAATCAGGATAGAATTGAACGCCTGGAACTCAACACCAATTTAAAACAGGCCCAATTGAACACATTAAAGGGGCAGATCAACCCCCATTTTATGTTCAATAGCTTGAACAATATTCGTGGATTGATGTTGGAGGATGTGAATCGTTCCAGGGAAATGCTTACGAAACTTTCCGAAATCTTAAGATATTCCCTCACCAAGAACAACGTCAACGATATTCCGGTCCGGGAAGAGTTGGAAGTGGTGGACAATTACATTGATCTGTCCAAGATCCAGTTTGAAGATCGCTTGGAATTCATCAAAAAAGTGACTCCGGACACGTTGGATTTGAAAATTCCACCTATGGTGATCCAACTATTGATTGAAAACGCAGCAAAGCATGGCATTGCCAACCTGAAGCAAGGTGGAAGAATCGTATTGACCATACAACGGATGGATGATGAGCTGTTGATCGAGGTCAGGAACACGGGCAAGCTGAATATTTCCAAGGATTCAACACAATTGGGATTGCAAAACATCAAACAACGCTTAAAATTGTTGTACGCTGACAAAGCATCCTTTACCTTGGAGGAGGTTTCCGGTGAGGTGGTGGCCAAAATCACAATTCCCATGTCATGAAGATCAGAGCGGTCATAGTGGAAGATTCCCGTTTGGCAAGAAATGAGTTGAAGGAACTCATTAAACTGCATGACGACCTTGACCTCATTGGTGAGGCCGAAAATGTAGACGATGGTGTGGAACTGATCCAATCGGAAAGACCTGATCTCTTGTTTTTGGACATCAACATGCCCGAAAAGGATGGGTTCGAGCTCCTTGAAATGTTGGATGAGGTGCCCATCACCGTTTTTACCACCGCCTATGATGAATATGCTATAAAATCCTTTGAATACAACGCCCTCGACTATCTTTTAAAACCAGTTAGCGAGAAGCGTTTTGGTACTGCCTTGGACAAGGTAAGGGCCCAAATGGAGTCGAGGAACAATCAATCCAAGGCAAAAAAATTGTCGGAGGGTAGCCAAATCTTCATCAAGGACGGGGAATCGTGCTGGTTGGTGAAGATAGGGGACATCGCCTTGTTCGAGATTGTGGGAAACTATACCAGGGTCTATTTTGCGGACGAAAAACCCTTATTGTACAAATCACTCAATCAAATAGAGGAGAAGCTGCCCGAGGAATCATTCTTTCGGGCCAACCGACAACAAATCGTCAATACCAACTTTGTGAAAGGCGTGGTTCCTTGGTTCAATGGCAAGTTAAAATTGACCTTGACGAATGGGGAAGAGGTTGAAGTGTCTAGACGGCAATCCTACATTTTTAAAGATCGGATGAGTTTATAAAAAAGGCCTTCTTTAGAAGGCCTTTTCAATATTATTATGCACGTAGGATATCCTTGTACCGATCCTTGTAGCCTACAAGGACCACAATGTTCAAGATCAAAAGGGCCAAGGCTGGGGCAATGGTGTCCGGTGCCATGGTAATATGGAAGAGCACGGCACAGACCGATACACTCATTAAAATCAAGGCCATAAGCGCTCCATATTTGTTCAGAATAAGAGCAATTCCTGAAACTACTTCTACCAATCCTACCAATAGTAAGGTTTTTGAAGTGGTAAGTGCTGTAAAATAGGTCATCAAACCTTCTGGCATTTCTTCTGGGGCAGGGAGAAAGGGGTACAGCTTGTTCGCCCCAAAAACGATGACGAAAAGCCCTAAAAGAATACGGGCAACCAAAAAAACTTTTGAATTCATAGGTGATTGTTTTGTGGATTAGATATTAAATGTACCCAAAAATTGAATGTTCAATAATTTTTTAGACCTGTATTTTGTTGAAAATGAAACACTTTTAAAGTGATTTCAGCAGTCCACCATCAATAGGAATGTTTGTTCCGGTGATAAAAGCGGCTTGATCGGAAGCCAAAAAAACCACCAAATAACCATATTCTTCCGGTTTTCCAATGCGTTTCGTGGGAACCTGATCTTCCATGTTGGAACGAACTTCATCTGGAGAAATACCCAATTTTTCCGCTTTTTTAGAGTTGAGTTGTGCAATACGGTCGGTGTCAAAATAGCCGGTGAGGGTACTGTTCACCGTAATGCCGCCTTTGGCCACATCATAGGCCAGGCTTTTGGCCCAAGTGACCACCGCGGCGCGAATGGAATTGGACAACGCCAAATAGTTCAGGGGCTCCTTAACGGAAATGGATGCTATGTTGATGATACGCCCCCAATGTTGCTGTTGCATGTGGGGAAGTGCCAGTTCGGTGGTGAACACCACGGATTTGAATAAAAGGTCGAACGCCTCTTGGTAATCATCCACCTGCTTTTCCAGTGCACCACCTGCTTGTGGACCTTGGGTGTTGTTCACCAAAATGTCCACGGTATTTTTTTTAAAAAAGGAGGTAAGTGTGGTCTTAAAGCCTTCAAAATTGGAAAAGTCCACTGCCAGATATTGATGTTGTTGGCCTTGTTCGGTATCCAATTCCGAAACAATGGCTTTCATCCGTGCCTCGTTCCTTGCCATGAGGGTCACACTGGCCCCACTGGCCGCCAATTGTCGGGCAATGGCCTCTCCGATTCCTTTGCTACTGCCGCCCACAAGGGCCTTTTTACCTTTTAATGATATGTTCATGCTATTTGTATTCTTCCCTTACAGGACTGAAAATATCCATTAATTTGCAGGCAGTGACAGCCTTTCCACTATGGGGAGTGTTGGATGGAATGATAACGACATCCCCTGGACCGTAAGTTTTTGTCACGCCATCCAAGGTGAATTCAAAAGTACCGTCCACCACGTGCATGATCTGTTCGTTGACATGATGGTGTTCAGGCACTACGGCGTTTTGTTCCACATCCCAAAACACCCAGCTCATTTGTTCGCCATGGACCAACTTTCCGTGATAGCCGGGCATAATTTCCCTTGATTCGATTTCCGATAGGTTCATTGTATCTCCATTTTATCAGCAAGATAAAAATTAATAGGGGTTTCTATGTTTGTATTGGGCTGGGCAATGGCTATTTTTGAAAAATAAATGGATTTGATGCACATACATTTTATCGCCATTGGGGGCAGTGCCATGCATAATTTGGCCCTTTCATTACAGAAAAAGGGACATGTGATCACGGGAAGTGATGATGTTATTTTTGAACCCTCCAAAAGCAGGTTGGAAGCCAAAGGACTGTTGCCGAATGGGTTTGGTTGGTTTCCCGAAAAGATAAACGAAGGTTTGGACGCTGTGATCTTGGGCATGCATGCCAAAGCCGACAATCCGGAGTTGCTGAAAGCCAAGCAATTAGGGCTTAAAATCTATTCCTACCCTGAATTTTTATATGAGCAATCAAAATTCAAGACCCGTGTAGTGATTGCTGGAAGTCATGGAAAAACCACGATAACTTCCATGATCTTGCACGTGCTCCGGTACCATGAAATTGATGTGGATTATATGGTCGGAGCCCAACTGGATGGATATACGGACATGGTGCATTTGACCGATGAAAATGATTTCATGGTTTTGGAAGGGGATGAATACCTGTCTTCCGCTATTGACCGTAGGCCCAAATTTCACCTATATCGGCCCAACATTGCATTATTGAGTGGTATTGCATGGGATCATATCAATGTGTTCCCAACGTTTGAAAATTATGTGGAGCAATTCCGCATTTTTGTGGACAGTATCGTCAAAGGGGGAAGCATCACCTATTGTGAGGCTAATCCCGAAGTAAAGAAGATTGTGGAGGCCACCGAAAACCCAATACGCAAGTTTCCGTACACGGTGCCTGCTTACCGAGTGGAAGATGGCATGACCCTACTCGAAACCGAAGAAGGTGAAATGCCTTTGGAAATTTTTGGGGAACACAATTTGACCAATCTTGCCGGAGCAAAATGGATCTGCCAACAAATGGGGGTGGATGAAGAAGATTTTTACGAAGCCATTGCCACATTTAAGGGAGCCTCCAAACGGTTGCAGAAAATTGCTGAAGGAAACAATTGCATTGCATTTAAGGATTTTGCCCATGCACCCAGCAAGGTAATGGCAACGGTGAAAGCCGTGAAGGAGCAATTCCCAAACCGAAAGTTGTTGGCCTGTTTGGAATTGCACACCTACAGTAGTCTAAACCCTGAATTTTTGGAACAATATCGTGGTACATTAGATCAAGCCGATCAAGCTGTTGTATTTTATTCCTTGGATGCGTTAAAGATCAAAGGAATGCCCGAAGTTGCACCTAAGCAAATTTTAAATGCCTTCGGAAAGCAGGATATTACTGTGTTTACGGATGCTAAGGATTTTCAAGAGTTTGTATATGGCCAACATTTTGAAAATGCCACTTTGCTTTTGATGAGTTCTGGCAATTACGGTGGACTTGATTTTGATAAGTTGGCCGGGATGTTTTAAACCCCGAACTGCCTTAAATGGTGATCTAAATGTTTGTACTGCATCTGGCCCCATTGCTCTGGGGTAAAATGTCCAAAGACGGGATGCGGATCCCATTCGGTTTTGTGCTTTTCTTGATGAAAATCATTGACCAACGCCACCAATTTGTCCTTCTCCGTGGCAAAATCCTTTTCTTCGGTCACTTTTAATCCTTTGGCTGTAGGTAGGTTGTGTCGCCACAGCTTATCGTCATATAGGCTTTTTCTGAACAATTTTCCCATGAGTTTCAACATAGGATTGGGTTTGTTGTTGGGGTTTGTTCTTCCTAATCCGATCTTGAGCGGAAATTGACAGTGGTGCAACATTTGTCCCACTTTCATTTTGCCCCATTGCCCCTCGGAATCCGCGGTCAAATGCTCGATTCGGGATAGGATTTCGGCATGGGCCCCTGTGTCGAAAAGTGATTTCATGTTGAAGGGTTTATCCTGAAAAATACATAAAATTATTCTCCTATCTTTAGACCATGCAAGAAAAACTAGCTTCCTTTTCCATAAAAAATTGGGCCGATGATGACCGACCTAGGGAAAAATTGGTGCAGAAGGGCAGCTCCGTTTTGTCCGATGCGGAATTAATTGCCATTTTGATTGGTTCGGGAAGCAAGAATGAGAGTGCAGTGGAGCTTGCCAAACGCATTTTGGCATCGGTGGACCACAACCTGAACGAATTGGGAAAACTTTCCGTGAATCAATTAATGCGATTTAAAGGCATTGGTGAGGCCAAAGCCGTGACCATTGCCGCGGCATTGGAGGTTGGCAGAAGGAGAAGGGCAGAGGATACCAAAAAAATCACCAAGATAACCGGTAGTAACGATGTTTTTGAACTGTTGTACCCCATGATCGGGGAACTGCAACATGAAGAATTCTGGATCATTTATCTGAACAATTCCAACAAAGTGGTGCACAAGGCGCAGTTGAGCAAAGGAGGTATCACCGGAACTTTGGTAGATGTAAGGTTGGTGTTGAAACAGGCCCTTGAACTGGGTGCCGTAGGTATCATTTTGGCGCACAACCACCCCTCGGGTACTCTAAAACCAAGTGCGGCGGACAAACAGATTACCCAAAAATTGAAAACAGCCTCTGAGGCTTTGGATATAAAGGTGCTGGACCATTTGATCATAGCCCAACACGATTATTTAAGTTTTACGGACAAAGGAATATTATAGCCATGCTGTTGATATTTACCCATAAGGTCACGAATAGACTCACCTATACTGCCAAACAGATTTTTGAAAGAATTCTGGGTGTGGAGGTGACCTTTGCCACAAAGGTGGAGGATTTCATCAAACACAATGGTCCCAAAATGACCTATTCCAAACAGCCTTTGCAGAACGAATTCTTTATCCGTAGCAATGATCTTTTATTTGAACAGGGCATCAATGACCTAGAAATAAAAGTATCGGATTGGGATGGGATTCCCTGCTTTTTTTCGGCCGGGGAAAAAAGTACCATTCCCTATGATGTTTTTTCGGCCAGTTTTTTTCTATTGAGCCGTTACGAGGAATATTTGCCCCATGTAAAGGACAGCGTAGGTCGGTTTCCTGTCAAGGAAAGTTTGGCCTATCAACATAAGTTTTTGGAATTGCCCGTGGTAGATCTTTGGGCTTACAAATTGTTGGATGCGTTAAAGGAACGTTTTCCCAAATTGGAACATCGGGAGAGGTCATATAATTTTACTTCCATCATCAATGTGACCACTTCACATGCCTTTAAAATGAGAGGAGTGGCTCGTTCCTTGGGTGGATTGTTCCTAGACCTTGGTAATTTGAAATTCGGCTATGTTTGGGACAGGATTTCGGTATTGTTGGGACTAAAAAAGGATCCTTATGACAATTTTTATGAGTTGGTGGAAATCCATAAAAAGTTTCCCATCAAGACTATGTTCTTTTTTCAATTTGCCAAACATTCGGCACACGATAAGAATGTCTCCCCCAATAATAATAGGTTCCGATATCTCATCAAATCCATAGCGGATTACAGCATTGTTTCCCTAAGTACCTCCTTTCTTTCCTCAACCGATAAAAATGTTCTGAAGGAGGAAAAGAAACAGTTGGCCAATTTAGTGCATAGGCCCATCAACTATTCCCGTCTACGATACAACCGGGTGAACGTGCCGGCAGCATACCGAAATTTGGTGGAAACCGAGTTTACAGATGATTTTTCCATGGGTTATACCCACGAAATCGGTTTTAGGGCCGGTACCTGCACGCCATTTCATTTTTACGACATCAATATGGAAGTAAGACAGCCATTGAAGGTACATCCCTTTGCGTTGCACGACTATGCCTTGGTGAACTTTAAGAATCCCTCGGAAGTGTTTGAAAAAATGGATAGGGTCTATCGTATGGTAAAACAGGTGAACGGAAGTTTTATTATGGTGTTTTCCAACGAACTTTTAGGGGGCAAGCACCGAATGGACTGGATGGAACTGTATCAATCCTTCTTAAAACGCTATTATGTTTGATTACCAGGTAACGGACATCTTTTTCGATCTAGACCATACCCTGTGGGATTTTGAAAAGAACTCTGCCCTTACTTTTGCCAAAATATTGGCAGAAAATAAGGTAGATGTTGATCTTGCCACTTTCCAGGAAATCTATTCGCCCATCAATTTTCAGATGTGGGCCCTTTACCGCGAAAACAGGATAAGTAAATCAGAGCTTCGTTACCAGCGGTTGAGGCAAACTTTTGATGCCCTAAACACCCTGGTTTCCGACGAGCTTATCGATGTGCTCGCCCATGAATATATTGAACAGTTGTCCACCTTTACCCATTTATTGCCCAATGCGGTGGAAATTTTGGAATACCTATCACCCAAATATAGGCTCCACATCATAACCAACGGATTTCAAGAAGTACAGGAACGAAAACTGAAAGGGAGCAGCATCCATCACTATTTTGATCAAGTGGTAAATTCGGAAATGGCCGGGGTAAAAAAGCCACATCCACGCATTTTTGAACTGGCTTTGGACAGGGCCAAGGTACATCCAAAAAACACCTTGATGATCGGGGATGACCTAGAGGCCGATATACATGGAGCAAAGGCCATGGGTATGCAGGTGATCCATTACAATTCCAACAATTCCATAACACATGAAATCTGCCTCATGATTTAAGATATGATTGAAATAATAAGCATTTTATAGAGTTATAGTAACAGCGGTATACCCCGTTACGGACACTGGAAATGTTTTTGGCTATGAAAAGATCATTTTACCTGCTCCTCTGCATTAGTGCATTGTTGTTGCTTTCCCAATCCTGTACCGAACCCCAGGATTTCAGTCAGTTTGATGACCTGAGCATTACCCCGACCTTAGCCACGGGCCTGTTTTATATGGAATCGGATGAGGTAACTATAAATGATGCTGGATCCTTGTCCACTTTTTATAGCCAAACAGTCAATTTTGATGCTTTTAACGAACAGTATGTGGCCGAACATCTGATCGAGGGGACCATCACCTATGAAATTTTGAATACCACGAGCAAGCAGTTACGTATCACCATCGAGTTTTTGGATGAAGCAGAAAACACCTTGGATGCCGAATTGTTCAATATTGATCCCGATCCATCTGGAATCAATATTTGGGAAGTGGCCTATGGCCCGGGAGGCAAAAGTTTGGATATTTTGGCCAATACTTCAAGCCTTCGTATAACAGCGACCAACTTGGGAGATGCAACCAGTGTTTCTACACAATCGGAACCTAAAATAAAGTTTAAGTCCGCAGCAGAGTTTTTATTTAGGTTGAAATGAGGATAAGGTTCTACTTTCTTTTATTGGGCCTATTGGGAAGCTCCGTTCTTTGTGCCCAGAACAAGGAACTGCTTTACGATTTTTATGAGATTCCACAATCCTTGATGGTCAATCCAGGGGTAAAAACCTCGGAAAAGTGGCATGTGGGCATTCCGGTAATTTCAGGATTGTCTTTCCAAGGAGCGACCAGCGGTGTTACCGTGAACGACCTGTTTGCCAACGATGGCATTGATTTTACTACAAAGGTCCAGGAACGGGTATTGGATGCTATGACCCGCAAAGATGATTTCAGTACTACCGGCCAGATTGAAGGTATTACCGTAGGTTTTAGGGGAAGAAATCGTCCTGATGATTACTACTCTTTTGGAATGTACGGGGAAACCGATGTCATTGTGTATTGGCCCAGGGATTTGGCCTTTTTGGCTTTTGAGGGCAATGGTGGGGCCAATATTGGTAGAAGTTTTGATTTGGGAGATTTGAAGCTTCGAGGTGAGATGATCAATGTATTCCATTTTGGGATTAACAGAAAAATGAGCGAATCCCTTACCGTTGGTGCCAGGGCCAAATTATACTCCAGTATATTTCAATTTCAGTCCATAAAAAACTCTGGAAATTTTACGACTACGGAAGGACAGGACAATATTTATGTGACCTCGATCAATGCAAATATGCAGCTCCAAACGGCTGGCGTAAGAGGATTTTATGATATTTTGGAAGAGGATACGGGTACCACAAAAAAAGATATTAAGAGTTTATTTGTCGATCGGGTATTGTTGGGAGGTAACTTGGGACTTGGATTCGATGCCGGTTTTAGCTATCAGTTAACCCCACAAACCACTATTACCGGTAGTATTTTGGATTTGGGTTTTATCTACAACAACAAAGATGTTTGGAACTATACCCTCAATGGCAGCACCAGTACCGAAGGAATTTCAGTGTATTTGCCAGAGGATATCGATAATGTGGACAATGATCTTTGGCAAGAACTCATTGACGACATTGATGCAGCGCTTCCGCATGGGGAAACCCAAGAATCTTATATTTCCTTTAGGCCGGTTAAGGCATATGGGTCCATTCGATATGATTTTGGCGAAGGAGGCAACAGTCCTTTCAACAATTGTGGATGTGGTGTAAACGATCAGGGAGGTGGTAGTAACCGAGACTATTATAGAAACAGTGTTGGGGGGCAGTTGTTCATGATGAAAAGACCACGCGGGGTACAAGCGGCCTTGACTGGGTTTTATCAAAAAAGATTTGGAAAGACCCTTGCCCTGAAGACCACCTACACTGTAGATAAATATTCCTTTACAAATGTGGGTCTGGGACTTAATCTTCAGGCTGGTCCTGTGAATTTTTATATCCTTGGAGACAATCTTCTTAGCTATTCCAATATAGCCGACAGCCATTATGCTTCTTTACAGTTCGGATTTAATATCATATCTTGGAACGATAATTGATTTATCTTCCATATGAAGTCCAGGATTATATATATTTTGTTGTTTGCGGTGGGATTTAGCACTGCTGTGAAGGCACAATTGAATGAGTACAAATATATCATTGTGCCCAAAAGCTTTTCTATTTTCAAAAACGAAAATGAATACCAGACCAGTACCCTGATCAAACACTATTTTGTGCAAAATGGGTTCAACGCCGTGTACGAAGATGAGCTTCCGGATGACTTATTGGCCAATAGGTGTTTGGGGCTTGAGGCCGATTTGATCAATAACCCTACATTGTTCACCACTAAAGTAAGCATTGCTTTAAGGGATTGTCATAAGGTAGAAGTATTTCGATCTTTGGAAGGTATGAGCAAGATCAAAGAATATGCTGGCGCTTATAAGGAAGCCATTCAACAAGCTTTCGTTTCGTTTGTAGGGATGGATTACAAATATCAGCCCAAACAAACGGAAACGCCAAAGAATCCAGTCGTCATCAGTTTTAAGGACGATGTGAAAACCGTTGTTGAAAAGGAAAAAGAGAACGTTGTGGAACAAAAGGCCACAACTGAAGAGCAAGTATATAAAAGTGTGGAACCCAAACCTTCCAACATTACAAAAGCAGTCACTGTCGAAGGGTCTGAATCGATTACCACTGATCTTTTATATGCCCAACCTATTGAAAATGGGTATCAGTTAGTGGATAGTACACCAAAGGTGGTCCTAAAATTGGAGTCCACATCCATGGACAATGTTTTTTTGACCCAATTTGAAGGAAACAATGCTGTAGTGTTCAATAAGGATGGCAAGTGGATCTTGGAGTATCAGGAAAACGGGAACAAGCACCAAAAGGAGCTGAACATCAAGTTCTAATAATCGTATTTATCTTTCCAACGGATTTTTAAAAAATCTTTCATGGCCTTTTCCCTAGCATTATTGCCGGGATGATAAAAGGTTGTCCCGGATATTTCCTCTGGTAGAAATTCCTGATCGGCAAAATTGTTTTCATGGTCGTGGGCATAGGCATATCCTTGGCCGTATCCCAAATCCTTCATGAGTTTGGTTGGGGCATTTCTTATCGCCATGGGAACAGAAAGATCTCCGGTCTGTCTTACCATTTGTTGCGCCTCATTGATGGCCATGTAACTGGAATTACTTTTTGGAGAACCTGCCAAGTATGTGGCACATTGACTAAGAATGATACGGGCCTCAGGGTAACCAATGGTATTCACCGCCTGGAACGTGGTATTGGCCATAACCAAGGCCGTCGGATTGGCATTGCCAATATCTTCAGATGCTAGAATGACCATCCTTCGGGCTATGAATTTAACGTCCTCACCCCCTTCGATCATACGGGCCAGCCAATATACTGCCGCATTGGGGTCACTGCCCCGGATTGATTTGATAAATGCGGAAATGATGTCATAATGCTGTTCCCCGGTCTTATCATACAAAACGGTGTTCTTTTGCACCTTGCCCATGACCAGATCATTGGTAATGGTGACGGAATTTCCAGGTTCGGAATTTACGATCAGCTCGAAGATGTTCAGTAATTTTCGGCCATCGCCACCGGAAAGCCGCAAAAGTGCTTCGGTTTCCTGTAGATCAATTTGTTTGGATTTTAGAAAACTATCCGTTTTAATGGCCCTTTCCAAGAGGGCAATAAGGTCTTCCTTTCCAAAGGGGTTTAGAATGTAAACCTGACAACGGGACAACAGTGCGGGAATTACCTCAAAACTTGGGTTTTCGGTTGTGGCACCGATCAAGGTAACCCAACCTTTTTCCACGGCACCCAACAAGGAATCTTGTTGGGATTTACTGAAACGGTGGATCTCATCAATAAAAAGGATGGGGTTTTTGGATGTGAAGAGTCCACCACTTTGTTTGGCTTTGTCAATCACTTCCCGTACGTCCTTTACCCCACTACTAATGGCACTGAGTGTATAAAAGGGGCGTTGACTTTCCGTTGCAATGATATTGGCCAAAGTGGTTTTTCCTGTTCCGGGTGGTCCCCATAGGATTAAGGAAGGGATTACACCGTTCTTGATCTGGTTGGTCAATGCGCCATGTTCACCCACCAAGTGTTGTTGGCTGATGTAATCCGCAAGTGTTTTGGGCCGTATCCGTTCTGCCAAAGGTTCGTTCATGAGATAAAAATAAGACAAATTTAGGGGTGATGGATGCTGTTACAGTGACGAGATCTTAACCAAAACTGACAATTTGTGTAAATTGGATACTGTGGTAAGTATTTTGATTCCTGATTGAGGTATGAAGTCATCTGAACCTTTTAAAATTCCCGTAAATGTTGTATTGGTACCCTTGGTTGCCGTGCTTTGCATTTGGTCCGTGTATTGGTATGAAGTGGGTATTGGGGTCAATTTGAACGATTATGGTATTTATCCACGAAAATTATGGGGGTTAAGAGGTGTGCTGCTGAGTCCGTTTATTCATGGGTCTGCGGAGCACCTGTATAACAATACCATTCCATTGGCCATTTTGTTGGCCTTCCTCTTTTATTTTTATCAAAAGATAGCCTTAAAGGTTTTGGTTTATGGGGTATTGCTATCCGGACTTTTGACATGGGCTATCGGAAGACCATCCTATCATATCGGGGCAAGTGGGGTCATTTATGTGTTGGCCAGCTTTATCTTTTTCAAAGGGATTTTGGGAAAGTATTATAGGTTGGTGGCCTTATCCTTGGTGGTGGTTTTCATATATGGAAGTATGATTTGGTACATTTTTCCGGTGAGGGAAGAGATTTCATGGGAAGGACATCTGGCAGGTTTTATTACTGGGTTGCTATTGGCTTTTTTAATGAAAGCGGAAATCCCCGAACTCAAAAAATATGATTGGGAAAAGGAAGATTTCAAAGAAGAGGATGACCCATTTCTAAGGCACTTTGATGAAAACGGCAATTTTATAGAGAACACGAAGATTCCCGAAGAGCCACCCATCCAAATCAGGTATCATTATAAGAAATCCGAAGAAGATTAGCGTTGTTTAAGGCGTTGCCGAACAACTTCATACAGGAAAACACCACAGGCAACCGAAACATTCAAGGAGCCAATATTGCCCAATAACGGTAGTTTGGCCTGATGGTCCACCATGCCCAAAACGGAAGGGGAGATGCCTTTTTCCTCAGAGCCCATGATGATGGCCGCTGGCTGGTCAAAACCAATGGAGTAGATATCTTCTTCAGCTTTTTCGGTAGCGGCGGTAATGGCAATACCAGAAGATTGTAAATAGAACAGGGCATCCTTTAGGTGATCTACCTTTGCAATGGGTACATTAAAGACGGCTCCTGCTGAGGTTTTCACTGTATCATCGGTAATGGGAGCGGACCCATTTTTGGGCACGATGATTCCGTGTACGCCACAACATTCAGCGGTTCGGATGATGGCACCAAAATTACGCACATCGGAAACCTGATCCAATAGCAGAAAGAAGGGCATCTTTTCTTCCGAAAGGACCTTTTCCACCATAGCTTCAAAATCTTGAAACTGTACCGGTGATATTTGGGCTACAACACCTTGATGGTTGTTGCGGGTCATCCTGTTCAGTTTTTCAATGGGGACGTAAGAAGAACTTAGCCCAGATTTACGAATTGTGGTCTCCAGCTCTTTAAAAAGATCGCCTTTCAACCCTTTTTGAATAAATATTTTATTGATAGGCTGATCGGCGTGTATTGCCTCTAAAACGGCACGGATACCATAAATGAGCTGGTTGTCTTTCATAGCACAAAAGTAAATAAAAAACCGCCAAGACTATTGGCGGTTTTTTATGAATGTCATTCTTTTCGATCTGGGACAGGCCCATTGTAATTTTAGGATTTCTACCTATTTATGAAAGAATAACTTTTATTGTTGGGCGTCAATGAATTCGAACAATTTGATAAGATCGGCTTCTTCCTTCATATCAATTTTATTTTCCTTGATAAAGGTTTTGATCTTGGTTTTGACCGGTTCTTTGTACAACTTTAAGAGTTGACCTTCCTTAAGCGGGATTTCATCAATTCTGTTCACGCCCTCTTTTTGGTAATAATATTCGATAAAGTGTGTAAACCTGTTGGGTACGGCTTTAACAAAGGAGTTCTGCGCTCTTTGTCCTTCTGTGAACTTTACTTTGTCCCTTCTGTATAGGTCAATATTTTTTCCGTCATACAAAGATGACAAATACCCATTGGTGGTATTTCCTTTTTTATCAATAAAAGTAGAAAAGGACATTGGTTTTCCATTGACCATAATTCTAATGGATTTGTCTTTCACAAGACTGCTCACTTTTTCCTCCGGTAAAATGGTTTTCTTGATTTCTACTTCTTCGTTGTACGCATTGTATCTGTAGTAAACAGAACCCATGCTGTCATCATTATAAAACACAGGCGCTGAAGCGAAAGCGTCATTAGTATAGGGTGATCCGGAAAATTGATCAATACCTGTTTTTTTTGCCAAACGGTTATATTGGTCGTCCATATCGCCAATGACACTGGCTACCATTGCATTGGAAACTCCGGCACTGCCTCCACCAACTTGTACTTGACCCGCATATTGCGCAAAAGTAGCATTGACGGCAACTAGGGAAATAGAGAATAAAATAATCTTTTTCATATGATTGATGTTAGTGTGTTGATTTAAAAACGGCTTGTAAGTTAAAAAAAATAGTTTGAGAATTTTCTTAATATAAATCAAAAATAAGCTGAATCTATTAAAGGTATGGTTGTAAAGATGTTATATTATTTAGAATTGATCAAAACAAGTCTTTTTTGGGACAAGCATAATAAAAAAGCCGCTTCTTTTGAAGCGGCTTTTACTTTATTGTGAAGATTTGAATTAATCTTTACAGAAATCAATAGTAATCGGCCCAGCAGGTGCATTGGCACCAACATCAGCAACAACGTTTCCAAATGGTGTGATAATCTGGAAAGAGATTTCTCCATATTGATCACCAGGGAAATTGAAATCTGCAGAAGTAGTACCAACAGGAATCTCAAAAGTTGCGGTACCGGTAGAACCATCGTTCGGGGTACAATCACCATCTCCTAGGAAAGTTCCAGCGGCAGCGGAATAAGGAGAACACATACCAACTTCGAAAACAGTGCCATCGTTCAGGGTAATGGTGATACCATCTCCACCATTACCGGTGTTAGTCTGCCATCCATCACCGTAAGAATCCTGCATTTCGATTGTCCAAGTACCAGGAGATGGTGCTTTTGGAGGACATACCACAGTTGAGGAATATAGGAATGGAGAGCGGAAGAACGATCCAGTTGAGGTATCGGAGTTGTCACCGTTGGAGAACCTTCTTCCATCAACCATTACGGCCACAAAACGAATAGCGAAGGTATCACTTCCGTCAACATTGGCTTCAGATACACCAAGCGCACTCAACATCTCTGGAAGTGTGATTTCGTAAGTATAACGTGGAAACCCAAATTCACCGATGTAGAACTCAGAGGAAGGAATAGTGGAAACCAATCCTTCGCTTGACGAAAAGTCTGTACCTCCGTCTGCAACGGTATTGTCGTTAAAGGTGATGTAAACTTCCAAGCTTTGAACCAAAGCACCATCTTCCTCGTCCTGTACTTCAAGTTCTACAGCGAAATTGGAGTCGGATTGTCCGATAGGTAGTTCATCTGAAATAACACTAATTGTTCTTAAGACAACACCACTCGTGGTGTTATCAAATACTTCGTCCACCACAGTGTTGCCTTCTTCACATGAGTTGAATGTGAATACTGCTAGCGCTGTTGTAGTGGCTAAAAGTAATTTATTTATGATTTTCATGATTTTCAATTTTTTTTAAAGTTATTGAGCTAATGGGAACGCTGGTGACGCTGGGTTAGTATCCCAGAATACCTGTCCTGTCAAATCCGTTTTCTGTGTTAGATTAGGATTGGTGATTACCTCGTTCTGAGGATATAGGAAGGTTCTTGGGAACGGACCTGGATTAGCTTCCCAGTTTGGTGCCAAATTGGTTGGGTAACCTGTTTTTCTGTAATAGTTATAAGCTTCTACAGAACCACCGTAAAGGGCAACAAAATATTGGTCGGCAAAGATGTTCATCTTGTCGTCACCTGTTGCAGCTGTGAAATCAGCAATGATTCCATCGATCCAATCCGTTACATCAGCTTCGGATGGAGCATAGCTCATATCTCCTGTTGGATCCAAGGCTCCAAAAGTCATTACCTTGTCAATGGACTCTTGCATTGCTTCTCTAAAGAAACCTGCAACAACACCATCAGCGGCACCTTTGGCAATGGCATTATCTGCCTTCCAGAATTTAACATAGGAAGAAAGGATAATAGGTTCGATACCTGCACCGGCACCACCTTTGCCCAAACCTACAGTTGGATCATAGTTGGGATCATCTTCAGGAACATCAAAATCGTTATCGTCAAATTTACCGGCAGCTGGATAAACACCAGGAGCTGTTTTGAAGAAACCATCTGGTGGTCCACCTTCGTTGTTACCGTGAGATCTTCCCCAATAACCAT
Source organism: Allomuricauda sp. (assembly GCA_030148305.1). Taxonomy (GTDB): domain Bacteria; phylum Bacteroidota; class Bacteroidia; order Flavobacteriales; family Flavobacteriaceae; genus Flagellimonas. The sequence continues at coordinate 1,183 of JASBTS010000171.1, read as the reverse complement.
TTGGAACACTACAATAAGCCCATCCACTATCCACATAATGTTGTGGTGGAACAGCCAAGGAACAAGCCAAGGTTTGCTCGTCTGGATCTGCATCAGCTCCAGGAGTGGCACCTACCTGACGATAGAAATAATAACGTATCCTAGGGTCAGAAGTACCTCCTTCGTTCAACATTAACTCCATCAACCAGTTAGAACGATAACCTCCGGCACCAGAAGGAGTGTATCCTTGTGCGTAGTCGGGGTGACGTGTATCAGGTTGCAATTCACGGCTTCCATATTGAAATTGGAAGTCATCCGCTGCATCATTGATATAATTGTTACCTGCAATAATTGCATCAAAAGCAGAAGTGTTTCCTGTAGTAACGTAAGCCTTCAATCTCAAAGTGTTTACCACTTTGATCCAGTTAGAAGTGCTGCCGCCATAGAAGAAATCGGTGGCACCATTAGTACTTGGTCCGGAGGCGAACAAAGCTTGTGCTTCGTTCAATAAGGCCAAGGCGCTTGCATAAACCTCTTCGCCAGAGTCCATAAGAGGAGCTGGGAATTCTGCAGGATTTCCTGCTTGGGAGTAAACCGCTTCGCCCAAATAATCGGTCAAAAGCATCAACATGTGTGCTTGAAGGGTTTTACCAACAGCAACGTGGAATGAATAGTCCACATCCGTAATGGCATCAATGTCAACCAATGTTTGGACGTTGGTGAACATACCCAAAGATACACCACTGATAGATCCACCGCTACTGTAGGTCCTTGACCAAATAGCGTTGAAAGTGGAACCAGGATAGTTGTTAAAGTAATCCCGACCGCTCATGTAATCGATTCTAGTAAGCTGGCCACCCAAATCACTAATGTCCCTAATGTTGTTAACATATGCCAATTGAATGGAATTCAATAGCAGCGCCGGATCTGCCTGATCGGCAGCAAGGTCATTTGGACTCACTCTAAGGTCCAGATCTGTTGTCTCACAAGACTGCAAGAATCCTGTTAACAAGAGAACAACGGTTATATATTTAACTATATTTCTCATAATATTTTAGCTATTTTTTTTGATTAGAACGTTACTTTGACGCTTATACCATATTTCTTGGCACTAGGACCGTTGATAAAGTCAAATCCTTGAGAGTTACCAATACCAGCACCCTGTACGTTCGGATCAAAGCTGGCACCCTTAGGAGTGTTGTAA
>JASBTS010000164.1 GCA_030148305.1 Allomuricauda sp. | reverse complement strand
TATCCACAATTTGGCCATACAGGGCATCCGTCCCTTTGATGGTAACTATTCTTCGGTAAAGAACTGGTTTCCCAACGTTCCCTTGGACTACCAACGCTTGATGGATTACAGGTATCAGGATTGCATCAATTTGATGGCCGTGGGAATCCGTTTTGCGGATGCGGTGCACACCGTTTCGCCTTCCTATAAAGAAGATGTGTTGTTGCCGAGCTCACCACCTGAATTTATTGGGGGCGAAGGATTGGAAAAAGATCTGCAACAGGCCGATGCCGAGGGGCGGCTCTTCGGGATATTGAATGGATGTAATTATAAGAACATCAACAAGGAGAAAAAAGGAAATATCTACCGCAATACCGTAAAGGCCCTATTTGGGTGGCTACAGCAGGAGGATAAAAAGTACAAAGCCGACTTTTTGGCCCATACGGGTGAAAAAATCATGGATTATGTAGAGGATAGACCCAAATTTATTGCTTCCAGTGTCGCCAGACTTACGGAACAGAAGTTCTACTTTATCATGCGTTCACCCGAAGCTTTTGTGGAAATCCTTAAAAAGCTGGAAAAGGTGGATGGTATTTTCATGCTGTTGGGCACAGGGGCGCCAGAATACGAGAGTCTCTTCCGAAGGCTAAGTTATGAGCACAAAAACTTCATCTTTACCAATGGGCAATCCGAAAAGCTCATCGATTCTATGTATTTGGAATCCGATCTGTATTTTATGCCCAGTCTTTTTGAACCTTGTGGTATCAGCCAGATGTTGGCCATGCGTAATGGAAATCCCTGCTTGGTGCACCATACTGGAGGATTAAAGGATACGGTAGAGCATATGAAGACCGGTTTTAGTTTTGATGGCAACACCTATGATGAGAAAATTACGGACATGCTCAAAGTGTTCGACGAAGCTCTGGATGTATTTGCCAACGATAAATCCACTTGGAAAAAAATACAGGCTTCGGCTAAGAAAATGCGCTTCACTTGGCAGAAGTCCGTGGACCAGTATTACACGCTTTTGTACAAATTGGATTAGCAACATTCCAACCGTTAAATTTTATTGTTAACAACAGCACAAATAGCGGTTGGAAATTGTTAATGGTCACGGTTTTTCGTAATTTCCGCATTCTATTTTTACTAATCTATTAAAATATAAAATGTCGGATACAGCTATACTCGAATATGGGGGAAAACGGTATGAATTCCCTGTTATAAAAGGTACGGAAGATGAATTGGCCATAGATATCAATACCCTTAGGGCCACAACAGGAATGGTAACGATCGATCCCGGCTATAAGAATACCGGATCTTGTGAAAGTGCCATTACCTTTCTTGATGGAGAAAAGGGAATTTTGAGGTACCGAGGATATTCCATTGAAGAGCTAGCTGAAAAGGCCGATTTTTTGGAGGTTGCCTACCTGTTGATTTTTGGCGAATTGCCAAATAAGGAGCAACTGGCCAAGTTTCACCACGACATTAAGGAAGAATCCCAAGTGGATGAGGAGATGAAGAAGATTTTGGATGGATTTCCAAAAGCGGCCCACCCCATGGGGGTCCTCTCGTCCCTTACCAGTGCCTTGGTAGCATTCAACCCCAGTTCTGTGGATGTTTCCTCTGAGAAAGCCATGTATAATTCCATAGTACGCATTTTGGCCAAATTCCCTGTTTTGGTAGCTTGGACCATGCGCAAAAAGAAAGGCCTTCCCTTGGATTATGGTGACGATACCTTGGGTTATGTGGAGAACATTCATAAAATGATGTTCAAAAGACCCAACCAAGAATACAAAAAGGATCCCATTGCCATTGATGCCCTGGACAAATTGTTGATCCTTCATGCCGATCACGAACAAAACTGTTCCACATCTACTGTAAGAATAGTAGGTTCTTCCCATGCTGGTCTGTTTGCCTCATTGTCTGCAGGCATTTCCGCATTGTGGGGACCATTGCACGGTGGTGCCAACCAAGCCGTATTGGAAATGTTGGAAGCCATTGAAGCGGATGGTGGCGACACTAAAAAATATATGGCCAAGGCCAAGGACAAAGATGACCCATTCCGATTAATGGGCTTTGGACACAGAGTTTATAAAAACTTTGATCCACGTGCCAAGATCATTAAAAAGGCTGCGGATGATGTGTTGGGCAACTTGGGCATTGATGATCCTATTTTGGATATTGCCAAGGGATTGGAGAAAGAAGCTTTGGAAGACCCATACTTCGTAGATAGAAAATTGTATCCCAACGTGGACTTCTACTCCGGAATTATCTATCGCGCTTTAGGTATTCCAACAGAAATGTTCACTGTAATGTTTGCCTTGGGTCGTTTGCCCGGATGGATTGCTCAGTGGAGGGAAATGCGTTTGAGAAAAGAACCGATCGGAAGACCTCGTCAAATTTATATAGGTGAAAACCTAAGGCCATTTGTTCCTTTGGAAAAAAGGTAAGATTTGGGAGAACAAATAAAGAGAAGGGCGGTATATCCGCCCTTTTTTTGGTCATAACTGTCCGGCTGAACCAAGGTTCAGTGATCGGTCACTATCATGGCACATTCGCATAATTTCACAATGGTAATATTTTCTGATGTCCGAGATATTCTCATTGCCTAACATGCTTTTTGACCTCTCGAATTCCTGATGGATAAAATTATGGGCGTCAATGGAATTAAGGCTCCTTAGGGTAGAATCCAAGGAATTATGATATCTCTTGAGGGACGCATCAACCTTTAAGGTACTCCAATCCCAGCTATTGTTGGGATGGTTGGCAATGGAGTTGAAATCCTCTGGAAAATCCTCATGGGAAATACAGTCCTTGTATTTTGCGGAATAATTTGTTGAGATGGTTTTGCTGATGCTTTTTGAGTCCTCAATCTTACCAATGGCACGAAAAGCATTCATGCTGCCCAAAACGGCAAATGCACTTGCAAATAGCATGGATGAAAATAGCAATTTTTTCATATGTAGGAAAAATCTTAATACAAATGTAGTTATTATTTTTTTTTCGCTCATCGTTTTAGGTGCTTAAAATGTTTAAAACACACAATTTTTAAACAATTGATAAACAAATGGTTGTTAAATTTCAGTTTTTGCTAATCCCATATATGAATGTCCAATTTAATCTGTGTGTTATCCTTTTTTTGTAAGTGAAAAATACGGACTAAAACACTAGATTTGCCATAGAATTTATGTGGAAAAACCCCAATGTTATTTTAGTAAAGACGGTTGGGACATAAAATCCGCAAACTATGATACAATTGAACATCGTTGATGAGACCAGCCCATTGAGGGCGGTTATTTTGGGGACTGCAAAAAGTAGCGGCCCCGTGCCATCTGTAGAGGAAGCTTATGATCCTAAATCCTTGGAGCATATAATGGCAGGTACCTATCCCAAGGAAGAGGATATGATCAAGGAAATGGACGCCTTTGCCCGGGTTTTTCACAAGTATGGCGTTCAGGTCTTTCGTCCGGAGGTTTTGAAGGATTGTAACCAAATTTTTGCACGCGACATTGCCTTTGTCATCGAGGACAAGCTTTTTCATGCCAACATCTTGCCCGATCGGGAAAGGGAATTTGTGGCCATTCAGGAAGTATTGGACATGATCGACCCCAACAGGATCATCCGGCCCCCGGAAGAAGTACATATTGAAGGAGGCGACGTGATGCCCTGGAACGACCACATCTTTATCGGAACCTATACAGCATCGGATTATAAGAGCTATATTACGGCTAGGACCAATAGGGAAGCTGTGGAGTATATCCGCGATATGTTTCCCCACAAAACGGTAAAGTCCTTCGAGTTGCGAAAATCCAATACGGACCCTAAAGAAAACGCCTTGCATTTGGATTGTTGTTTTCAACCTGTGGGAAAGGATAAGGCCATTTTGCACAGGAACGGGTTTTTGGTAGAGGAGGAGTACGATTATTTGGTGGATTATTTTGGTCCGGACAATATCTTTGAAATCGATAAGGAAGAAATGTACCAAATGTTCAGCAACGTGTTTTCCATATCACCTGAAGTGGTGGTGTCGGAGCGTAATTTTACCCGGTTGAACAATTGGCTCCGGGACCATGGGTTCACCGTTGAGGAGATACCCTATGCCGAGATTGCCAAGCAAGAAGGGTTGTTACGTTGCAGTACCATGCCCTTGATCAGAGAATAATATAAACCTACTTCCTGCTGCCACAGGTATAACAAAACAATAGAGCACTTGAGAGCACAGATTACCAACACCATTCTTATGGTTCGTCCCGTGAGTTTTCGGATGAACGAACAAACGGCGGTCAACAATTATTTTCAGGAAGATCCACATCTAAAAAATACCGTGATCAACCAACGGGCACAGGAAGAGTTCGACCAGTTTGTAAAAGTACTTCGGGACCATGGGGTACATGTGATCGTGGTTGAGGACACTTTGGAGCGCGACACCCCGGACTCCATTTTTCCGAACAACTGGGTTTCCTTCCATGAAAATGGAACCGTGTGCATTTATCCCATGTTTGCATTGAACCGCAGAAAGGAACGCCGAGAGGACATTCTGGACCTTTTGGAGGATGAAGGTTTTGTGATCAATGAAGTCATGGACTATACCATTGCGGAGGAAGACGATATCTTTTTGGAAGGCACAGGCAGTATTCTCATGGATCGGGTCCGCCAGAAAGCCTATTGTGCCCTTTCGGAACGGGCCCATGAGGAACTTTTCATTGAGTTCTGTGAGGATTTTGATTGTTTTCCCGTCATTTTTCACGCCAACCAGACCGTGGATGGGGAACGCCTTCCCATTTATCACACCAATGTAATGATGGCCCTGGCAGAGACCTTCGCGGTCATCTGTTTGGATTCCATCGACGATAAAAAGGAACGAAAGAACGTGGTGGACCACCTCAAGATGGACGGTAGGGAGATCATTTCCATCACGGAGGCACAGATGTGCCACTTTGCGGGGAACATGCTACAGGTGATAGGGGCCAACGACCAACGCTATATGGTGATGAGTTCCCAAGCGTACAAAAGCCTCACCGATACACAGATCAAGGCCATTGAAAAGCACGGTCCCATCATTCACAGCTCTTTGGACACCATTGAGCTTTGCGGTGGGGGCAGTGCCCGTTGCATGATGGCAGAGGTGTTTTTGCCCAAAACCAGTTTACAATAAACAATGAACAGTTTACAATAAACAATTATCAATGGGCTAGCACTATATGGTCGTTTTATTTGACTAAAATATCTTCAGCTTTAATATATATGACCTGCATGATTGCTCATATAATCAACTTTATTGAACATTGATAATTGATTATTGAACATTGAATTCATTATCTTCGACCATGCGCAGAAATTTTGAAATTTTGGGATTTACCATGTCGTGCTTTGCCGTGGTCACCCAATTGATTTTGATGCTTCATAACCGAGAAGCGGGCATTGGGGAAACTCTGCTTCGCTTTGTAAGCTACTTTACCATCCTCACGAATAGTTTGGCCGCCCTTTACTTTGCCGTTCGGGTGTTCGGTCTTAAACGGCGTATGTGGGTATTGTTCCACAGAAGGGCGACCCCTATGGCGCTTACCGCATTTATTTTGGTGGTGTGCCTGGTCTACCAAGTGGCCTTGCGCAAGATTTGGAACCCTACTGGTTTGCAGATGATCGTGGATGAACTCTTGCACACCATCGTTCCCTTGTTCATGTATGTATATTGGTTGATGTTCCAAGCCCGCAACCTTGTTATGTGGCAAGAACTTCGTTCGTGGTTGCTCTTTCCCGTGCTGTATTTGGTATGGGTACTGTTAAGGGGCTATTATTCCGGTTTTTACCCTTACCCGTTCTTGAACATGGACCAGTTGGGTACAGGTACTTTGGTTTTGAACATTTCCATGGTATTGGCCTTAATGCTCTTGATCATGACGGCCCTTTACTTCCTCGGAAGACTCCTCCGGCCCAAACAATGAGCAATTTACAGTGGGCAATGAGCAATAAACAGAAAACAATTTCAAGGAGTTGTCCCTTATTGTCATTTCGAGCCATGTCTTGAGCATTGCGAAGGAGCCACAGCCTGTCATTTCGAGCGCAGTCGAGAAATCTCTTTTAGGGAGTTGACACGAATTGCACTAATTTTCACGAATATCCAGCTTGTTATTTTGAGCCATGTCCTGAGCATTGCGAAGGAGCTGCGAGAAATCTCTTCTAGGGGTTGACATGAATTGCACCAATTTTCACGAATACATTACTGTCATTTTGAGCAAAGCGAAAAATCTCATAATGCAGATTTCTCAATCGCTGCGTTGCACCTCATTTCGAAATGACACTACGTACCTGCTTGAAGCTGATGGACTTATTACGGAAAAGCATAAGTCACTGCTGACAAAATGATGTATATTGAGTTGACTTTCAGATAAAATCTTCTAAATAAGATGACAAAAAGCTTTTTTATTAGTACATGGCTGTTTATCCTTATTTCGATATTGGTTTCATTATCAATTTGGGGGATATTTTATATAGATAACATAGATTCTAAAATTGCAGTTTTTGGAATTGTTGCAGTCATAGTTGCAGCATTCACTTCTGTTATGACTGTAAACATTAACAATAAAAAGACTCGAGAAAGAGAATATGAATTTCACATTTTGAAAGAAAAACAAAAAGTGTGTGAACATTTTTACAATGTAGTCTTCGAAATTTTTAAAAATGTAAAAAATAACAGAAATGGGCTTTCAAAAAAAGCAATTGACGAAATGGCACTTTTTAAAAAGGGGCTAATGAATTGGGGAAGTGAAGAATTAATCCGAAAGTTTATTGAATATGAAAATAATCTATTGATTAATGAGGGTGACACTAAAGCTACTTTAAATAATGCTGATAATTTTTTAAAAGAAATGCGTAGGGAGCTTGGGTATAGGGACTCTGATAATCTTAGATTAATGACTGTTTTGTTGACAGCTGAAGCTCGGGAAGAGTTAGGTCAATGATGAATTGAGCGTAGTGATGTCTTGTTATGTTTCTTCCTCAACCCAACCACCAACTCCCTAAGCGCAGCCACCACTTGTTGCACTTCTTTGCGGTCAAAGGTATCTTCTTCCAAATAAAAGAGCATTTCTATTCCTAAATCCAACACTTGGGCAAGCTCCTCTGGAGTGCCATACGTGTCTTCAATCCATTCCAATAAAGTAGTTTCCTTGCCCATTCTTACCTTTAGGTAAGCAAGTAAGGCATTCGGGGCAAAAATCTACATGCCATATATGGCAAGTCACCCGACTAAACCCCAACAACTAAAAACTAGGAACTTAAAATCTACTGCTCTTCCTCCGAAACCGTAAACCCACGGATGGCCTGATTGGGTTCCATAATGTTATAGCCCTTCCAAAACTCGGGGTCATAGTTGGGCATATAGGTGGCCCGAACGGTCTTGTCCTCCTTATAATCTTTAAAGGTGCCTTCGGCAATTTCATCTTGGTTAAAGACCACCAATTCCCATTTATTGGTCATGTTCATGCGAAAATCGATGTTCAACAAGAGCTCGTTCTGTTTGCGGCGACCCTTTACATGCTTGTTCTTTTCCACCACTTTTAAAGGTCGATCTACGGCAAAGTAGCGTCCTTCGGCAAAATCCATAAACTGAAGATCATATTTGCCGCTGGGCAATTTGGCGAAGCGCATGGTGCCTTTGTACACGTTTTCGCGGTAGGTAATGCCCAACAACCTAAAATTGCGCAAGCGTTTCGTGTTCTCAAAGTCGAGGCGCATAATGGCAAAATCCTCGATATTGATGTACAGTCGACCCCTAAACTCGGCACTGCTGCGCTTGGGTTCAAAGTCGATGACGTACACCCCGGCATTGTTGATGTCCGCATAGCCCACCAATGTAAACTCGTAGCGGTTGGTTTTTTCAATAAGGTCCAGTTTGGTGTCCTCCTTGTAATAGAGTTGTCCCAACATTTCACGAAGCTCGCCCCGTTGGTTGTCGGTCAACCCCGAAATGCTGTCCTTTTGCATTTGGGCCTTCACTTTTTTCATCTGTTCCACCCGCTCGTCATCAAACGTATCGATGATGGAATCCACCTCTATCTTTTCACTAAAGATTCCCGATTTGATCTTGAGATAAGAGCCAGGTTTCACGTTCTTTTTAAAAATCTCCTCCATGTGCTCGGCCAATTCCTCAAAAGAGCTCACGTTCCTTTTGTCGAACAGGTCCGCTGCTTTAAATATATCGAGTTTGTACTGGGTGTCATGCTTGTAAAGGTCGCCCAAGCTTTCTGTATAGTGATGTGCGTTTTTGGGGATGGAGTTGGCAATACTGTCCATAAGTTCCTTGTTCAGTTCCTTGATGGACGATTTTTCAAACCCGAAATCCACTTTTTGCATATTGGCCAGTTCTGAGGTCCGAAGGAAAAAACGTTGCTTTATGGGGTCTTTGTTCACGTTCTGGGGAATGCGTTCCTTCATTTTCTCGATGATGTCATCCACTTCCAGTTCCTTGTCGAACACGTACACCCCGCTCAGTTCTATGGCCTTGGCGTTCAAAAGCACGATGCTGTCCTGCAACTGTTCCAAGGTATAGCCCTTTTTCTCATAGCCCATGGAGGTTACATAAATGGAATCGGGTAGGGTAGTGCCCTCTTCCAATACAAAGCTGAAACGGCCCTCCTCGTTGGTAACGGTGCCTTGGTACTCCCCATATTGCACGGTGGCATAGGGAATGCCCTTTTGCGTCTTGGCATCTACCAAACGGGAGCTTACGGTCTGTGCCGCAAGGGGTAGGCCCATCAAAAGGGTAAATAAGAAATAGATCAGTGTTTTGTTGATTGACATAGCTTTTTTTAAGGTTCTACCATAAAGACACCTTTTGGGAGTGAAAGGTTGCTTTGGTGATTAGACGAACTTTTGGGGAATTTGTGACAAAGGTCGGTAAACATGGGTCAATTTTCAATGGACAGTAATCAATTAACAATGTGGTTTATTTGAGGGGCTTGTCATTTCGAACGGATGTGAGAAATCTATTTTTTAAAATTACATCTCGACTGCGCTCGATGTGACCAAAAGAGAATAATTGTTTATTGCTTATTGTAAACTGTTCATTGTCAATTGTCATTTCGAACGCATGTGAGAAATCTCATAAATCATCAATAGAAGTGGGCAAATTATCGGCGCGGTGGTCCAAAAGCTTTCGGAAGAATTTTTGAACGGCCACACTATCCGAACGGACCTTGATGAAATGATGGTCCATGAAAATGGAATGGACGGCCCTATCGCCTTTATAAAGATTCAGTTTATAGTACGGGATTACCAGACCGAAGGTTTCCAACAACGAACGGAACCGAACAATGATTCCCTTGGGCCGCAGTTCAATATTGCAGGTGTTAAGGTTGTTGTCCAAGATCAATAAACTATGGATTTCCGTGCTGGCTTCGGTTATAAAAAGTTTGGGACTGCCTATGCCACCCATGGCAAAGCGTTCCCTTAAGGGAAAGGGCTTGCCCACGGCCTCGTCAATCTTTTTGGTGATGTTTTTATCGGAGTACGAAACGTTCAACAGCATCATTACAGTTTTTGTCCAAACCGCAACAGGTTGCCTTCCCCATCAAGGGCTGAAAACTCGCGGAGGCCCCAAGGTTTGTTGCCCAGAGGTCCGTTGGGGTGCACCACGCCTGTCTTTTTCAGTTCGGCATACAGTCCGTCCACATCGGTCACATGAATATAGCAACTGGTGTTTTCCGGAAAAATCTTGTCATCGCATTTGGCAATATGCAGTTCAATTTGGTCCCGACCGATCACGGCATAATGGTCATCCACCCACCCTTGTTTATCGAAACCGAATTTCTCACGATAAAAAGTGACCGATTTTCGTACATCCAATGCAAAGAGCACCGGAACGGCACGTTGTAAATGTTCCATCTGCTAGTTTTTTCTAAAATTACGGTTTCTAGGATGTCAACACTGCTTCAGATTGCCAAAAAAGGGCAAAAAATGTGTAGTTTTGCGGGCTGAAAAGCCTTTTAGATGAGTTTGCAGAACGATTTGACCCAAAAAGTGATCGAGGCGGTAAAACAACTGTACCAAGTTGACCTGCCCACGGTGGAATTTCAACCTACCCGAAAGGATTTTGAAGGAGATCTTACCGTAGTGGTATTTCCGATGCTTCGTTATATAAAGGGGAATCCGGTACAGATCGGCACCCAGATTGGGGAGTATTTGCAGGAACATGTGGAGGAAGTGGCCAAGTGCAATGTGGTCCAAGGCTTTTTGAACATTGTGATCGAGGAGCGCTATTATCTGAATTTCTTCAACAGCATCAAAGATGAGGTGGATTTCGGTTATGTAAAAACACCGTCCAAAGGGGCCACCATGGTGGAATATTCTTCGCCCAACACCAACAAACCGTTGCACTTGGGGCATATCCGAAACAACCTGTTGGGTTATTCGGTTGCTGAAATATTGAAAGCTTCCGGGAAGAAAGTATACAAGGCGCAGATCATCAATGATCGGGGCATCCACATCTGCAAGAGCATGTTGGCCTGGCAGAAATTTGGAGAGGGAGAAACCCCAGAATCCTCTGGAATGAAAGGGGATCACTTGGTAGGGAAATACTATGTAGCTTTCGATAAAGCCTATAAGGAACAGATTGCCAAATTGGTAGAAGATGGAACACCTAAGGATAAAGCTGAGAAGGAAGCCCCCATCTTGTTGGAAGCCCAGGAAATGCTCCGCAAATGGGAAGCCGGTGATGCTGAGGTGGTTTCTTTGTGGAAGATGATGAACGGTTGGGTATATGAAGGGTTTGATATTACCTACAAAAACCTTGGGGTCGATTTTGATAAACTGTATTACGAGAGCGATACCTATTTGTTGGGGCGTGATGTGGTAAAAGACGGTCTTGAAAGAGGGGTCTTCTTTAAAAAAGAAGACGGCAGTGTGTGGATCGACCTGACCGAAGACGGCCTGGACGAGAAAATCGTATTGCGTTCCGATGGCACTGCGGTGTATATGACCCAAGATATTGGTACGGCCATTCAACGGGTGACCGATTTTCCGGATATCAACGGAATGGTGTACACGGTAGGGAATGAGCAGGACTATCACTTTAAGGTGCTTTTCCTCATCCTGAAAAAGTTGGGGTATAGCTGGGCTGAAAAGCTCTATCACTTGAGTTATGGGATGGTAGACTTGCCCAGTGGCAAGATGAAGAGTAGGGAAGGTACGGTGGTAGATGCCGATGACCTGATTCAAAACATGGAGGAGACCGCCGAAGCCATTTCCAAGGAATTGGGTAAACTGGACGGTTATTCCGAGGAAGAGAAACAAAAACTATATCGAACCATAGGTTTGGGGGCGTTGAAATACTACATCCTAAAAGTGGATCCCAAAAAGCGAATCCTGTTCAACCCAGAAGAATCTGTGGATTTTCAAGGGAACACGGGCCCCTTTATCCAGTATACCTATGCAAGGATCCAATCCATTTTAAGAAAAGCGGATGATGTCTCCACTGCGATTGAGGTGACCATTCAACTCCACGAAAAGGAAAAGGAACTGCTGAAACAGATCCAATTGTTCCCGGAAACGATTCAACTTGCAGCTGAAAATTACAGCCCGGCTCTTATTGCAAATTATACCTATGATTTGGTGAAGGAGTTCAACTCGTTTTACCAACAGGTGTCCATTCTCGGGGAAACGGATGGGCAAAAGAAAAATTTCAGGGTGCAGTTGTCCAGAAAAGTGGGAGAGGTAATCCAATCGGCTTTTAGGCTTTTGGGGATTGAGGTGCCCGAGCGGATGTAAGAACCCTCCGATGTTTGACAACTGTCAAACATCACCTCCCTTAAAAGGGAGGAATTGCGAGTCAGGATTAAAGTGCTGGGAAATTTCCCAAAGCACAAATTCTAGATTTTCGAAAACCATTTTATTTTCAAATCAGATAACGGTAAAGCCCAAATCATTTAAGACAGTGGTTCGGTTATTGTCGTATTCTATGGCTTGTGGGGTATTGTGCACTTGTCCATCAAGCTCAATTACAAGTTTCTCAGAAGCGCAATAAAAGTCAACAATATAGTTCTTGATGCTATGCTGTCTATTAAAGCGACGTCCTTTTAACTTTCTGGCTTTTAGATGTCGCCACAAAAATGCTTCTGCAGGGGTTGAATTCTTTCTTAACTTTTTTCGATAGGGAAGTAGTTCCCTTCTATTGTGGATTCTTCTTTTCATCAATCTCAACTTTAAGATTCCCCTCTTACCATAAGAGGGGGTGATTCAGCATTGCTGAATCGGGGAGATTGATTGGGATAAATATAAGAAATCAGAAGTTGACCCTAAAACTCACGTTAGGGGTAATGCCCAAGGATACATTGTCCACCGTTTCAATTTCGTCATCGTCGTTTACCCGGTAGTATCTGTTCAGCGTGTTTTTCCTATTGGTCAGGTTCAGAACCGAAAGGCCGGCATTGGCGTTAATCCTTGGACTCAATCTAAAACTGTAAATGGCCGAGGCATCTGCCCTAAAATACTCGGGCAACCTGCTGCTATTAGGCGATTTAAAATTGATTCTGGAAGGGGTGTAATCCGTATCCAAGCCTTGGTCGCCATCCATAGGTTCAGTAAAGGGCTTACCCGTTCTGTAATTAAGGCCAATACTTAATTTGAGGTTGTCGTAGGTATAGGTACCCGCAAAAGTAACGGTATGGGTAATGTCCAGATTATTGGGAAAATTTTGGGGTACAATGGAATCGAAGGTGTAATCGTTCTTGTTGTAGGCATAGCTCAACCAAGTACTGTAATTCTCTCCTTTTTTATTGATGAGGAATTCAATCCCTTTTACATCATAACTGCCAATTTCCCCAGAAAACTGATACTGGTTCTGAAACCCTTGGGTACTGGTACTGATACCGTCCACTTGTTTGTAGAAGCCTTCCAGCCCCACATAAAAATGGTTTTTTTCATAGTTCACCCCAACGGAACCCTGTTTGCTTTTGGTCACAGGGAGCGAACTGTCGTTGGAGAGGATCCACCTCCGTTTTTCAATCCCCAAAAAGTTTTGTTCCAGGTCCACCACTTGGTTGGTAGTCTGACTCTTGAATTCGCCCAATACCTCCGCCCGAAGATAATTGGCCAATCTAAAGTTGAGATTTACCCTTGGTTCTATCAACAACTCCTTAAACGTGTTCAAGTTTTCAATAAAATTGAAACGGGCACCCACTTTGGCAATAAACGTGTTCTCAGGGGAGTGGTAATCAAATTGGGTGTAAGGCGCATGAATGCGAACAACCCCTTTTATTTTGCTATCGAAATTAGGTTCGTTGAGCACCGTAGTGTTGGTAATCCCGGTTTCAATATATTGATAACCGTTGCTCCAATTGAACTGGCCCGTCAACCGATAATCTGTGTTCAGTTTTATCGCGTTTTCAATGACTTCGTTTTGCTGGAACAATTGCTGTACCTGGTTCCCAAATACGTTCTGCGCATCCAAATTATATCGGGAATAATAGATGTTCAAATGGGATGAAAACCTCTTGTTCCAATGGCTTTGCAACTGCCCGCCAACGGAAAGGTTGTCCTGTTTCAACAGACTGATATTGGTCTCCCGATCGGTAATGTTATCCTCTATATACCTAAGATTGTTCTTGATGTGGATGGCACTGAACCTTAATTGGTGGTCATCATTAATGTTGTAGAGAATCTTCCCTGAAAAATCGTAAAAGAAGAAATCTTCCTTTCTTTGGATTTCATCATCCACCGAATTGTTGTTCTGGTCGGTGATCTCACTATCCTGAAAAGCACGGTCAAAAAACTGGTTGTAGGTTGGGGAGTTCAAAAAATCGGTAGTGGATCGCCTTGCTGCAAACTGAATCCCCAATTTGTCACTTAGGGGAACTTCGGTATAAAAATCCCCGCTGATGAGGTTAAATCCGGCTCCTCCTTTCCACTGATCGGCAATTTTGTTGCTGGTCTCCATTTGTATCACCCCACTTACCCCATCACCATAAGCGGCCGGAGTGCCATTTTTATAAATGGTAACTTGGTCGGTCAAATAAGGATTAAAGGCGGATATCAACCCAAAAAAATGTCCGGATTGATACATTTTAATGCCGTTCCATAACACAAGGTTCTGATCATTGGTTCCACCCCTTACATTGATATCGGACACGGTCTCATCAATACTTTTGATCCCTGGAAGTGCTTGAACCGTTTGAAGGATATCTGGCTCAATCTGTCCGGGAAGAATCCCGAATTCGGCTGTGTTCAAGGTGATACTTGCATCTTTTTCCTTGATGATACCAGTGGTAAGGAATTGGTAAACGATGACTTCGTTCAACTGCTCCATATGTGGTGTCATCAAAATTTTAGGGCATTCCCCTAAACCAAGAAATTCGGAAACACTCATGTTTTGGGTAAGGAATCCCAAATAGCGGATGCGTATGGAAGCGTCTTTGGGAACATCTTGAAAAGTGAACTTTCCATCGTCTCCTGTTATCAGTGCCCGATTGGTTCCCAAGATTTCAACGGTGGCTCCTGGTATGGAATTTTCCGCAAAATTATCGAGTACCATACCGCAAAGATTTACATGGGAGTTTTTGGTCAGGGTATAGTAGCGATCGTTGAGTTTTTTGTAGTGTATTTGAAATTCATTTTCGATATAGGACAAGATGCCGTCCAAAGTATTCAATGTCTCCGGAACGGAAATGGTAAGACCTTCCACATCTTCATTGATATAGGAGAACTTCACGTTGAAACGTTCCTCCAAGGTTTTGATATAGGAAACAAGGGCAATGGAAGTTTGTTGTTCTTCCTGGGCATGAATGGAAACCATGCAAAACAAGAAGAACAAGAAACCCAATAAGAGGTTTGAATGCTTATTACGGCGTGTTCCCAGCATAAAAAAGTACGTTATCGCCTTCTACTCTGTACTTGATTTGAGAGGGGGTACTTATACTTTTTAACGCCATATCGAGGTCTGTGTTGTTGAAGGTGCCGGTAAAATATATCTCGGTGTTCACATTTTTTGTGGAAACCTTCACATTGAACTGTCGCTCCAATTCGGCAAGAACATATTTGAGCGGGATACGCTCAAAGCTACTTTCGTTGTTCATCCAAGCGGGTGCATCTCCTTCAGGCATTGGGGATTCCACAATTTCACCATTGATGGCCATAAAAGAGGTGCCTGCCGGAAGC
>JASBTS010000135.1 GCA_030148305.1 Allomuricauda sp. | reverse complement strand
GAACCACCACTGCAAATGTTTTGGCGCATCTTTTAATGTTGGGAGTGTACTTGTTGTTGATCCCCATGGATTGGAATGAGGATGCAAATCCGTGCCATAGGTGAAGACCAAGTAGGACAAAAGCGATTACATAGAGAACAGTTCTCCAGATAGGCACAAATTTCTCTACGGTCTCATGGTAATAACGGGTTGGATCCTCAGGATTGGCTTCCACATATTTGTAGGCCATTTCATGTACCCAAAAATCATAGAAGTGCAAGGCCAAAAAGGCAAGTACCACCAATCCGGAATAGATCATGTTACGGGATACCCATGGGGCATTGGCGCTTCCATTGTATTTTACATATCCGATGCTCCTCGCTTTTTTATTTTGGATTTCTAGAACAAAGCCCATCACAAAATGCACGATTACACCAATGATCAAAATGGGTTGCATCAGAAATTGGACCAACGGGTTGTAGCCCATGAAGTGGGAAGCTTCGTTAAAAAAATCGGGGGAAAGCACCGAAGCTAAATTGATGGTCACATGCAGCAGCAAAAAGATGACCAAAAAAAGACCCGAAAGTGCCATTACATATTTCCGGGCCAACGAAGATGTTATCAAACTCATTAGAAGTTAGTTTTTCAACAAATTTACAGTACGGACAAGTTTTTAACAAACAATAAAACGTTTGAAATGCCTTATTTAGAAACGTTTTAAGCAAAAGGTAGCGGCAATGCGAACTATAAAAATCTAAAAAGCCCCAAAAGGGGCTTAAAAGTGTAATAGTCGATGGTTATGAAAATGTAACGGGAACTTTCTACCGGGTACCAAAAACAACCTGTAGGGTGTAGATGTATTCCCCAACCGGTCGGTCGTAATATATGGCTGCTTCCACCTGTTTTCCAACAAATTGGGTATCCTCTACGATCAAGACCTCGCCTAATTCCTTATCCAAAGTTTTTGCAATGGCCGTGGCTTTGGTAAGGGCATCCTGCATTGCGGATTGATACAAAGTTTTTGCTTCTGCCTCATCAATTTCAAAAAGGGCAATGGCATTCAATCGTTGAAGGCCAAGCGATTTGACTCCCAAAAAGGCCCGCATTTTTTCAACTGATGTGGTAGTGAACTCATAAACGGCGCCATCCTTGTCATACCCCATGGTCTCAAAGCCAAATTCATATGGAGTTTCTTTGAGCTCCCCCCAGGCTATACCTTTAGTTTCCAGAGCCTTTTTGAAATGGGATTTCAATTGTTCCAGGTCCATACCGTCGGCCACATAGCTGGAAAAAGCAGGACTGAGCGATAAGGTTGCCTTAAAAGCCGGTGTTCGATCCACATGAACGGCCCTAGCACTGACTTTGATGGTGGTGGTTTTTTCTTGGGAAATGGCCACAATTGGCAATAAGGCCAATAGCAAATAGAGTATATTTTTCATATGGATATTATTCTGGAATATGGAAAAGCGTCACCAATTCCTCATAACTCATTTTGGAATAGTCAACAGCACCTTTACCACTTGTTGAAGGGGTACCTCCCGGGATGATGATATAACGGTAATCATCGTAAATGGGAATCTCAATATCGGAACCATCGATGGAAGTAATCCAAATATTGATGTTTTGGTTAAGATCATTGATCTGGAAATCATAATGTTGCATCCGTAGGCCGAAAATGGATTTGGGCAAAGGCTCAATTATGGTATAAATGGAAGTATATTTACCGTAAACTGCAATGTATCCGTTTGCCTTCACCTCGTCCGTTAGCTCTTCCACATTTTGTATGACGAAGGAGGCATTGGTGTCCGTTATAGGGGAGTCAAAACCAGAAGGGATCCAATCGGAATAAATGACGTTGGCCGTACCGGTTTCCCCTTGTTCTCCCTGCTCTCCCTGAGCTCCTTGATTCCCGGCAGGTCCTTGTTCCCCCTGAATACCCTGTGGCCCCGTGGCCCCGTCCTCACCATCATCTGGCGAACAGGCCACGAAAATAAAACCCAAGAGAGCCCAGCCAAAAATTAGCTTTTTCATTTGCTTACATTTTAGAAGTTGATATTTGGGGGAACTATGGACTTACCTAAAACTATTATTCAGGAATGTTGAAATAATCCACAACCTCTTCGTAGGTCATTTTGGAGAAGTCCATATCAGAACCTGATTTACCAGAAGTGGAAACCCCACCTGGAATCAATACATAGCGATATTGGGCCAAAAAGGTACCATCGCCTACGGTATCTCCTTCTTCATTGGCGTGCACAGAAATTCGGATATTACCATCTGTAGCCACAAAGAAGTAAGACTGTTGTCTTGCAGCTCCAAAGACCATGGGAAGTTGGTACACTGTGTTTCCGTCAATGGCATCAATTCGTCTACCATAAACCAAAATGGTCCCAAAGTTCAACATGTCCGGGTCAATTTCAGGGGCATCAATATCAAAGGAAGCTGAACTAGTGGCAATACTGTTCCCCAATTCGGTGTTCACCCAATCCGAGTACATTACATTTGCGGTGCCAGGTTCGCCTTGCTCCCCTTGGTCTCCCTGAGGCCCTTGAGGTCCTGTGGCTCCTTGTTCTCCTTGTTCTCCTTGTGGTCCTTGGGCACCATCTTCCCCATCGTCAGAAGAGCAGGAAGTGATCAACACAATGGACATGGCCATCAATAAAAAGGTTTTTACAGTTAAAAGATTTGTTTTCATGTTTTTAATTTTTTTGTGGGTTTAGATCGGCCAAATTAGAAGTAAGGTTTTCTAAGCAATGTTGCATTGTGATAGGATGCCCAAACGAATTCGTTCCGATGGCCATTTTTTGTACAGATGACCAATCGAATGGATTTACCGATTCCATTTGCGATCCATACGTCAAAACCGTAGTACATACATCCATAGCTACCATGTATCATTATACTGATGCAGATTTTCATTTCAATGTATAATTTGGAAGATTCAACACTCAAGTTATGCGGGCAATCATTGTGGATGATGAAGCGGCTGCCATAAACAGCCTTTCATGGGAATTGCGAAAATATCCGGATTTTATCTCGGTAATCGAAACCTTTACTTCGCCCAAGGAGGCCATTTCTGGGATCAATTACCTGAAACCCGATTGCGTATTTCTCGATATTGAAATGCCCGAAATGAGTGGGTTTTCGCTGTTGGACAAGCTGGAATACCGCAATTTTGCCATTGTGATCACAACGGCCTATAACCAATATGCCATTCAGGCCATAAAGGAGAGTGCGGTGGATTACTTGTTGAAACCCGTTGATCAAGACGATATTCAAGGGGTTATTGAAAAACTGAAAAAGTTGAACGGCCAGCAAAGCTTTCAGCATCAATTTCAACAGACTTTTGAAGCACTATCCAGGGCCAGTGCCCCACAATTGATCCAAATCCCGGTTAGCGGCAAAATCCTTTTTCTACGTGTTTCGGATATCGTGTACTGCGAATCTGACGGGAATTATTCCAAGGTTTATCTGGAATCCGGGGAACAGATTCTGGTGTCCAAAAAGCTCAAGGAACTGGAAGACCTTTTGCCTGCCCGGATGTTTTTCAGGATTCATAATTCGTACATCGTGCATTTGCTCAAAGTGGACGAATACATCAGGAACGATGGCTATTTGGTACTTTCCAACAACAGTAAGATTCCCATTTCAAGAAACAAAAAAGACGCCTTCTTACACCGGATGGCCCAATAAGATCTAAGTATGTTCCAAGGGGTTTCGGATTTTTTTACTGAGAGTAACCAAAACGGATTTGGATTCTTCGTGGTGTCCGTACTTTTTTACCTCTTTGTATTTTTTCTGATCCAGTTTTTTCAGCACAAAAAACGATTTTATCTCTTTTATGCCCTATATGCACTGATTACTGGGATGACCCTGATGAAGTATGTGGAGGGTGTTTTTTTTACAGACTTTTTTAACGCGGCATCTGGAAGACTTTTTACCCGATGGTTCCACTATCCCTCGCAATGGATGGCCTCTGTGCTCTTCATTCTGTTCATTGCAGAGATTATGAATTTTAAAAAGGACCATCCCAAGTTTGTCAAGTTTGTAAAATGGGGGTATTGGGGCATGGCACCCCTCTATTTTTCCTTGTGGGTGGTCTATGTGTTCAA
>JASBTS010000132.1 GCA_030148305.1 Allomuricauda sp. | reverse complement strand
GTTTCCATTTCGTTTTGAGCCTTCTACCGGGAGATAATCACTTATGGAAACCGATTTTACATTGGATAATCCGAGAAGCCTTTCCTTAAAGGATTCCACATTGTTTTTTAGCAAGTTGGTTCCTTTGATGACCAGTACCTGTTCCTTATCGAATCCCAATTTTTTGTCCATGATGTAATTCATCTGTTTATAGATGATCAAGGTGCCGATGATCAATACCACAGAAGTGGTAAATTGAAATACCACCAAACCACTTCTCAGCTTACCGCTTTTGCTACCGGTACTCAGGGACCCCTTGAGCACGTTCACGGGTTTGAATGCGGATAGATAAAAGGCCGGATATAGGCCTGCCAAAACCCCGACAAGCAATGCTGCTACAATGATCATGGGCAAGAACCACCAATCAAACCATGGCATCACCATATGTTTGGCTGCAATGGAATTAAAAGTGGGCAGTAAGGCCCGGGCCAACACAACCCCGATGACAAATGATAAAAAGCTATAGATGACCGATTCGGTCAGAAACTGGCTTACCAAATTGCCGCGAAAAGCCCCAACGGTTTTTTTGAGTCCCACTTCCTTGGCCCTGTTGGCAGATTTAGCGGTGGATAGATTGATGAAGTTGATGACGGCCAACAACAACACAAAAATGGCAATGGCGGCAAAGAGCCAAACAAAACGAATGTCCCCATGTTTTAGACCGTCCCCCATTTTTATATCGGATTTTAGGTATATATCTGTAACAGGTTGAAGCTTGTATTCCAACGTTTTTAATACCTCCATGAAGTCCGCGCTCCTCATCCTTTCCTTATATGCCGGGATAACATAGTTATCCAGGATGGATGCCATTTTCTTCTCCAGAGTGGGGATGTCGGCGTTGTCATCCACAAGTAAATAAGTGAAATAATTGGTGTTGGACCAACTCATGTTGGTGTCCTCAATGGCCAATAAGAAGTTGAAATCTAGATGGGCCTTCTCAGAAGGATTCTCTTTGATGACCCCTGTAACGGTATAAGGCTTATTGGAATTATCATCAAGAAAAACGGTCTTGCCCACCGCGTGGCCATCAGGAAAATATTTGGCTGCTTTGGAAGCGGTCATCACCACACTTCCCGGGCTAACAAGGACTTGTTCGGGGTTGCCCTCCAACAAGTCAAACTCCAAGATGTCAAAAGCTTGTTGGTCAGCGTATATAAAACCATCCTCAAAATTGTTTTGAACCGTGCCCTGAGGACGTAACGGTCTTCTTCCCGCGCCAAAGAGCTCACTTGTATTTACTTTGCCGGCCTCCAAAATTTCAGGGAAGGTAGATTGTAAAGTTTCGGCGAAGGGGAGTTGAAAATGTACACTCTTTAACTGTTCCCCATTCATCATGCCCTGCATGACCACACGGTAGATACGGTCCTTATTTTTGTAATGATTATCATAGCTCAATTCGTTCTTGATGAAAAGGGCTATCAACAAACAAGCGGCTATACCAACGGCAAAACCACCAATTTTAATGGTGGTAAAGAGTTTATCCTTTTTGATGTTTCGCCAGGCAATCCGTAAATGGTTTTTAAACATGATTTTTCGATTTTGATTGATGATGCTATGGTTTTATTTCATTCGGTGCGCAAGCTTTTTATGGGATTGGCACTTGCCGCTTTTATGGCCTGAAAGCTTACCGTGGCCAAAGCGATGAGAATGGTCAATACGCCAGCAATCACGAATACGGCCCATCCGATGTTTGTTCTATAGGCAAATTGTTGGAGCCAGCCACTCATAAGATACCAGGCAATGGGAGAGGCAATCAATATGGCAATTAAAACAAGCTTCAGAAAATCAAGGAAAAGTAATTGCAGTATTGCATAGGTAGAGGAACCCAAAACTTTTCGCACACCAATCTCCTTGATCCGCATTTCATTGTTGAAAGCCGCCAATCCGAACAAACCAAGACACGAAATGAAAACGGCCAGAATGGCAAAGTACTTGGAAAGTGATAATATTCGCTGCTCCGAAGAATACTGTGCATTGAACATTTGATCCTGAAAGGTGAAATTAAAATTGTAACCGGGATTGTAATCCGTGTACAGTCGCTTTATATTTTCAATGGTCCGCATTTCCGAACCGGATTTGATCCGCACCATTGCCAAGGCCAAATTATTCGGGGAATATTTAAAAACCACTGGTGAGATGGGTTGCATGACCGAAGCGGTATGAAAATCCTTCATGACCCCAAGGATGGTCTTGTCCTCTCCCCATAGGTTTATCTTTTTTCCAACGGGATTCTCCAACCCCATCACCCGTATCGCCTCCTCATTGAACAGCACGTAGGATTCTGGGGAACCGAGCTTTTTATTGAAAGATTCGCCCTCCACCATTTCTATATTAAGTGCCTGTATGAGGTTTTCATCCACATTACGAATAATGAAATCGACCTCAAGGTCTGCGGGCTTACCGGGCCAGTCAATGCCATAGGTGGAAGATCCACCGTCTTCCCGAACAAGGCTTTGGTTAAGTCCACCGACACGTTCCACGCCCTCTATTTTTGCAATCTCATCGAACAAAAATGGGATGTTGTCATAGGCCTTGCCCTCAAGATCGATCTGGACTATGTTATCTTTTTGGTAGCCAATGGGTTTTGTAAGCGCGAAGTTGAGTTGGTTGTTTATGATCAATACCGATATGATCAATACCAAGGAAGCCATAAACTGAAAGACGACCAGGCCTTTTCGGGTAAAAAGTTCTCCACCATGGCTCTTAAAGGTGCCTTTTAACGTTGCCAAGGGACTAAAGCCGGACAAATAGAATGCTGGATAACTTCCAGAGATCAATCCGGTGAGCAAAGTGGCCAAAATCAATACAGGGGCATTTTGGTAAATAAGGCCAAGATCAAGTTCCTTGCCCGAAACATAGTTGAACGCAGGAATCAACAAAAAGACCATTAAAAGGGCCAATATTAAAGAAAGGCATGTTAGGAAAATCGACTCGGTCAAAAATTGGACCACCAATGTTTTTTTGGTACTCCCCACCGTTTTCTTGATGCCGATTTCCTTAAACCTCCTCCTAACGCGGGCCGTGGAAAGATTCATGAAATTGATACAGGCAATGAGCAGGACCAGAATGGCAATGAACGAAAAAAGTCTGACATAGGTAATTCTGCCACCACTTTGAATACCATCCACATAATTGCCCTTCAGGTAAGCATCTGAATATTTTCTGGTGAAAAGACTGAACATGTTGCCATCAAGATATTTGTCTATGAACCGATCAATTTTTTTGTCAAAGGCAACTTTGTCCGTGTTGGGTTTTAGGACAAGGTATGTTTGTGGGCCGGTATTGTACCATTCTTTTCCGTTGGTCCAAATGTCTTCCAATAATTTCTTTTTGGTCCCAATAAAACTGAACTTCATGGTAGAGTTTGAGGGAACATCCTCAAAAACACCGGTAATCTTTCCGCTCTGTTCTTTGCCAAGGAAGCTATATTTTATTTGGTGATTTAGGGCCTTGTCAACAGAACCGAACAGTTTTAAGGCAAAGTTTTCGGAGACAACAATGGCATCCTTATCTTGAAGCACCTGATCTATGGAGCCGCGTACCAAGGGAAAGGAAAACACATTGAAAAAGTTTTTACTGGCAAAGAGCCCTTCCGTTTTGAACGTATTTTCACCATCGATGAAAGTGATGGTCATTCCCTCCCGTTCAAGGTTCATAACGGTCACCGCGTCTTCAACCTCGGGCAAATCTTTTTCCAGGGCTTCTGCAAGGGGTCCTTGTGTGCCTTCATGAATTCTGATTGTTCCATTTTCCTCACTCTTCATCAATATTTGATAAAGGTTTGGGTCATTTTCATGGAACTTATCGACCATCATTTCATCAGTGACCCAAAAAAAGATGAGAAAAGCACTGGCCAGTCCCGTGGAAAGCCCTAAAATGTTTATCAGTGAAAACAAAGGATTTCTCCTAAGGTTTCTCCAGGCTATTTTAAGATGTGTCTTGATCATGATGGTTTGTTTTTATGATGATGTTTTTTATGTCATTCGGCGCGCAAACTTTTAGTGGGGTTGGTCAGGGCGGCCCTGATGGATTGGAAACTTACTGTTAATAGGGCAATGCCCAGTGCAATGGTGCCTGCAAGGGCGAACACCCACCATTGCAGATCGATTCTATAGGCAAAACCTTCGAGCCAATTTTCCATGGAGAAATAGGCCAGTGGGAATCCTATGAGCAAGGCGATAAGGACCAACTTGGCAAAATCCATGGAAAGCATTTGACTGATCTTGCCCACGGAGGCCCCCAATACTTTTCTGATGCCAATTTCCTTTCTGCGCTGTTCGGCCGTGTAGGCTGCAAGCCCAAAAAGGCCCAATGCCGCCACAAAAATGGCCAACAGACAGAATACGATGCTGATTTGTCCCGCCCGCTTTTCACGAGCATACATCCTTGCAATATTTTGATCCAAAAAGGAGTAGTTGAAATCCAGATTGGGAACGATTCTGGTGAATGTACTTTTAAGATCGGCAACCGTATGGCCCAAATTCCCAGATTTGAAACGCACCAACATGAACGATTTTCCTTCACTCTGACTGTTATGGAATGCGTAGGCCCCAATCGGTTGGTGCAACGATTCGTAGTTGAAATCATCCACCACCCCAACAATGGTATTGGGAACCCCAATAAACACTTCCTTGCCGATGGCTTCTTCAGGGGAGAATCCCAAATAATCGATGGCCTTTTTGTTCAACACAACTTCCACCAATGTATCCTTTTCACTTTTGAACTTGGGCAGACTACTGCCGGCCAAAAGATGTAGCTTAAGGGCGTCCACAATACCTGCATCGGTTACATTGGTCTGAATGTTCAGACCCTGTTCATCCGTGTCTTTTCTTTTAAGTGTCCGTCCACTAACATCCATACCAGGATATCCTTGGACCATGGATACCGCAGTAACTTCCGATAGGTTTTTGAACTCCTGTACCAAGGCATCCTTGTTTTCCTCACCACGTAATCCACCTACAGAAATGGCCATGACGTTGTCCGCCGCAAAACCCAGGTTCTTGTTTTGGATGTATTGGGTTTGCTGGTAGATGACCATCACCCCAACGATCAATGCGGTGGAAGCGGCAAACTGCATCACGACCAAACCTTTACGGATGACCACATTCCCTTTTCCCCTTTTTAAGGAAGGGGATAGAATTTCCTTCGGCATAAAACGGGACAGGTATACGGAAGGGTACAATCCAGAAAACAAAGTTGTTACAAGCCAAACCCCCAACGCGGCCAAGACAAAGGTTGGGTTGAGCAATAGATCTAGGGTCAGGTGTTGATCGGTTAAACCATTAAAGCTGGGCAACAACAACATCGTCAATGTGACTCCCAAGACAATGGAAATAGCGGTGATCAGTCCGGTTTCCACATAAAACCTGCCCACCAAAGACTCCGAAGAAGCCCCCAAGGTTTTGCTGATGCCCACTTCCTTGGAACGCTTTTGGGAACGTGCTGTGGTAAGGTTCATGTAGTTGACACAGGCAATCAGAAGGATCAAAATGGCCAAATAGGTCAGGTTGCGTACTTCGTTGATGTCACCAATGCGGGAGGTATAGGAATTCCCGTAAGAGGCGGAATACAGGTGTACTTTGCTCAATGGTTGTAAACCGAAGGAGTACCATTGGTTTTCTTTGGCGAGGTTTGCATTGAGCATTTGGTCCATCTGTGTTTGGGTGGCCTCCACAGAAACGTTGTCCTTCAAGAGGCAATAGGTCTCAAAACTGGCATTGGACCAAGAATCATTCTTGTAGAACCAATATCCGTTGCTCGAGGCCATGATGTCGGCATCTAGGGTGCTGTTTTCAGGAAAATTCTTGTATACCCCAGTGACCTCTAGCTCACGATTGTTATCCACCAAGATGGTTTGGCCAATCGGATTTTCTTGGTTGAAATAGGTCTGTGCAGCCGTTTCGGAAAGAATGACCGTGCCGGGCCTGTCCAAAGCTGTAGTTGCATCTCCCTTTACCAGTTCAATGTCAAAAATGGTCAATAGCTCTTTGTCCACCCAATAAAAAAGGTCTTCAGTGAAGTTTTGATTGTTTATGCGCAAGGAGGCGGGTCTGCCAAAATTATGTTTTAACAACCTTGCCGCACTTTCCACATTGGTTACTTCTTCCTTCATGGCCAAAGCGGTTACCGGGGGTACCGTGGCCCAGGTTTCAAAACCGAAATCACCATTGGTTTTCAATAAGACCCGCTGGATACGGTCTTTTTTGGGAAAAATGGAGTCGAAACTCCTCTCATGGGAAATAAACAGAAAAAGGAGCATGACGATGGTCAGCCCCATGGAAAGTCCAACAATGTTGATTCCTGAAAACAGTTTGTTCGATTTCAGGTTTCTCCAGGCAACTTTTAGGTTATTCTTGAACATAATGGCATTTGTTGATTGATGATTAAACTCCTACACCATAGCACCCATAGGCTTGTTCTGGCTTTCGGTCACAATTTGACCATCGAACAAGTTGATGACCCTGTGGGCATAGTGCGAATCGCGATCGGAGTGCGTTACCATTACAATAGTGGTACCTTCTTGGTTGAGCTCGGTAAGCAGGTTCATCACCTCGATACCGTTTTTGGAATCCAGGTTACCCGTAGGCTCATCCGCCAAGATCAGTTTGGGGTTGGTCACTACCGCACGGGCTATGGCTACCCTTTGTTGTTGACCTCCGGACAATTGTTGCGGAAAGTGTTTTTCCCTATGGGCGATCTTCATGCGCTCCAATACCTTTTGCACTTTTTCCTTTCGTTCCGCCTTGCTCATTTTAAGGTAGATCAACGGAAGCTCCACATTTTCAAAAACGGTAAGCTCGTCAATAAGGTTAAAGCTCTGGAAAACGAATCCAAGGTTCCCTTTTCTCAATTGGGTACGCTGGCTTTCCTTGAGTCCTCCCACTTCATGGCCTGCAAAATTGTAACTTCCGCTGGTGGGGTTGTCCAACATACCAATAATGTTCAACAAGGTTGATTTACCGCATCCGGATGGACCCATAATGGCCACAAACTCACCTTTTGCCACTTTCAGGTTTACCCCGTTAAGTGCTAAGGTTTCCACTTCTTCCGTTCGGAAGCTTTTCTTTAGATTTTGGATTTGTATCATTTCTTTGATGGTTGTTTTTCTGTAGTTTACTTAAAGACTTTGTTCAATTGATTGATGTTACACTTATCGAATTATTTTAAGACAATCCGTTCCGCATCACCAAAACTGTCATAGTTGCTGGTAATGACCTGATCCCCGGGTTGAAGCCCCTCAAGGACCTCATAATATCTTGAATTCTGTTTGCCCAATCTCACATTACGTTTTACGGCTTCGTTACCGTTCGGTTCCACAACAAATACCCATTGTCCGCCGGTGCTTTGGAAGAATCCTCCTTTTGGCAACAACATAGCGTCGTTGGATTCGCCCAACTGTAACCTGATGTTATAGCTTTGTCCGGCCCTTATGGTTTCCGGTTTTTCACCCGTGAACACAAGATCCACTTTAAACCTGCCGTTACGCACTTCAGGATAAACCTTACGCAAACGAAGTCCATATTCGTTGCCATTACGCTCCAAGGTTGCGGATAGATCACGTTTTACCCTATCGATATAATGTTCGTCAATGTCCGCTTCAATTTTAAAATCGGTCAATACGTTGATCTGCCCAATACGTTGCCCTTGGGCAATGTTCTGCCCGATCTCTGCATCCAAGAATCCCAACTGCCCATCCGCGGGAGCGCGAACATTAAGGTGATCCAATCGTTCATACACCATGGAGAGGGTCTTGCGCATACGCTCCAAATCGGTATCCAGACCTTTTAAGGAAGTTTCCCTCAACTGATCATCTTGCTCGGTCTGTAGTTTTACGATCTCAAATTGCTTTTGTGCCAGTTCGTAATCTTCCTTGGCCTTTAAATAGACTTCTTTGGAGATGAGTTCGCCATCGTACAACTCTTGGTTCTGCTCATAGCTCCGCTTAGAACGTTGAAGATCGTACTGGGCAGTTGCCAAGGATTTTTTGCCTTCCACCTGTCTGGAATCGAAGGTGAGCTTGGTAGAACGTAGGTCGTTCTGCTTGAGAGCCAAGTTACTTTCACTGGCCAAGATCTGCTCGTATAGGTTCATGTTTTCCAGTTTCAAGATGATGTCCCCTTCCTTCACCATGGAACCTTCTTCGATAAGTTTTTCGGCGACTCTTCCCCCTTCATAGGCATCCATATAAATGGTGGCAATCGGGGCCACATTACCATTTATGGTAATATAATCATCGAACTTGCCTGCTGTGACTTCGGCAATGGAAAGGCGCTCCTTTTCAGTCCTGAATGTGGACATGGAACTGGCGAAAATCAATTTCCAGCCAACAAACAGTAACAATACTCCAAGGGCGATGTAGCCGTAATGTTTGGGTTTAAGTCCTTTCTTTTTTTCTAATTGTATATCCATGGTCGTTTTTAGTTGATTTTAAATATGGGCAGTCCGCTATAAAAGTCAATTGTGCTTTGGTTGACCTTTAGTTTGAGTCCTACCTGTAGGTTTTCATTTTGCGCAACCCCGTAAAGGTTTTTGGCCTGAAAAAGATCCAACGCATTGATGAGTCCTTTTTCATATCTCTTTTGGGCAATTTCAAAGGCCAATTGTTGGGCCTTCACTTTTTGGTTGCTCTGTTCGTATTCGGCAATGAAGGATTGGTTGTCCTGAACCAGTTGCTGCAATAATTTGAACAATTCCTGTTCTTGTATCTCCAGATTGTTCTTGGCCTGCAAATAGGCGATTTTTTGTTGTTTCACCCTTGAATGTGCAGACCAACCGTTACTGATGGGAATGCTCAATTGGGCCGCTACATATTTGGAAGCGTTGTCGTTAAACTGGGTTTTGAAGGGGATGATTTTTCCAGTATCATCATCAACTTGGGTTTCAAAATATCCTGTGGAATACCCAGCTACCAGAGACAAGGAAGGCATCAGGTTTCCACGAGTTGCCTGTAGTTGTTTTTTAGCGGCGTTGACCCTAAATTCCTGGGATTTTACCAAAGGCACAAATCCCCTTGCGGTTTCGTAGAGTGAATCCAGAGCAATACTTTCTTCCGTTGCCGAAGAGGCTTCTTCCAAGGTCTCCTGTAAAACAATATCGGTTTGTTCGTTGAGGTTCATTTCCTGTAACAGGATCAGCTTTGCGTTGGCCAACAGATTCTTGTTCTGGGTCACCAGAAGTTTGTCACCCAACAAGTTGGATTCAGCTTCATATAGATCGGCGCCGGCCATCATGCCCAGCTCCACCTGTTTTTTCACCAAGTCGTAATTGGATTGCGAAATTTCCTGTTGCTCCAAAGAATTGGCGACCAAACCTTCGTAAAATTTGATATCATAATAAGCGCTCATCACCCTAAAGGCCAAAAGGAATTTTTGTTGGAGCACATCCTCTTGCGTGGCTTTATAAATGAATTTGGAGGCACGGATGCTGTTCAGTTTTTGAAACCCGTTGAAGATATCCAAACTTGCACCCACCGAATAATTGTTGCTGAAGAATTCCGTATTTACGTAGTCGTTGGTGTTGGGGTCTGCTGTTCTACCAATGTTGATGGTATAACCCGTGGACCCATTTACGGTTGGCAAAAGATTCCTAATGGACTGCCGGTACGTTTCTTTACTGGAATCGTTGTTGTAGTTGGTATTCTTCACCTGCAAGTTGTGTTCTATGGCATAGGCCACACACTCATCCAACGTCCAGGATTCCTGACTGAACCCCAACACGGCGGTTAGGAAGAATAAACTTGAAATGTATGTTTTAAGGTTCATATGCAATTTGCTGTGCCAACCTATAGTCCAATCTTATGCCAAAAAATGTAAAACACTAAAAATCAATAATATATAAAAAATAATGTAAAATATGAAGGCATAACTGTAAAAAATATTTACAGCTCAATGTCAAATATTTATACAAGGAGGAAGTGTGAAGAAATAAAAAACCCGGAAAAATCCGGGCCAAATAAAAAATGATACAGGAACAGGATCAGTTCCTTTTGGGAGGTTTCAGGGGCCTCATTTCCGCAAGGGTGGTTTGGTATTTTTCAAATTGTTCTTTGGTAAGAATGGTCTTGAGCTCTTCCTCTTTTTCTTCTTCCGAGGCTTTCATTTTTTCAAAGCCAGATTTGCGATCTCCTTGCATCAATTCCTTGGCCTTGTTGTCATATTTTTCGGAAATCTCCAAAAAGCTGGCCTTCGTATCCTCATCCAAATCAATGGATTCTGCAAGTTTCTTTGCCATTTCGGCACGATTGGGAGGGTTGCCTCCAGGGCCCCCTATCCTTGCTTTGGGCAAGCCCGTTCAAGCCCAGAACAAGCATTAAAGTCACTATGAAATTTCTCATAGTTCAAAGTATTTACATCTAAACTACAATCTTATCTGGGGCATGAATTGTGCAATCGACCTAGCCCATCATTCCATATACCAATACTTGTTTTTTGGAGAAGTTGACACATCTAAATTGGGATTTCAAAAAACACTATCTTGGTTTTTTGAATATATGGATTGATTTTTGTTGCCGATTTGGCAATTCAAAATGAGTGGAAATGGTCAACGGAAAAATCTTATTGGTCGATGACAATAAAAGTATCTTGAGCGCGCTTGAGATCTTATTACAGTTCGAATACAAGGAGGTGACCTCCATTTCCAATCCGAACCAAATCTCCTCTTACCCCGATCTACAAAGTTTTGACATTGTACTCCTTGACATGAACTTTTCCGCAGGCGTGAACACCGGAAACGAAGGATTGTTTTGGCTCCGGGAAATCTTGAAAAGGGCACCTCACACTTCGGTGATCATGATGACGGCATATGGCGCGGTGGATCTAGCGGTAAGGGCACTGAAGGAAGGTGCTGCGGATTTTATCCTAAAGCCGTGGAACAATGAGCGATTGATGGCAACCGTGAGAACGGCATTTGAACTCAGAAAATCCAAAAAAGAGATCCACAACCTCAAACAAAAGGAAAGCAACCTGAAACAGGTCATCAATGCTGACAAGAATTTGATCATTGGACAGTCCAAAGCGTTGAATGATGTCTTGAACCTTGTGGGTAAGGTGGCCAAAACGGATGTGAATGTCCTCATCACCGGTGAAAACGGTACTGGAAAAGAACTGATTGCCAGAGAGTTGCACCGATTGTCTTCCCGTAAGGATGAGGTGTTCATCAATGTGGACATGGGATCCATTGCCGAAAATCTTTTTGAGAGTGAACTTTTTGGGCATACCAAGGGATCTTTTACCGATGCCAAGGAAGACCGCGCCGGGAAGTTTGAAGCCGCCCATCAAGGCACCCTGTTCTTGGATGAAATTGGGAATCTTTCCTTACAAATGCAGGCCAAACTGCTCTCCTGTATCCAGAATAAATCCGTAGTTCGGGTGGGGTCCAACAAACCGATCAATGTGGATATCCGATTGGTCTGTGCCACCAACTGCAATTTGGAAAAAATGGTTTCCGATGGACTTTTCAGGGAAGATTTACTGTATCGCATCAACACCATCCATATAGAAGTTCCGCCGTTGAGAGATCGGGATGATGACATAGTGGTATTGGCGGATTTTTTTCTAAAGAAGTTTGCCCAGAAATATGACAAACCCGGACTGAAGATCAACAATTTGGCCCAGGAAAAATTGATGGAATATTCATGGCCGGGAAACATTCGAGAACTGCAGCATACCATGGAACGCGCTGTGATCCTTTCTGATGGAAATGTATTGAAACCTTCTGATTTTCTGTTGAGTACAAAGTCAAATCCGTTATTGGACCACCAACCTTTAACGCTGAACGAAATGGAGCAACAGATGATTTTTAAGGCGTTGGAACAGCATGATGGCAATTATAGTGCCGCCGCCGAGCAGTTGGGTATTTCCAGACAGACACTTTATAACAAGTTGAAGAAAAAAGGAGACTGATGGCCAGTAGAAATTTTTATATCCAACTGATTATAAGAGTGGCCCTTCTTACGTTGACCGCCATCTTATTGGCGTTCTCCTTATCCGAACAGTGGTATTTTTCCTTTGGAATGTGTTTGCTATTACTGGTGACTCAAGTATATTCCCTGATTTCATTCATCAACAGCACCAATAGAAAGATCGCCTATTTTTTTGACGCAATCCGAAATGAAGATTTTACGTTAAGGTTTCCGGAAAGGGTCACCATAAAATCCTTCAAGGAACTCAACCAAAGCCTGAACCGAGTCAATGGGCTCATCCAAGAAGTGCACCTTCAATTGCAGATTAGGGAACAGTACTATCAGGAAATCATAAAACAGGCGAGTATCGGTATCATGACCTATAATGAAAAAGGGCACATCATGTTCGCCAATCCCACCTTGGAGCGTTTGTTGGATTATACTCCGCTCAACCACATTAAACAATTAAGCCAGGTTGATGAAAGCCTGTACAATATTTTTAAATCCTTTAAACCTTTCGACCGTAAATTGGTACAATTGTCCAATGAGCGGGAACAGACACAATTGGCTTTAAAGTCGACCCCAATGACCATGGATGGCCAATCTTTGTTACTAGTGGTGGTGCAGGACATTCATAAGGAGTTGGATGAAAAAGAAACGGAATCTTGGGTGAGGCTTATTCGAGTATTGACCCATGAGATTATGAACACCATAACCCCGATTGCTTCCATTTCGGACTCCATTATTAAATATTATCGACACAATGGCAAGATCACTCCTCTGGAAGAATTGGAGGAAAGCCAGATTAAGAACACATTAAAAGGGTTGGAGGTCATCAAGGAACAAGGGGGCAACCTCATGGATTTTGTGCAATCGTACCGGAGTCTGTTACATGTTCCCGAGCCCAATAAAACTATTGTGCGGGGCAAGGAACTTTTGGAAAAAATCCACGTACTCATGTCGGTACGGCCCCAAGAAGGCGAAACGGATTTCAAGGTGCAGTGCGAACCAGAGGATTTGGAATTGTTCATTGACGAAAAGCAAATTGCTCAAGTGCTGATCAATTTGGCCAAGAACGCGCTTCAATCTGTAGGTGAAATAGAAAACGGCAAGGTTAGGATGGTTGCCGGAATGGACGGCAATGGCAAGAAATATATTGATGTACTGGACAATGGCCCCGGAATCCCACCAGAAGTGATGGATGAGATTTTTGTGCCTTTTTTTACCACCAAAAGCGAAGGAACCGGAATTGGGCTCAGTCTTTCCAAGCGGGTGATGCAATTGCATGGGGGGGGCATACAAGTACGATCTTTTCCGTATAAGGAAACCCATTTCCGTCTTACCTTTGCCTAAAATTTATTTTGATGAAGCGAGAGCTTTTGAAATTTTGCTGGGACTACGTGAACGAGCGTGCCCACCGTCTTAAAAAGAGCAATGATGACCTACAGGAATCCTTAGATTCCGAGGATAAGAATTCTACGGGCGACAAGCACGAAACCGGTAGGGCCATGGTACAGTTGGAACAGGAAAAACTGGCCCAACAAATACAGGAATTGGATAATACACGAGACGCCCTCAAAAAGGTGAATATTGATAGAATATCAGAGACCATAGGTGAAGGCAGTTGGGTTAAAACCAGTTTTGCAAATTATTTCATTGCCATTTCCGCAGGGGCCTACAAACATGAAAAGGAAATGGTGTATTGTATTTCTATTAATGCGCCCATTGCGCAATTGCTAGTAGATAAGAAGAAAGGTGACAGCTTTGTATTCAACGGGAATACCCATACCATTTTGGAGGTGGTATAAGTTTTAATCCAGGTTTGGCCTTTTCCGAGAAGCCTTTCTCCCTGCCGAGATTTTTTTCAACTTAAGCCGTTTTTCAACGCCTGATTTGGTCGGTTTGGTAGGCTTTCGCTTCTTTGGAACTTCCAAGGATTTGGTCAAGATTTCAAAAAAACGCTTTATGACCAGCTCCTTGTTTTTATGCTGGCTTCGGGCCTCGTCACATTGCAGCATCAATATTCCTTCATTGGTCAACCTTGATGATAATTTGGATTGAAGTCGCTCCTTTTCCGCATCGGATAACCCTTCGGATACCAAGAGGTTAAAAGACAGTTCCACCTTGGACGAAACCTTGTTTACATGTTGGCCACCGGCCCCGCTGCTCCGAACGGCCTTAAAGTTGAGTTCCCTATGTATTTGCTGTTTGTCCAATCCGAAGACGCCTGTTAATGGTCTTCAAAGATACGTTAAGGTATACGCTCTTACCAAGGATTTGTTTTTCTTCCGAATTGAAGAAGAGCACATTACCTTCTTCCGTTTTTCCTTCGTTTAGATAATGACTTCCCTTAAAAAGGGAATGCTGCACCTCAATCTTTAGCCCTGATGATTTCGAAATTTGGAATTCATGCGGATAGACCAATACGGTCTTATCTATTTCAGCATAGGATTTTAGCAGTTTGATGGGTACCTGGTTTACTTCCCCAAACAGGGATGCCGTGTAATAATTGGGAGGAGTATTATAAAGTTTTTTGGTCTTTTGGTCGGCAATCAACTTTCCTTTTTCCAAAACCACGGTTCGCTTGGCAAATGGCAAAACATCGTTGGGATCGTGGCTGGCGGTGAGTACGGTAATGTTCTTTTCTTTCAGATAGAGGAACAGGTTTCTGCGGAGGGAGTTCCGTTTAAAGTTATCGATATGTCCGAAAGGCTCATCCAACAACAACACTTCTGGCTCCTGTGCCAAAACCCTCGCCAAGGCCACGCGTTGTTGCTGCCCGCCACTCAAAAATTGAACTTTGGTTTTGGCAAAGCCCTCCATTTCAATTAATTGTAGCAGTTCGTCAATGCGTTGTTGATGGGTCTCCCGTTCAAATACGGAAAGAAATTGTCCAATGTTTTCTTCCACTGTAATGTAGGGCATCAGGTCAAAATCCTGGGCCAGATATTTCATGTACGGTTCGCCGGGAACCAAATTGAAATTCGGCCCCAAAGCTTCCGTTTCGCCCCAGAAAATGGAACCATTTTCCACATGGAGCAAGCCGTAGATGATTTTCAACAAGGTACTTTTCCCCGAACCACTTTCGCCCATAAGGGCCAAATGCTCGCCTTTGGCAACTTCAAATGAAATGTCTTCCAGAATGATCTGGTCCTTATATCCAAAGGAATCAATATGGACTTTTAGCATTATCTCTATTTATATGAGATGTTAACTGTCAGGCTGAGCGCAATCGAAGCCTAGATCATCACAAAATAATCATGGGGGTCTCAACTGCGCTCGAACTGACAAGAAGTTATGTTGACTTCTTAATCCTTAAATTCTTTCAACACGG
Source organism: Allomuricauda sp. (assembly GCA_030148305.1). Classification (GTDB taxonomy): domain Bacteria; phylum Bacteroidota; class Bacteroidia; order Flavobacteriales; family Flavobacteriaceae; genus Flagellimonas. Next base: position 3,129 of record JASBTS010000132.1, on the reverse strand, counting down.
CTTGGTTGGGGAGTTCATCATAGCCCATGTTGAAGAAGGTAAATCCGAAAATATCGGCATATTGCTCAATGGTCTTGCTCACTGGGGTGCCTGCTCCGTGACCTGCATTGGTTTCAATACGGATTAAGGTTGGTGCTGGCCCCGCTTGCTTTTCCTGAAGTTCTGCCGCAAACTTAAAGCTGTGTGCCGGAACCACCCTGTCATCATGGTCGCCCGTGGTCACCAAAGTGGCAGGATAGGAAACACCTTCCTTCACATTGTGTACGGGAGAATAGCCTTTTATGTATTGGAACATTTCTTCGCTATCCTCAGAGGTACCATAATCATACGCCCATCCTGCACCAGCGGTAAAGGTATGGTAGCGTAACATGTCCATCACACCCACGGCGGGAAGGGCAACCTGCATCAAATCAGGTCGTTGGGTCATGGTAGCACCTACAAGTAAACCACCGTTAGATCCACCACGGATGGCCAAATATTCTTTGGAGGTGTACTTTTCAGCGATGAGGTATTCAGCAGCGGCGATAAAATCGTCGAACACATTTTGCTTTTGCATTTGCGTACCGGCAATGTGCCATTTTTTGCCATATTCCCCACCACCTCTTAAGTTGGGAACGGCATAAACGCCCCCTTGTTCCATCCAAACGGCATTCACGATGCTGAAGGAGGGGGTCAAGCTGATGTTGAACCCACCGTAGCCATACAGAATGGTCGGATTTTTACCAGTTAGCTCCAATCCCTTTTTATAAGTGATTATCATGGGAACCTTGGTGCCGTCCTTGGAGGTGTAGAAAACTTGTTTGGACTCGTAATCGTCTGGATTGAAATCGATTTGAGGTTTCCAATACAGTTCATACGCTCCCGTTTCCACATTGTACTTGTACAAAGATCCCGGAGTATTGTAATTGGTGAAGGAGAAGTAAAAATCCTTATCCTCTTTTTTGCCACCAAAACCTCCAGCGCTTCCAACACCGGGTAATTTGATCTCGCGGACCAATTTTCCATCGTAATCATACTGAAGCACTTTTGAAATGGCATCCACCATATATTCAGCAAAGAAATAGCCACCACCAGTACCAGCGGTCAATACGTTTTCGGTTTCAGGGATCAAATCCACCCAATTATCTGGGGTAGGGTTAGAAGCATCTACCACCACCACTTTTTTGTTTGGCGCTTCCCGGTCGGTAACCAAGTAAAGTTTGGAACCTTCGTTATCAATAACATAGGTATCGGAATCCGCGGTATCCAAAGCAGTGACCAACTTTGCATTGGGATCGGTAAGATCCATCAAGAACAATTTGTTTCCTGAAGTTGAAATGGAAGCGGTGATATACAGATATTTTTGATCTTCGGAAACATAACCGCCTACGTAACGGTGCTTTTCTTCGGGAGTACCTCCGAAAATAATTTTGTCCTCGGATTGGGGCGTACCCAATTGATGGTAATACAGTTTATGTTGATCGGTCTTGGCCGAAAGCTCGCTTCCTTTTGGCTTGTCGTAGCTAGAATAGAAGAAACCTTCATTGCCTTTCCACGAAATGCCACTAAACTTGATGTCGACCAAGGTGTCTTCAACAATTTCCTTGGTTTCGGCATCGATGACGATACCCTTTCTCCAATCGCTACCTCCTTCGGAAATCAAATAAGCGGCTTTGGAACCATCTTTTGTGAAGTTAAGACCCATCAAGGATGTGGTGCCATCCTCAGAGAAGGTATTGGGATCCAAGAACACTTCTTCTTTACCATCGCTTTTTTTCCGATAGACCACGTATTGGTTCTGAAGGCCATTGTTCTTGTAATAATAGGTGTAATCCCCTTCCTTGAACGGGGAACCGATTTTTTCATAGTTCCACAGTTTTTCCAAGCGTTTTTTTAGGTCTTCACGAAATGGAATTTTATCCAAATACCCAAAAGTGGCTGCATTTTGTTGTTTTACCCATTCTTCGGTTTCGGCACTTCGGTCATCTTCGAGCCAACGATAGGGATCTTGAACCTCGGTTCCGAAATAGGTGTCGACCGTGTCGACCTTTTTAGTAGTGGGATAGTTCACGGTAATAGGTTCTCTTTTAGTGGTTTTTTGGCAGGCCGTCAATAAAACGATAACAGCCAATAGACTTGCGTTTTTCATTTTCATTCAGATTGATTCTGATAAAAATACCATAAAACGAACAAATCTATCGGTTGCTTGAAAAGCTTTAACGAAATTTAAGAAATGGCTTCTGTAGTATTGGAAACCAAGTTGTTTTCTACCAAGTATTCTGCAATCTGTACGGCATTGGTGGCGGCTCCTTTTCTAAGGTTATCTGCCACGATCCACATGTTCAAAGTATTCGGTTGGGTTTCGTCCCTTCGGATACGGCCCACAAAAACTTCATCCTTTCCATTGGCGAACATGGGCATAGGATAGGTATTGGTAGCGGTGTTGTCCTGAACTACCACCCCTGGCATTTCGCTCAATATTTTTCTTACTTCGGCTAGGTCAAAATCATTGTGGAATTCAACATTCACAGATTCTGAGTGCCCTCCTGCCGTGGGGATACGCACTGCGGTTGCGGTAACGGAAAAAGTACGATCGTCCAATATTTTTTGTGGTTCACGTGCCAATTTCATTTCTTCTTTGGTGTAGCCATTATCCAAGAACACATCACAATGGGGCAATGCATTTCTGTTGATGGGATACGGATAGGCCATTTCACCTTCAACGCCCGCAGCCTCGTTTTCCATTTGCTGAACGGCTTTTACACCGGTTCCGGAAACGGATTGATAGGTAGAGACCACCACACGTTTCATTTGATATTTTTTGTGCAAGGGATCCAAAACCATCACCATTTGAATGGTGGAACAGTTAGGATTTGCAATGATTTTGTCCTCAGGGGTCAAAGTATCGGCATTGATTTCGGGAACCACCAATTTTTTATCTGGATCCATGCGCCATGCAGATGAATTGTCAATAACGGTGGTGCCCACTTCGGCAAATTTTGGAGCCCACTCCAAAGAAGTGCTCCCCCCTGCTGAGAAAATCGCAATCTCTGGCTGCTCGGCTACTGCATCTGCAAGGCCTATTACCGTATGCTCTTCCCCTTTATACTGCAATTTCTTCCCAACTGAACGTTCTGAGGCCACCAACAA
>JASBTS010000034.1 GCA_030148305.1 Allomuricauda sp. | reverse complement strand
CCAGATAGGCCACGATTTGTTTCTGTTTTTTGATAAGGGCCTCCATTCCCACCTCATCGAACAGTTCCAACGAGGCTAAGTAAGGTGCCAAAGAAAGTATGGGCGGATTGCTCAATTGCCACGCATCTGCCGTTCCAGTAGGGTCAAATTCGGGTTTCATCAAAAAACGCGTCTCCTTTTTGGTGCCCCACCAGCCTTCAAACCGGGGAATATCCGACTTGCCTAAATGTTTTTCGTGGACAAAGATTCCAGAAGCATTCCCTGGTCCACTGTTCATGTATTTGTAGCTGCACCAGGCCGCAAAATCGGCATCCCAATCATGCAGGGACAGTTCCACATTGCCTACGGCGTGGGCCAAATCCCATCCCACAAAGGCCCCAACAGCTTTGCCCGCTTTGGTAATGGCCTCCATATCCAAAACCTGTCCGTTGTAATAATTCACACCGCCCATCAGTACCAAGGCGAGTTCATCACCTACCTCGTTTATGTTTTGGATGATATCTTCGGTACGCCAAGCATGTTCCCCATCCCTCTTTTTGACCTCTACAATGGCTTCTTTTGGATCAAAACCATGAAACCGGGCCTGACTCTGCAACATATACTGATCGGAAGGAAAGGCTTTTTCCTCACAAAGGATCTTGAATCTTTTTGCTGTGGGTCGGTAAAAGGAAACCATCAACAAATGAAGGTTTACCGTCAAGGTATTCATGACCGAAATTTCCTTGGGCTGTGCCCCTACTACCTTGCCAAGTCCGGCAGCCAAACGCTCATGATAGTCCCACCAAGGCTTATCGGCATAAAAATGACCCTCTACGGCCAAATCCCGCCAATCTTTCATCACTTCATCCACAAACCGTTGGGTACGCTTGGGCTGTAATCCTAGGGAATTACCCGTAAAATAGATGACATCCTTTCCGTTTACCTGTGGATAATGAAACTCGTCCCGGTATTGGGCAAGGGTATCGACAGCATCCAATTGTTGTGCAAATTCAAGCGTATTCTGAAAGGTCATATACTAAGGTTTGGTTCAAAAATACAATTTGTGATGGTATTTATTGTTCCAACCGCATTTCGATGATGTGCTTTTTAAAACCTACTTTTTCATATGCTTTGATGGCTCCCACATTGTCGTTGTACACTGTCAACCGTATTTCCTTGAAACCTTGCTCCTCCGACCATTTTTTGAGTGCCTCCACCACTTGGGCATTGATGCCTCGGCCCCGATACTCCTCATCCGTGTACATGAATCCCAAATAGGCATAGAACTCATGATCCAAGTAATGTCTCGCTGGTTTGGAAATGGCATAACCAGAGGATACGATTTTGCCATCGACTTCGGCAACCACCACGCAGGAATTGGTATCCTGAACCATTTTTTCCAGATCGTAGTAACTCACCCTTCCTTGTCTAATGGTCACATCAAAAGGTCGTTCGGCTTCAACAATGCCCTGTTCAAAATCCAACAGAATCGGTAGGTCTTGTAGGGCGGCGCGGCGTATTTGTATTTCAGATGAGGACATGATTCACTTGGTTGATTAACTATTCCAATGTAGTTCTTTTCTATATTTTTGCGAAAACTTGTACATGCATTTCCTATCACCATTATTGGAAAGTTATATTGCCAACCATTCGGAACCGGAACCTCCTTTGCTTACAGAACTGACCCGCGAAACCCATTTGAAGGTGGTACAACCCCGCATGATCACCGGTCATTTTCAAGGAAGGGTGCTGAGCATGCTCTCCAAGATCATCAATCCTGCCTATATTCTGGAAATTGGCACATATACGGGCTATTCCGCTCTTTGTCTGGCGGAAGGCCTGCAAAAAAATGGGGAACTGCACACCATTGAAGTGAACGAGGAACTGCATCAACTTCAGCGGAAATATTTTGACAAAAGCGGTTTCGGCTCCCAAATCTTCCAGCATACGGGTGATGCATTGGATATCATTCCCACTTTGGACAAGAACTTCGACCTGGTATTTATCGATGCACAAAAAGTGAACTATGATGCCTATTTTGAAGCCGTGATTACCAAAACTAAGCGTGGAAGCATCATTTTGTCGGACAATGTACTATGGTCCGGAAAAGTGGTGGAACCACTGCAAAAAGGGGACAAGGCCACAGAAGCTTTACTCGCCTATAATGAAAAATTGAAAACCGACCCTAGGGTAGAAACGGTGCTTTTACCGATCAGGGACGGACTGACCTTAAGCCGGGTGCTATAAAACGGTTGTACAGCCCATAGAACAACATTCCCGATAAGATCCCAACTACTGATCCCGCTATAATGTCTATAGGGAAATGTACCCCCACATAAATGCGACTCATACAGAACAAAAGAGGCCAAAGAAAAAACAGAAAAGCCCATTTCACCTGCTTCCTCAAAAATAGGAATACCAAGGTGGTTATGGAAAACGAACTGGAGGCATGGCCGGAAAAGAAACTGTAATCGGTAGGGCTTTTTAATATTCGGATAATCGTATTGATCTCTTCCGTGTTATTGGGACGTAGTCGTGCCACGGAAATCTTGGTCCAGTGGGTAATGGCAGTAATAAAAATCACCAATCCCATTATGGTGAAAAATTTATAAAGGGCTTCCCTCCTGTCAAACTTTTGGAAAAGCAGGTACAGAAACAATAAAAAAAGAGGAATCCAAGTGGTTATATTGGTAACGGTGGACCAAAATCCATCATACTGTTCTATGCCCAAATTGTTGAGATACACAAACGTATCCCGATCCCATTTGAGCAAATCTTCCCACATGTATTACTTGATGTCCCTTTTGATGGAGCCGGTAACCTCGTCCACATTTTTCTTCACCTCATTGAGTTCCTTGCGGATCTCTTTGGTAAAGTCTGTATCGATATCCGCGCTTTTTTGGATTTCGCGCTTAATATCATCCGTGGCATCTTTTAGCTGGCGCATACCTTTGCCCAAACCTTTGGCAATACCAGGTATCTTGTCCGCCCCAAACACCATCACCACAATAAATAGGATGAAGAAAATTTCCGCTCCGCTAATGAATAGAAAATGCATACAACAAATATAATCAGAACTTATCAGCAAAATAAAAAAAGCCCCGTGAAATCACGAGGCTCTTTAACAGTCTTTTTTTGATTATTTTCCTTTGATGTTCTCCTTGAACTTATCAAAGTCTGATTTCTCTTCTTTTTTAGGCCAAGAGTTGTTGGTTGTGTCAATGTCGGCAGTCTCCAATTTAGGATCCACCACAATGCCTACCAATTCCTTTTGGGAAGAAATGACCCTTTTTACCTCAACATCATTTTTCCTCCAAATTTCTGGTGGATAGGTCACATTTTCCTTGGTACCATCGGCATAGGTATATTCTACGATCAATGGCATGGGCACGCCTCCTGGTTTGTCAAAAGTAATCTCATAGAAATATTTAGGCTCCTTCACCTTAGATCTTTCGGCTTCGGTCATGTTGTCCATCATAAACTCTTTCAAGTTTTGGGAAGTCTCCGTTGGGGATTTTCCTTTCAACTCGGGCATAAAGTCTTCGCTTTCCTCTTCGGCCAAATATACCAATGGAGGTAGATCGGCCTCGGTAAGGTTCCTGTCTGCCATGTATTTTTCCATTTCCTTGGTAGGCTTGCTGGATACGTAGTATTTTTTAACACCTTTCACCCCTATATCCACATAATCGGTGGTGTAGAACCAAGCTCTCCAGAACCAATCCAAATCCACGGCAGAGGCATCTTCCATAGTACGGAAGAAATCTTCAGGGGTTGGGTGTTTGAACATCCAACGTTGTGCGTAGGTTTTGAAGGCATGGTCAAAAAGTTCTTTGCCCATAACGGTTTCCCTTAGGATGTTAAGTGCCGTTGCTGGCTTGGCATAGGCATTTGGTCCCAATTGGTAGACGTTTTCTGGGTTGGACATGATAGGAGAAATAAATTTTTGATCTCCGGCCATGTAAGGTACAATGTCCGCTGGGTTACCTCTTCTTGATGGGTATTTGTCGTTCGGAGCGATTACATTTGGATTGTTGGTCCCAAAATCCTGCTCGGCCAAATATTGCATAAAGGTATCAAGACCTTCATCCATCCAACCCCATTGACGCTCATCGGAGTTCACGATCATTGGGAAGAAGTTGTGGCCCACCTCGTGGATGATCACACTGATCATTCCATATTTAACCCTATCGGAAATGGTACCATCCTCGTTAGGACGACCATAGTTCCAACAGATCATAGGGTACTCCATACCTTGGTTTTTGGCATGCACCGAAATAGCCTTGTGGTAAGGGTAATCAAAAGTATGCTCTGAATATGTTTTCAAAGTTTGGGCCACAGCCTTGGTAGACAATTCCTCCCAAAGTGGGTTTCCTTCTTTAGGATATAAGGATACGGCCATTACATCTTTTCCACCGATCTTAACGGCTTGCATATCCCAAATGAACTTACGGGAAGTGGCAAAAGCGTAATCCCTAACATTGGTAGCCTTGAACTTCCAAGTTTTGGTGTTGGTAGCGAATCCTTTTTCAGCAGCCTCGGCCTCTTGTTGGGTTACGATGATTACCGGCTTGTCATAAGATTTTAAAGCCTCTTTGTAACGCTTCATCATGTCTTTGGAGAATACTTCCTCCCTGTTCTGCAAAACACCGGTTCCGTCCAAAACGTGGTCGGCAGGAACGGTAATGCTTACATCATAATTTCCGAATGGAAGGGCAAACTCACCGCTTCCCCAGAACTGATGGTTCTGCCATCCTTCCACATCGCTGTAAACAGCCATTCTTGGGAAGAACTGTGCAATCACATAGGCGCGGTTGCCATCCTTTTCAAAATATTCGTAGCCTGATCTGGCCCTGTTCACGGTGTGATCAGGAATGTTATACCACCATTTTATGGAGAAGGACAACTTCTCACCGCTCTTCAACGGTTGTGGAATGTTCACGCGCATCATGGTCTGGTTGATGGTATAGGTCAATGGTTTTCCACTGGCATCCTTTACCCACTCAATATTGAAACCACCATCAAATGGCTCACTGATGAACGTTTCCGCAAAATTGCCCGCTGTATAGGCGATGTTCACCCCGTTACCGTCGCGCAATGGGGATTTGGAATCCTTGGCACGGACGTTCTGATCCAATTGCACCCAAAGGAACTCTAGATCGTCCGGTGAATTATTGTGATAGGTGATGGTTTCCTCACCACTGATCTTGGCATTTTTATCGTCCAACTGTACATTGATCACATAATCTGCCTGTTGTTGGTAGTAATCAGGTCCTGGAGCCCCAGAAGCGGAGCGATAGGTGTTTGGAGTGGCAAACTCCTCGTACAATTGTTTAAACCTGCTTTGGTTATAGTGTCCAGGTTCCCTTTCGGTTTTTACGTCGCCTTCTTCTTGTGCCATTACCAGTGCTCCCATTAGGAACAACACAGAAGCCATGCAATACTTGACTTTGTTCATTTTCTATTTGATTTTAAAACGGTGAAAAATAACGCATTTTAACCAATTGTTAACGTTACGTTATAAGTTTAACATTCCTTTATTATTCCCTTTGATGAGCACAAAACTTTTCTTGTGTCCGTCCCATTTTATATGCACCACGTTTTGTTGTTCATCGAACAGGTCTGTCAAGATCTCGTTCTGTACCGAAATGGATTTGACATCCTTTAGGTTCAGATCCGGAATTTCCAAGTAACATATGGCCACATCCTTGTCGTAGCGCTTTCCTAAAAAGTTGTATTTTATGGGCTTTCCATTGATTTCAACCACAAACTTGGCCCTGAAATATTTTTCAAGGTATTCATCCGCCAACTTGGATTCATTTGGGGTTGCCAATTGGGATTTGATACCATAACGTTCCTCCATGAGAACATCAAGGTCATCTATAAAGATTCGGCTCGTGATCTGTATGGCCTTGTCCTCTTCGGAATAGACCATATTGGTTACGCTAACGTAGAATTTGTGTACGGAGGTGAAGGACAGAAAAAGCACCATTGCCAAAGGCAATAGTAACATTCGCGATTTTTTCATTCTCATCATATTGTTTTTAGACTCCATTGGAATAGGCAATGTTACAGATTTACCCTGTTTTCAGCAATTTGCTTGCCAAAAACCTTAGTCCAGGTTGTTGTTTTTCCGATAAGCCCTGCTCTTTTCCAACATAAAATCCCAGATCTTAAGTTTATCGTGGGTGTCCACTGTGGATTGAAAGGCCTCGTCTACCTCGCAGAAATACATGAAATCATCAATTTTTTCAGTCGGAATCTTTAAAGTGGCCACAAAAAGGGAATCCACATAAAAATCCTGTACGCGCTGGGTCCTGGCATAAGCTTTGTCCACCTTGACTCGGTTTTTCAACATTTTGGTGCGACCGGTGATGGCATTGATCAAAGGATCCAAGGGCGGGCTCAAGATCATGCCCATATTGAATTTTCCCATGGTAGCCTGATCCAACATCCGCTCGCTTTGGGTGGGAATCCGTTGGTGTGCATTGGGCAACTTCAAGGCTTCGGCACTCACGTCCTTTTCCAAACTTAATTTACCAAGGTCTTGGGTCAAATCCCCGGAAAGGTTGTAGGGACTTACCACTACTTCCTTTAACTGGTTCACGAACTCCACCATCGGCACCTCAATATAACTGGCATGGTAGAGGATCTCGGTCACCGGTAACGTTTTTTTCACAAACTGGACCGCGGAAAACACCAAGGTATCATTGACCTGTACATCGATGGCAAACTTCCCTTCAAAATCGGTGATAACAGCCTTATCGGCGGTGATGTTCTGGACCACAACGCCCACTACGTCCTCATCCTCGCTCACCACTTTTCCATACAATGTTTTGCCCTCCCCATCTTGGGCACTGGCCAAAAACACCATAAAGAAAGTTGTGCATACGAAAAGGGTTCTCATTATTCGAGGGTTTCCAGATAAGCTTTGCTTTGGGTCACCAGAAAATCGATCAATTGAAATTCGTTTTCTTTTTTGAGCAAGGTCTGCGATGGAATCTTATCATCGCAATACAACAAAAAGGCATCGATCTTATCCTGTGGTAATTTAAGATCCACTACAAAGAATTCATCGTCATACACATGCCGGAGCACTTCACTTACTTTGAGAGGTTCCCTTTCCTCGCCACCTTCCCCTTGCCGGGATTTGAAGAGCGCCTTAAAAATATTCACAAAATTGATACCATCCCGCATGCCTCGCACCGTTCTGGATTCGGCCAAGTTCACCACCTCGGTATTCCGGTCGATCTCGTAGTCAAATTCCTTGAAATCCTCATTTTTCACCTCCAAAAATTTGGCTTGGTTTTCGGGAGTCACCACCACTTCGTCCAACTCCCTTATCTTTTCGTTCACTTCCACCACCAAACGGTTGTTCTGCAAAATCTCCGGGGTAACGGTCACCACCTCCAATTGATAGTTCACTGCCGTGAAAACGATTTTGTCGCCTTCCTTCACCTCAATGGCAAATTCCCCATTATCGTTGGTAATGGTGGCCTCACCAGAGGTGGAGTTGATCACGTTCTCATTGGGCACGTTGGAACTCCGGTACAATACCTTCCCCCTTAACAGTTGACGGCTATCCTGTGCAAGGGACCAACCCGAAACCAGTAACGAGAACAAGATCAAGACAAAATTTTTCATAAGAGAGTGTTTAGCACACGTTAAAGAAAACCCTTGGTGCGGATATATAAAAGTGAAGGGGTTCTAAACTTTTGTTAATTCTACTTACAAATATACCCAAAGGGATTTTCCCATTCACCTTTGAATTTCGTGTTTTGACGGAATTTCATATAAATATGGAACCTTAACCTTAGATTTGTTCCTTACGTTTGGAAATCCTCAAATAACAAACACTGTGAAAACTTACATTGCATCCTTGGTCATTGGCCTACTCATGATCAACACCCTAAGTGGGCAGGTAAAGATCGGGGACAACCCCCAAAATTTGGACCCTGCCTCGGTTCTGGAACTGGAAAGCAACAACCGTGTTCTGGTGATCACCAGGGTCACCAATGCCCAAATGAGCACTATAAACCCCTTGCCAGGTGCCATGGTCTACAACACCGATCAAGGCTGTATCAACTACTTTAACGGCACCGAATGGATCAACATCTGCGAAGCGTTGGACAACTCCTTTACGGTAAGCACAAGGGCCGATTCCTTGATCCAGGTAAACCCGAATGCCATAGACAATACCATAGCCATATTACAATCCTTGAACCCGGATGGTAGCACCAATTACAATTTTGAGGTCAACCAGATCACAGGTGTCAACATTGTAAACTCTACTATCAATGGAGATACCAAGATACAGACCGCATCGGTGACCAAAAGGTTGTTGGCCCCGGAATCCGTATCGTTGGGGAAATTTGAAAATGGTACCCAGGCCGGGCAAATTTTCAGATACAACGGAACCGCATGGACGCTTTCCAATGAAAAAACCTTGGCCATTACGGAGAAGGACAGTGTGATAGGCAACGAAGTAGTTGGGCCCACTTTGGGAGGGTCCCTGGAACTTTTTGGCGCTGGATTGGACACCGATCCCTTTACATTGGATGTACTGGACGGGGGAATTGACAATACCGAATTGGCTCCCGATGCCGTGACCACAGATAAAATATTCAACGGCGCTATCATTACGGAAGACTTGGCTGATGATGCCGTGACCCTTTCCAAAATGGCCGATAATTCAGTGGGAACAATTGAACTGGTTGACGATAGTGTTGATGCCGATAAGATAAATGCCAATGTTGCTGGCACAGGGCTTATTCAAGCTGGGGATGGTTCTTTGCAGGTAGATGTGACCCAATTTGCCGGAGATGGGACGCTCTCCTCGACCGATGGCACCATTTTGATTACGGGAACTCCTACAAATGCCCTGTTCGAGGATGTACAGTTAGATGTGGCTGATAATGCCATTACCTCTGCTAAAATCTTGGATGGTGCAATAGCTACAGCCGATATTGCTGATTTGGCCATAACCAATGCAAAGTTAGGAGGAGGCTCTGTAAGTACAGGCAAAATAGGAGATGGAGCAGTAACATCCTTAAAAATTGCCAATGGTGAAGTCGCCACTATTGATTTAGCTGATAATGCCGTGACTTTAGCAAAAATGGCAGACAATTCTGTTGGTACCATAGAACTTATAGACGATAGTGTAACAGCCGACAAAATAAATGCCAATGTTGCCGGAACTGGACTTACACAAGCTGGAGATGGTTCTTTGCAAGTTGACAACGCAAACATCACTCCTGATTGGACTTCAATAACCAATATCCCTGCAGGCTTCGCGGACGATATTGACGATGATACCACCTATTCCGCCGGAACTGGGCTTACCTTGACAGGTACCACTTTTGCCGTGGACAATGCAACGATTTCACCCGATTGGTCCACCCTGACCGGAATACCGGCAGGCTTCGCGGACGATATTGACGATGACACCACCTATTCTGCCGGAACTGGGCTTACCTTGACAGGTACCACTTTTGCCGTGGACAATTTACTAGGAGATGTAACCGGACCTACCAGTGCTACTGTGATAGCTAATGACGCGGTGACTTCCGCTAAAATAGCAGATGGTACAATTACCAATGATGATATTCAACTTGGAGCAGGAATTGATGGTAGTAAGGTAAATCCAATTTTTGTTAGTGATGTTTCAACCACTGGAGACTTTATTTCTGGAGGCACAATTTTGAATGTACCTGATTTTGTATTTCAAAAATATTTTAGTGGATTTTCAGAACTTAACAATTCATATCGATTTAAGAGTTTAAAGGAGGTTGAAGAGTTTGTAAAAAAGAACAATCACCTGCCAGGAATTAGGTCAGCTTATGAAATCAAAGCTTCTGGGAAATACAGACTTACTGAATCATCACTTGCGCAATTGGAGAAAATAGAAGAATTGTTCCTTCATACCATTGAGCAAGAAAAGAAAATAGAGAAACTCCAATCCGAAAATGAAAAACTAGCCAGCGAGGTCAATAACCTTAAAGCAGAGATGGAGAAAATTAAAGCATTGCTCTTGGAACAAAAGCAAAACTAGCCCTTGAAATCCCTCCTCCACATACCATTCCTATTATTTGCCAGTTTTGCCATGGCCCAAGGGCTGTACAATGCCGGTAATTTAGTGGTGCATGCGAGTGGCAATTTGGGTCTGCATACCAGTTTTTACAATGATGCCAATTTTGATCAGACCGAAGGTTTGGTAGGTTTTTATGGCAACAATGCCATACAAGTCTCTGGAAACATACCCCCTACCCTTTGGGATACCGAAATCATGATAGGCAGCAATGTTTTTTTACAACAACCCGTCAACGTCCGTAACAATGTTAATTTTATCGATGGGAATTTCCTGACCCCAAAGAACAATCAGGATGTATACCTGAATTTCATGGATCAAGGTTTTTTTACCGGGGAAAGTGATATTTCCAAAGTCAGTGGGTTTGCGGCCATCAATAACCGGGATTTCTTTTTGTTCCCCGTTGGTGACCAAAATGAACTTCGCCCTTTAAACATGCAGTCTGAGGGCGTAACCCCATTAGCCATTTGCGCCTATTTTTATGAAAACCCCACCAACCCATCCTCCATCCCAGAAAGTTTTGATATTAATCAAAAAGTTCGCAATATTGGCTCCATTTCGGATCGTGAGTTTTGGATTCTACAAAGCGATGTCCCTGCAAAGGTGACCATTGGATGGAACACTAGGAGCGGTTTGGGACTCATCCCGAATGCCACACCAGAATCAGTGATCGTGGTTGGCTGGAACAAGGCTGCCAACCAATGGACGGTGATAGGCAACACTGCATTCAGTGGAGACATCACCCAAGGTTTTGTGACCTCGGAGACTTTTATCCCCAGTGAGTATGCCGCCATTACTTTTGGCACCACACCCTTGCCTACCGACACCTTTGCTGTGGAAAACCCAACCTTGGGCAATTATTTTCTGAGTCCAAACGGGGATGGTATCAACGATTTTTTAATCATTGATGGACTGGAGGAATCTCCCAACAACCACCTCACCATATATAACCGTTACGGTCAAAAAGTATTCGAGAAAATCAATTATACCAACGATTTTCGGGGTATGGCCAATACAGGGACGATGATCTTGAACCAAGAACAAGGGTTGGCCGAAGGGGTTTATTTCTATTTGGTGTCCCTTTTTGATCTTCAATTGGAGTATACCGGTTTTATTTTCCTAGATCGATAAACTGACGGGGCTTCCCTGTCAATTTGTGACCTGTTTACAAAAAATACTTCTTAACTTGGAAGCCAAAATGCATTCCATGAAAAGAAGGACCTTTATCAAATCGACTTCCTTAACAGGTATGGCCTGTACCCTACCGCCGTTCATCACCACATCTTTTAACGATGATTACAGCACTGATGAGCTGATGGGCAAAGCCGATGTGGAGCTTTTTGGGGAGGGTATCAATTTGAGAAAAGAAGCATACGAATCCTTCCTTGAAATGAAAAAAGCCGCTTACACGGCTGGGTACGACATCAAAATGGTATCCAGTTATAGGGATTTCTACAGGCAAGAAGCTATTTGGGAACGCAAATACATCCAATATACCGAAGACGATGGTATGGATCCCTTGAGCGCCATAGACAAGATCATTGAATACTCCACCATACCTGGTACCAGCAGACACCATTGGGGAACGGATATCGATATCATCGATGGGTATCCCAAATCAACTGGCGATGTGCTGGTCGCCAACAAATTTGAAGCAGGTGGCCCATTTGAAGGCCTCAAATTGTGGTTGGATGAAAACTCCGAAAAATTCGGTTTCTACTTGGTGTACAACAACGACCCAAGAAGGCGGGGCTTTAAATACGAACCTTGGCATTACAGTTATGCCCCCATTTCGGTACCCATGTTGGCGGCCTATCGGAAACTCAATGTTCTAAGGCTTCTGGAAAAAGAGGAATTTTTGGGCACGGAGCATTTCACCACCGGGTTTATCAAAACCTATGTACAGGACAATATTTTGGACATCAACCCAAACCTTTTGTAGGCTTTTTTTGTATCTTCCACTAGCTAGAACACTACTACCATGAGAAGAGGAAGTTGGAGGATCCGTATTTTGATCGGCTTGGCCATCGTGGCCTTTGCTTTTATCCGCCGATGCAGCAACCAAGAAGAAAATCCCTATACCGGAAGGGTGCAGAACATCAACATGTCTGCCGAGCAAGAAATTGCGATCGGATTGCAGACCGCTCCTGAAATGGCCCAACAACACGGTGGCCTTTACCCTGACCAGCGCATGCAGTCCCTAGTGGACAATGTGGGCAACCGATTGGTACAGCACAGTGTGGCCCGAGAGACCCCATATCAGTATGAATTCCATTTACTGGCAGATGACCGGACCATCAACGCCTTTGCATTGCCCGGCGGACAGGTTTTTATCACTTACGCGCTGTTTTCTCAACTCAATGAAGCCCAGTTGGCTGGGGTTTTGGGACACGAGATCGGACATGTGATCGGAAGGCATTCGGCGGAGCGTATTGCCGAAAGCAGTTTTTGGCAAACCTTGGCCACGGGAGCCTCTGTGGGGGGCGATATGGGCAATTTAGTGGCGGGCATCGGTCAGAACACGCTATTGAAGAACGGACGGGGTGATGAACTGGAAAGTGATGACCTTGGAGTCCTCTTCATGATCCAGTCCGGATACGACCCCAATGAAATGATCAAGGTGATGGAAATATTGAAGGCCGCGACTGGGCCCAACCGAGTTCCGGAGTTCCAAAGCACACACCCAGATCCCGAAAACAGGATAGAAAAAATAAAGGAATCCATCCATAAATATTCAGGTCGATAGAATCGACACTTTCATCGAGAAAAGA
>JASBTS010000073.1 GCA_030148305.1 Allomuricauda sp. | reverse complement strand
TGTTGTGATCGAAAGGTTTATTGAGGATTGGCCAGCCTATTCCAAATGGAACTTGGAGTATATGAAACAGGTGGCTGGCGAAAAGGAAGTACCCCTTTATGATGACCGGCCGGTAAAGCATGATGAAGGTTTTAACGAGCCACATGCCAGAATGAAGATGTCCGACTACGTGGATTTGTTGAAAAGTGGCCCAACGAGATACCGTATTTTTCTCTGGAATGTGCTCAAAGAAGTTCCTGAACTTCAAAAGGATTTCACTTATCCCGATTTTGGACTGAAATTGATGAAAGGTTTGCCCATGCTGTTCTTTGGTGGGGAAGATTCCTATACCTTCATGCACTACGATATTGATTTGGCCAATATTTTCCATTTTCATTTTGAAGGGAAGAAACAATGCATCCTCTTTTCGCAGGAAGAAACCAAATATTTATACAAAGTGCCCCATTCGTTGATCACTAGGGAAGACATCGATTTTGATAACCCGGATTTGGATAAATGGCCTGCCTTACAAAGAGCCAAAGGCCATATCGCCAATTTGGAACATGGCAACGTGCTGTACATTCCGGAAGGGTATTGGCACTACATGAAATATGTGACACCGGGTTTCTCCATGAGTTTACGTTCCATTGCCAAAAAGCCCAAAAACTTAAGTAGGGCAGTGTATAATATTTTCGTGATGCGCCATTTTGATAGTTTGATGCGCAAGATGAAAGGCCAGCAATGGATCGATTGGAAGAACGAGCAAGCGCTTCTGCGTACCCAAAGGGTAATGGCCCAAAAATGGAGTTAGGTTTAAATCAACTCGTTGATTTTATCAAAAACCAAGTGACTTTCCCAGCCGCGGTACAATAAATAATCGGCTAGTTTTTTCTTCCTTTTCTGGATGTTGGTTTCTTTGATTTGATCCAATCGTTTTTGTGCCAGTACATCCAAGGTGTCGAGGTAATCACCATCATTGATTTCTTTTAGGGCGCTTTTGATGTTGAAAGCGGAAATCTGCCGTAACTGCAATTCTCGTACAATGCGGTTCTTGCCCCATTTTTTAATATTGAATTTTCCCCGAGCATAACTTTTGGCAAAACGTTCCTCGTTCAAATAATTTTCTTGGATGAGGTGGCCCACAATTTTGTCAATGGCCTCGGGAATCATGTTCATCCCCTTGAGTTTTTCTGCCACTTCCTGATGACAACGCTCTTGGTAGGCACAATAATGCTCCATCTTCTTGGTGGCTTCCGTAACCGAAACAAATGATCTTTGGGGAAATTGATTCGGCATTCCTATTGTTTTTTTGATATCTCTAGGGATGTGCCCTTTCCTGTAAAAATAGTACGGTTTCCTGAAGGGGTAACCTGGGCTTCACCTTTCACTATTTCATAGTCGCCTTGAGGCAAATCAACCACAATGGACCAATCGGACTTGGATTGTTGTACCCTCATTTGAAAGTTACCATTCTTGTTTTCGTACCAAATGGAGACCTCATTATCCCCGATTTTTACATTCTCCAAGGATGCATGGTCCCAAGAGCTTGGCATTTGCGGTTTGATTTTGACCGTCTTATTTTGCGCCATAGGTTGAATGCCAAAAAATTGCCGAACAATAGGAAAGGCAAAAGCATAAATGTTCCATGCCTGTGTCACCATACCATAATCCGGGGAAACTTCATAAATGCTTCCGGGAAGTGCATAGCTAAAGGTGCGGGTCATCCGCTTCAGATAATCCAAGGCTTGATCAGGTCGTCCATAATTATTTTCGGCCACCGCCTGCACCCCTGTTGGCAGTGTCATCACGGCTCCGGTATAAGAGAAAACCTTACTTCCTTTAAAGGAGCCCAAATCCTTTCCTGCTGATTCATCCCGATCGATACCTGTAACGAACATCCCGAAGGGATTGGTGAATTTTTTGGCATTGTCCAAGGCTGTAATGGCTTTGGAAGAATCGGCGATGCCCATTTCCATTGGAGTGTTCACCACCCAATTGTGGTAGAGTACAAAAGGTCTTGGTTGGTCTGATGGATGATTGAGAATTTGTTGCTTCGTGGTATTTAACTCCTCAACTGCCCAAGGTTTGTTCAGGGTATCGGCCCTTACTATGGCGTCTTCGATCAGATGGATGGCCTGCTCGTCCGTTCCAATAAAATCAGCATAGGAACCAAACGGCTCGGACCAAAATTCATCGTTGATTTTTTGTTTCAAGTTGTCCGCCAATGTTTGATATTTCTTTGCCAATTCTGGTTGCTCCAATTCATTTGCCATTTGGGCAGCATCAGAAAAAGCCTTTTGGGTATAGGAGGCAACATCGATCATTTCACTGTTGAGACCATGGATTTCCATCATCCCAAAACCATCAGGAAAAAGGTTTTGGTTGCCGTCGTTTTCAGCCAATAGCCAATTCAATCCTTTTTGAACCGTTGGGAAATACTTTTTCAAAAAAGCTTTATCTCCATTCCATGTGTAGATTTCCCAAATCAATGAAGCAAACTGGGGCGTCTCGTTGATTTTTCCTTCATTAAAAACAGCACCGTTGGTGGACATTTCATGCAAAATGCGCCCGTTGCCATTAAGGGCCATGGAAACACTGTCCAAAAGGCGGATAGTCTTTTCCACAATATCCTCCCTGCCAATGGCCATGTACCCTTTCAATGCATATTCGCTGTCCACCCCAAACCACCATGGATAATCAGGCAGTCCGGCCCCGATTCCCGTTCCCATTTCGGGCACCGTTCGTACCAACCAATCGCAATTGTATTTGAGCCATTCGAAGGCTTGCTCCAAGTCTTTATCCGGAACGGTCAGCTTGGTCTGGTTGGCCAATTTGGCAAACCGGTGCTTCTTTTCTTGGGCAAGAGTGTAAAAGTTGTTTTGGATGGAATTATAATTCTCTTCGGCGTCTTTCAGGGAAGTATAAGATCCGGCAATGGTAAAATTCAATATGAAATCGGATGCGGCTGGAATTTCAATGTTGTAGATCAAGGAATTTGAAACCCCATTGGCTGCATTTGGATTCTCATGGGTCAAGGTCAGGTCAGGGGTTTGCTCGGACCCAAAAACGCTAAACCACGGATTGGACGCGTCCTTTACCACCCATTTCTTTCCATCAAAATTCGCTTCGTCCTTGCCATCAACCATGTTGGTACGTTCCCCGAGCCAAGTGGGCCTTAAATCGGTTTGCCCACTAAATTGGAATTTCCCTTTTTTGGTTTCATTGGAATTGTTGCGAATCACAAACTGAACAAAAACCCCTTGTTTTCTATCGGGAACAAACTGAATACGTTCCACCGAAATATCTTCTTCGTCAAATTCAAACTGGTGTTTGTTTGCAAAAGGGTAGTTGGTAAATGCTGTGGCTTTGTTGAAGGGCATAGTATGACCATCTATAATCATTTGGGCATCAAAGCCATCCATAAGCTTGATGGGATGATTCCAAATACCGCCCATTTCTCCTTTGATGTGCCAACCTAGCGGAGGAAAACTCCCATCTTGATGCCCCACCATGTACACACGGTCCCCGGCGGTAACAAAAGGCGATTCCAAGTAGTTGGAGGCACCTTCAATAAAGGGCGAATCTTCCAACAATACAGACAGTGATTCTGCCTCTTTTTTGGAGCAGGCGGTAATCAAAATTAGGGCAATCAATGATAAAATGGGTCTCAAAATAGTGTTTCAATTAGGTATTTATCAAAAGTAGCATTTTGTGTTGAAACCGTTTTAAACAAAAAAAGCGGTCCATTTTGGACCGCTTTTTATTAAGGTATATTGATTTCTTTACCGTCTTTGTCTTTAAAACGATATTCCAGATACTGGTATGCGTCCCTCGGCTGTACCTTGACCCATTTTTTATAGGTCTTGAACCATTTGGAACGTATGGAAGGAAACCCTTTGGTAAGGTAGGCCGCAATGAACGGATGTATGTTCAATACAATGCCGTCTGGCTTTTTCTCACCTTTAATGATCCTTTCCAGATCTGACTGGATTTTATCGATCAGAACGATCGGAGCTTCCACTTCGGCACCCGCAACGTTGGGGTTTTCCTCACTGGTTTTGATGTTCATTTCCGGACGTACCCTTTGTCTGGTAATCTGTACCAAGCCAAATTTACTGGGGGGCAAGATCTTGTGTTTTGCCCTGTCGTCCTTCATTTCATCCCGTAGGTGATCAAAGAGTTTTCTTCTGTGGTCTCCTTTGGTCATATCGATAAAATCAATTACGATGATTCCGCCCATATCGCGTAAACGCAACTGCCGTGCAATTTCTGAAGCGGCGAGTAGGTTCACTTCCAAAGCGGTGTCTTCTTGGTTCTTTGCCTTGTTGGAGCGGTTGCC
>JASBTS010000069.1 GCA_030148305.1 Allomuricauda sp. | reverse complement strand
AACCTTATCAGGGCATTGAAAGTATATGAAAGGTAGAACCAATCAATTTCTATTGACTTTATTGATTATGTGGTCGGTAAGTTCACAATCCGAATCCATACCATCCAAACCGACAATGGGCATGAGTTCCAATCCAGGTTCAATTGACATGTTAAAGACATTGGCATGGAGTACTGTTACATAAAGCCCGGAAGGTCTCAGCTTAACGGAAAGGTGGAACGGTCGCACCTCGCGGGCAAAAAACAGTTATATTAACTATTGGACTACCCCGACGATGCGGATTTGAACAAAAAAATTAAGCAATGGGAAGACTTTTATAACTTTGATAGACCAAATGGTGCATTTAAGTGAAAAACACCCTATGAGAGTTTAATACATCACTTGAAAAAATAACAATTCAGTGCCATTTTTGCTGAAGTAGCACATATCAAGAAGACCTACATCCAGTTCCTGAACGAGGTGAGGATATCCCATACCTGTAAATTACTCAAGGAAACGGATAGGTCAATAACCCAAATCTGTTACGAGAGTGGTTTTAGGAACTGGTCCAATTTCAGTACCCAGTTCAAAAAAGTATGCGGTATGTCACTAGGGGCATTTCGGGAGAAATTCGGTTAGAAGTCTCTGATTTCCGTGCCTTTTGTGAAAATTTTGCATTCACTCCTTGGCTCTATCAAACCCCATAAGTCTTCTCACTTCCCTGGCATTTTCCCAACTGGTAAGCCTTTCCAATAATGTGAGGGCCACATCCACGGCGGTCGATGGATTATAGGATGTAATGATACCTCCATCCTCGACAATGGGTTGTTCTATTACCCTGACACCCAGGTCGCTCAGCATATATTGTCGTAAAGGGTTCAGATGGTACGTAGTACCGTACCTCCCCTTCAAAACGCCGCTTTTGGCAATGGGAATGGCACCTGTGCATATCGAACCGATATATTTTTGGTTTCGGTGAAATTTTTGAATGGTACCCAGAAACCGATCGTCAAAGGCCTCTTGATAGAAACCGAATTCCTCAAACCCACCGGGAACCGCCAAGGCATCAAAATCCATAACATCAATTTCATCAAGTAGAAAATCCACCATAAATTTTTGGTTGAAGGTAGTGGTCAATACTTTTTTGTCCAAGGCACAGGAATATAGAGTGGTAGTGCCATCCCCTTCTACCAGGTTCCAACCGAACACATCGATAAATGCACTGGCCTCAAAGATTTCAAATCCGTCCGCCAACAATAATAATATTTTTTTCAAGGTAGCTGTATATTAAAGGGAATCAATTGTCTTTGCCCCAATGGGAATATCAAAAAAAGAGGGTTCGAGCTCAGGCAAAAATCCGATTTCCGTGAGGTCGATATCCGTGATATGCTCACCGGGTAGCTCATTTTCATTTAGCCAATAAGTCCTATAAGCCCTTGGAAAATGAATACCTGATATGGTCTGCTCACCAATAAGTTCCATAAACTTTTCAGGCAAATGGTCGCCCTTTTCAAAATAGCCCGGATAGGAGACGATATAGCGAATCACCTTCAACCTATGTGTCTTTGCATCCATGTACAGTACATAGTAGTCATCGGGTGCATCTCCTGTTCCTGGATCAAAGGTCACTTTTACACGGTCATACATTGTATCTTTATATATCATGGGCTCCAGTTTTGCAAGGTTTACACCAGTACCATCTAGAATAAAGGGCTGTCCCGCAAAGTAAATCGGGGTTAAGGACCAAAATCTGGTATCGTACCCAAATATGGTACTATCCTTAGCCTTAATCCAAAAGTCATTGCCATCCCAGCCATATTGGTTGGACCGGTTTTTGGCGTCCGAGTGCTTTGCTTTCAAGCTCCATGTGTCAATGGTCTGATAGGTATTTCGTTGTACTCCGCCATCCAAGGGTTGGTAGTTGAAATGAAAGGATAATGGCCCATTTTTATACCAGTTTTCCAATCCTCCATGTGCATCCATGCTTTGCCAAACAATACGACCGGCCTCAGTTGACAACAATTTCTCCCTTGCCTTTGAAACCCGACGTTCAATCCAAGTATCAGGCGCTTTAGCTTGATCCTTTGAGGGCGCACTGACTGTCTGTCCATGTTCTTTCCCATCTGTGTTTGGTTTTGGATTCTTACACCCGACACAAATAAAAAATTGTAATATCATTGGAAGTAGAAGGTGAAGTATTTTCATCACTGGTCAATTTTAAGAGGATTCCATTGGTGCAAAAGCATAAGATATATTCGCGATAAAACTAAAACAACGGGACCCGTTGCTTTGGCATTTCGAAATCGCAATCGACACATGCATCCAGATTACCCTAGCAGTGCCCAATTTACTAACTTTGACGAAGGGCTGCCATAAAACTTACGCCGAAAGAATCTCACACTTCAAAATTTCTATTCTTAGGCCCCAAGATGCCCTGCCGTTCAGAGTTTATCGACAATCTGGTCACATCCGGTCTGGAATAGTGTCCGGAGGGATCGAAGTTCTGCCTTTCCCTTAGAACAAATCCCAAATCCAGTTCCGCCGTCAACAATCCCTCAAAATTCAATTGGGGTTCGATAATCCATTCCCCGTCAGGTCCTGCCACGCAGGAACCTCCATTGGCAAGGACTTCAGGTAGGTTTTGCTTTAACAACGCACTATTGGGGATGATGCTCGGGATATCCGTATTGCTGAGCAGTCCAGAAACAGAGATTACATATGATCTTGACTCCCTTGCGATGAATCGTGTGATATCCCTCGTATTGTAATCAGAGCCCGGCCAAACGGCAACATGCACATTTTCTCCCATCGCATAGAGGGCGGCCCGGGGCAATGGCATCCAGTTTTCCCAACAGTTGAGCCCTCCAACACGGAAACCTGCCAGATCATGTACCTTTAGGCCATGTCCATCACCCGGTGACCATGCCAGGCGTTCCTCATAGGTAGGCTGGAGCTTGCGGTGCACCGAGACAATCTCACCCCTTGCATTGATGTGTACCAAGGAACAATAAAGACTATGACCTCCCCGGTCCAAGGGCCTTTCAATAATGCCCAGATATATCGCCAGATTCAGTTCACGGGCTTTTTCACAAACTTGGTCCAAATCCCCTTTTTCAATGCATACCGCATTTAGGGCATAATGGAAGTACATGTCCTTTTGGAAGGAACTATCAAACTCGGCGCCATTGGTATGTGCAATCCAGAAGGGGTATCCAGGAAGCAGTCCCTCTCCGAATATTACCAGGTCGCATCCCTCACCGTGCGCTTTTTCCAAATTAAAGATTATTTTTTTCATGGTAAGAAATTTATCCAACCATACAGGTGAAATCTGAGCGAGCCCTACTTTCATTTCCATTGCTTTGCCATTTTGTCGTCCAAAGGCACATAACTTTACATTCCAGGTTGGACCCTATGCTAACCCGATATGGAAAGCTTCGATTTAAATTATTGACTAAATAATCTCGGTTTCAATGAGTGCCTGTTCCAACAGGGTTTTGTGCACTGGACACTTCTTCGAAATTTCCTTGAGACGTTCACGTTGCATATCGTCCAAATTGCCCACCAGCCTCAATCGTTTTTTGATGTGGTCCATCCGTCTGGGTTCTTCCAGGTCGATCATCAGGTCATCACTGTGTTTCTTGGAATAGGTGATATATGAAAACACTTCCTGTAGATCCCACCCTTTTCTTTCGGCGTACATCCTCAGGGTCATCACCGTGCACGCCGCCAAGGCGGAAGAAAGAAGGTCATAGGGGGAAGGCCCGAGATCATCCCCTCCCACACCCAAAGGTTCATCGGCGATAAAACCGTGTTTCTGCGTTTGTATGGAAGTGGTGAATTTATTTTCCACCGCATTCAAATGGGCCACGACCTGTTCCCCATCCGTATCCAGGATCCTATTTTCTATGGGATCGAAATAGCGCTGTACCCATGTACCGATCACTTTGCCCGCATAATCACTGTCCCGCTTATCTGTCAACAAATGGTCGGCCTGGTCCAGACTGACAAAACTTTTGGGATGGTGGGCACCTTGGTACAACTCCTGTGCATTTTCAATACCTACAATGCTATCGAAAGGGGCATGCATTATCAGCAGGGGCTTCCGTAAATTTTTTGTGATTTCCGCTAAATCGATCTTGCCAAAATCCGACATAAACTCTTCATTTACGAAAAAGCTGCGACCGCCAATATCGATTTCCATTTCACCCATATGCACCACGTCATCCGGACCGTGTGAAAAAAGGTGCATCACATGATCTGAGGTCGATGGAGCCCCAATAGTGGCCACTGCCCTGATATTTTCCAGTCTTGAGGCGGCAACTATTGCCGCAGCGCCTCCAAGGGAATGTCCGATGATTAGTTCCGCTGGGGCGTAATTTTCAGCCAAATAATTGCTTACATCTATAAGGTCATCGACATTGGCCGAAAAATGGCTTTCCTTGAACTCCCCCTCACTTCGTCCCAAACCGGTAAAATCGAAACGCACCACCCCAAAACCGTGGTTCGACAAGGCCCTACTGATCTGTTTCACGGCCCGCAGATTGCTGTTGCAGGTAAAGCAATGGGCAAAAATCGCATAATGATTGGGTTTTTGGTTGGCGGGCAGTTCCAAATAAGCTTGCAGTTTATAGCCCTTTCTGTTTTCAATATTCAACTTGGTGTTTTTCATATATAATTATTTTACATCTTATGCCCGATATTTTACATCTTGTGCCTGATTAAAAGCCAATACTTGGCAGGTTTTCTCCATTTGCGCTCCATGCCAACCGAAATTAGGGTATAGTCCAATTATCCATATTCCTTAACATTTACCTTGGCATGTGACTTCAACCTTACGGATTAAGGTACTGAAAAATACTTTCAAGATCAAATTTGTACCATTAAGGTAAAATCATCCTTTCGCATGCTTCTCCAAAACCCAATGGATTTGGGTTTTGGATTAAATGTGTGCCCAACAATCCGAGTCATTTCAACAACGGCCCACATGGCCGTTACCTAGAGCCCCGTTTCTCTGGATCATAAGAGATTACAATACCATGTATCGACATCACATATTGGCATTTTAATCTGTGCAATGCCTTTGCATGAGCTTTCCCTTCCTTGTCCTTTCGTCCTGAACGACTGGGATTCGGTCGATGGAGCGCCATGAAGCTTACCAGTTGGTACATGTAATTTGAGAAAAAATATTTGGAATTGAGCGGTCATATCTTCAAGGGCATTCATGTCTTCCCAAAACCCGCATTCAGCCCCTATAGGGTCCGGGCTATCTCCGTTAGGGCTTTTACCCTTAATTGCCTTGGAGTTTCATCTAATTCCCAATGAACCCCATAAAAAGGAATTTTTCAGATAGTTGAAGGCTTTGTTCCTTTCACAAAAATATCCCATATTAGAGGTGACATTGTAACGTATTCGTTTTTTAAGCGTCACATTTATGGATTCGAATTTAATTTACATATCGATGAAGACCTGTTTGTTTGCCCTTCTAGTGTTTGTGCAGATTATCCATTCCCAAATCGCATCGCCCGATATGCTTGGGGAACGGATACCTGAATGGCAAAAGGAGTTCAACGTCCCGGCGGTTGCGGTTGGGGTGATTGAAGATGGGCAAATGTCCTACAGCAATGTCTTTGGGGAAGGACGTATCGGGGTCCAAGCCGACGATAGGACCATATTTACTGTTGCCTCCTTGACCAAGCCCGTTTTTGCTCTAATCGCCCTAAAACTTGTAGATAATGGAACCTTGGATCTGGATGAACCACTTTATCGATATCATATTGACCCCGAGGTAAAGGATGACGCGCGGGTAAAAAATTTAAACGCCCGCTTCGTTTTGAGCCACCAATCGGGGTTTTTGAATTGGAGGAACATGGGGCCTTCGGGAAAATTGGAGTTCAATTTTGAACCAGGCTCGCAATATCTCTATTCCGGGGAGGGCTATGAATATTTGAGGAAGGCCATAGAGGTCAAGACTGGTGAATCGCTTCCCGAACTGGCGGAACGATTCCTATTTAAACCCCTCCATTTAAGGGATATTTCCTTTACATGGAACGCGAGTTGGGACATGGGATTGGTGGCCTATCCCCACAACAACGAATTTGAGGAATATGATTATGCACCCAGGACGGAACTTAACGCGGCGGCAGGATTGCAGACCACCATAGGGAATTATACGGAACTGTGCGCCCAACTCTTAAAGGGTAGGGTATTATCCTCTTCCCTATTTGATAAAATGACCACACCCCAGGTCCAAATCAAGAAAGGCCTTTTCCAAGGTCTTGGATGGGAGGTCATACCCTCCCTGTCGAATGGTGAGATGGCCCTGATTCACTCAGGGGATGAGAATGGGGTCAAGACATTTGTTGTACTGCTGCCACGATCCAAAAAGGGACTTGTCGTTTTCACCAACGCGGATGATGGATTCAAACTCTACAGAAAGATAACAGAGTCCTATCTGGAGGAAGGTAGGGAAATATTTCAAACAAGGGACACAAAGATGGTTCCAATTGAACTTTTTGCCCTGCCCGAAGCACAAATTGGAGCATATACCGGAACATTCCAGATAAAGGAAAATGTGACTTTCGATATCGTGGAGAACAATGGAAAACTGAATTTGATCATTCCGGGACAGTCTCCCTACCTACTGATAGGTCAGTCCGAAAGGATGTTTCAAGTGGACCAAGAATTGAAGGTCGAATTTGCGGATAAAGGAAATGGTGGTTTTACCTCCGTGCTCCTTTATCAGCATGGTATAAAGTCCTATGAGGGAAAACGGATCCATTGACACCTACACCTATGAGGATAAAACCAATAGATACCCTCTTTTTTTTGAGACCATTCACCTTCCTGCTCCTTGTAGCCCTTATTGGTACGATTTCTTGTGGCGCTCAAAACCATTATCCAATAAGCCTTAAAAACAATGTCATTTTGACCTCTTTAAAAGACCCTCTTCATCCGTGACGTTACATTTAAAACACATTTTATGCCGAATTATGGAACAATTCCTTGGTTTGTACAACGGCACTCCAATGTGGATATAGTATATCGGGAATGGTACATACGTCCGAGGACCTGGAACCTATGGGCACCAAAAGATATTTGCCCAGACGTTCTTCAAGGCCATTACGTTCCATCAATATTGGAACGGAAAATTACCCCAAAAATTCATATGCTTTTGGGAAAACCGCATTATTGGATTTAAAGCCCTTGCAAATCGACTAAATCTTGGTAATTTTAAGTGGAACTGATGCTTCCAAATGTTAATTCAATATAGTCATTGCTTCGCCGAATAGAAATTAGGGTATGAACGAACGGATGAAAGAAAAAACCAATGCGGCCCTCAACGCACTCAAATTGATAGATGATGATATGATCATCGGTATCGGCTCAGGTTCCACTGCATCCATTATGATCGAATTGTTGGGAAAAGCATGTAAGGAAGGCCTCAACATCAGAGGGGTTGCCTCCTCCAAGGCATCTGAAATGTTGGCCATCCGGTCAGGTATCCCAATCATTTCACTCGGCGAAGCCTCCCATATTGACATCAATATTGATGGGGCCGATGAGTTTGATAGCAAACTACAACTCATTAAGGGTGGGGGCGGCGCACTCTTGCGTGAAAAAATAATTGCCTTTTTTTCTGAAAAAAATGTCATCATCGCTGATTCCAGTAAAAAGGTCGAACAGCTTGGTTCCTTCCCACTGCCCGTTGAGGTCATTCCTTTTGCACAAGGGAAAATCATGGATGAAATCTTTAAAATGGGCCTAAACCCGCAGTTACGCACCAATAATGGGACAACATATCGAACGGATCAGGACAACTCGATTTTAGATCTGGACATTCAAGGGTCGGTGGATTTGGAACTGTTACAGAGCAAATTGATCAACATTCCAGGGGTCGTCGAAACGGGGCTCTTCCTGGAGACTACTGACCTTGTGATTATGGGCCGTAAAAATGGGATCCTGTCATTTTCGTAGGCCACAAAATACACCCGGCATAGGTATGGCTCAAAAAACATAGTCCCACATCCATTTTTTTTGTGGAAGGGCACTAATATCTCTCGCCATGTTTCCTTTAAACAATCCAACCCAATGGCGTTTTGCCATTCCTTGCCCATACGGGAAAAGTGCAGCGCAGAAAGATGACCAAAAAATCGTACTCGACATAAAAAACAAATGCATATAAACCTTTTCTGTGTTTTACCTATTCCAGTAAGTATAAAAAAATTGCTATACCGAATAAAATAGAACAGCCCCTTATTTTATCAAGGGACTGTTCTCTCCATCAACATCAATCACCAAAAACTACGACTTCAGCTGGACCAGGTTTTGAATTACCTCGTCCGGTTCTGCACGGTTTCTATAATCCGCATCCAAAAAGGCATACTTTATGCGGTGTTTACTATCAATCACGTACGTTGCAGCTAGGGGAAGTTCATGACTGGAATCACCATTGTATCCTTCAAGATCAAAATTGTCCTGATAATTCTTTGCGACCTCCGGGGTCAGCTTGAACACCACCCCAAACTTTTTGCCGACCTTATTTTTGGGGTCGCTCAACACCTCGAACTGAAGCCTGTTCTTTTCCTTAGTAGTTATAGAATTATCTGGCAACTCAGGGGTTATGGCAATCAAATTCCCCCCATTTCGCTTAATTTCATCCAGTTTTTCCTGGTATTTTGACAAGGTGATATTACAATAGGGGCACCAACCTCCCCGGTACCATAACAGTACGATCGGTCCCCTTTCCAAGTATTCGGACAAGCTCACCATTTCACCGGATGCATTCGGCAAGCTGAAATCCGGAGCTAGGTCCCCGATCTGTTTCGCATCCCTTGTCACACCACTTTCCACTACATCCTCAATCCCTTCGCGGTATATTTTCTTGATGTCCAGCGGGGCCTTTTTTTCAAATAGTGCTCTCCTACCATCAAGTTGTTCTTTTAGATTTGTACCCTCCATAAACATTTCGGTTTTAAATAAAAATCCCCCGATTGGTTTCGGGGGATTTTATCAAATTAAATTATTCTACGATCAAAGTATAATGCGGCGTTGGATTAAGCGGGCAAAAGTACTCATACTCGCCTTTTGTAAGTGTCACCACCTTTGATGAAGAGGTTTCACCATCTTTGATGGCATTCTGTACATAAGCCGCTTTGATATGGTGCGCTTGATCCGTCTTACCCTTTGGAGTAAGTACAAAACCCAATTCATGGTCCACCCCCTGGTTGGTCACCTCAAAAATGTAACTTCCCTCTTTCAACGAGAGTTCCTTGGTGGTAAACTCACCCTCTGTCTGTACCAACTTAACGGTCTCCACTTTTTGGGCCGCCAATGATTGTGTCAATAAGGCCATAAGGGCCACAATACCAAATTTCAAAATAGTTTTCATGGAAATATATATTAAATTAATGATTATTAATTGATTAAAGTGTCAGTGCCTCTACTTCCTTGGCCAGCGGAAAATCGATTTCAAAGCCGGTCAGATTGTGGATATAGTTACTGATGATCTTGTCCCCTATCACTATCACCACATCGATAAGGTTGGCCTCACTGTAGCCGGCCGCAAAAAATTCATTTTTGGCTTCTTCTGGGACATTGCCCCTGAATTTGGTAACTATGGCCGTAAAACGAGCCAATGCATCCAATTTATCGTCAAAGGGCGCCTGTCCTTTTCGAATCTGTAATATCTGTTCTTCGCTAAATCCGTTCAACTTGCCCAATTCGGTATGGGCGGACTGGCAATAACGGCAACCATTGATCTGGCTCACAACAAGATTGATCACTTCCCTTTCCTTGGCCCTGAGCGTGGATTTACGGTTTTGAAGGGTCAGATAATCCCCTAGCGCGGTTTCGTTCTTGGCGAAATATGCATATAGATTGGGAACAAATCCAAGGTTCTTTTCCAATTTCTCAAATATCGCCTGATTATTGGATGTCACTTCTTCTTTCGTCGGTACTTCAAATTGATTCATTTTTTTAAGATTTTAAGATTATTGATTATACTTGTTACTTCCGGCCCCTGCCCGTTCCATGGCCGGAAAATTTTAGTCCGTTCATCTTGGATGTTCGCAATTTTGAACCTCTGGATGAACATCGGGCATATATTTGCTAGCGTCGATCAAGGAGCGATACCGTCCCCAACCTACGGAAATAGGAAACCCTATTTCTTTCATTCCAAGAGCCCTTGAAATAAGATCTGTTGTTCGCACGTATTTTAAATGTATCCATCTACAAATGATTTAGAATTACGGTGCAAAGATGGGCAGATAGTGAAGAGATGTTATAGACTTAATTTCCCTATGTGTTGTCAATTTTTCCCTTAGGAAAGATTCTTGTATCCGGAAGGGGATATCCCCTCATTCCTTTTGAAGAACCTGCTGAATGTCTGGAGGTCCTCAAATCCAAGGTCAAAAGCGATCTCTTGGACGGTAAAGTCAGTATACCTCAACATTCTTCTTGCTTCCAGCATTATCCGGTTGTGTACCAATGCAAGCGGGGTAAAGGATTCCACTTCAGCAAAAACATTCGCAATGGTTTTGGGGGATTTATTCAATAATTCCGCATACTCGGCCACGGTATGCTTGGTCCTAAAGTGTTTTTCAATCAAAAAATGGAATTCCCGGACCAGATCAAGGTTGGATTCCTCGATCTTTTCATATGAACCTTGGCGTTTGTAGATTCGTGTACAAAGAATCAACAGCCTTTTGAGCAATATCTGCAACATTTCGAGTTGCAGGCCATCCGAGGAGTTCATTTCATCCGCAATTACATCTATCAGGTTCCCCATCTTACCCAAATCCGATGCCCCCAATGTCAAAACGGGAAGTTGGGATGCACCGAAGAACAGGACACCCTTGCACCCCACTTCCTTGTCATGATCCAATATACAATAGAAGGCTCTGTTGAAACTGATCAGTTTTGCATGGCCGAGCCGTATAATCGCAATACGGTGAAACTCCGTCAGGAAAAACAATTGATCTTTGGCAAAATCGATTCGAACCCCATCGATCTGAAGTGAGGTGTTATCATCCAGACACCATATCAAGGTTAGTGAGCTTGTCTGTCCAACTTGGGAAAGCAGATGCTCTGATGACCCTTTGATCTCTTCCAATAGAAACACTTCCTTTCCCTCTCCCCTGAATACCATAGCCTATTTTTTATTTGTTGGATTAGTCGACCCTATGGGAATTACCTTTCGGTGCAGCTTCCGGATACCGGAATGCAACATTTCCTATGAAATTGTTCCCAAATCTGGATGACATTTTGGTTCCAAAAATGGATTGTAACAAGGCCACCAGCGTTACCGGCAAACATCCCACGAAGTATGAAAAAAATCCGGTCCATCGACATTAATATAGAAAAAAAACACGTACACCCGGGGATTGGATAAAGCTTATATGTCTTGATGCTATATCTTTTTGTATCGCAATTGTTCAAGAAGTTCAATGTATCGAATTGCTGTACAAAATTGGAACATCTACATACTTCAACATTGGTGGTGGCCCTTAATGGTTCCTCCGGCATTTGCCATATATAAAATTACCTGTGGAATCCGATACGGGCAGTACGGCCATAAAGTATTGCCCTTGACATTGATGGCCAAAATGATCAAGGGAATGGAAAATATTAATTCAGCGGCAACAAACAATGGTTTTTATGAAAGGGATAACTGATATGTTGTTAAGTGCCAGCATTTCGACGTCATAATCGCATTAAATTTTTTGATATGGCATAAAACCTTATCTTCAAGGAGTCAAAGAATTCAAAATATACAGACAAGAACACAAGCAATCAATAAAAGCATGAAATCCGAAGTAAAAAGCATCAATCCCGATAATTGGATGGACCTTTATTCCGAGTACCTGAAAGCCTATGCCCGAAAACATGTTTCCAATGATTCCATTATTGAGGATTTGGTACAAGAGGCCATACTTGCCGCTTTGCAATCCAGGAAGAATTACAGGGGCGAGGCGTCGGAGCGCACTTGGCTGACTTCCATATTGAGAAAT
>JASBTS010000030.1 GCA_030148305.1 Allomuricauda sp. | reverse complement strand
AGTGATGGCAAAAGGATTGTACCATCAAGAAAATTATGACAATTCCAAATTGAAGGAAGCTTTGGGATTTGAATACGGAAATCTGGACACGACCATTAATCTTTGTTGTTCCAAGTTTAAGGATTAGCTAGTACCGGCCTCTTTTTTTCCTGTTTGACCTTCATCGAATCCTTAATGGCCTCAATTGAATCCTTTTTGGCCTCATTGGCCTTCCTGACACTTTCGTTCTTAGCTTTTGCAGTATCTTCCATGATTTTCGCCTGATCGTCCAATTTCTTTTTTACAGTTTCGTAAAGAGTCTGGTATTCCAAAGGAATAGAGGCATAATAGAGGTCGCTTTGGGAAAATTGGACACTATCTATTCCATATTTGTCATATAGAAACTGCATAATATCGATACCGGAATTGTTAAACTTATTTTCAACGGTAGTTTTGGTTGCATTAAATACGGCCAGATCATGGAGAATATCGGCCATTTTATCTTTAGGAATTAGATTTTCAGGTGCTTCGATCACCTTTTCGGCACAAGCACTGACCAAGAATAAAACCAAAAGAGTAATTACAATCCTTTTCATTCCCTAGCGGTTAAAAGTGAGCCTTTTTGCATTTTTCTGAGCGGCAAAAAAACCATCATCAAAGGCCAAAAATCCATTCACAAATGTACGAACGACCTTGGATTCAAAAGTAACACCTTCAAACGGTGACCAACCACATTTATACAAAATATTGGCTTTTTTAACCTGGTTTTGGCAATTTCGGTTCACCTGTACCAAATCCGCATAATACCCCTCCCTTACAAAACCACGCCTATCAATATCGAACAACTTGGCGGGGTTGTGGCACATCTTCTCCACCATTTTTTCCAAGGAGATCATTCCTTCGGATTCCTTTTGTAGCATTGCTAAAAGAGCATGTTGTACCAGTGGGCCACCTGACGGTGCCAAAGTATAGGGATTGTCCTTTTCTTCAAGGGTGTGTGGGGCATGGTCCGTAGCGACAACGTCAATACGGTCGTCCAACAAAGCTTCCCAAAGTTTTGCTCTGTCCGTTTTGGTCTTCACTGCCGGGTTCCACTTGATCAAGGTGCCTTTTTCGGCATAATCGGCATCTGAAAACCAAAGGTGATGAATGCAAACTTCTGATGTGATCTTCTTTTCTTCCAATGGAATCGCATTCGTAAAAAGGTCCGTTTCAATTCCTGTGGAAACATGGAAAACGTGCAACCTTGCTCCTGTCTTTTTTGCTAAGGCAATCGCTTTGGATGAGGATAGGTAACAGGCCTCTGCACTTCGGATGATGGGATGGAGTTCTACAGGGATGTTATCTCCGTAAATACCCTTGTATTTTTCCATATTGGCACGAATGGTAACTTCGTCTTCACAATGTGCCGAAATGACCATTTCGGTATTACTGAAGATTTTTTCAAGGACTTCCTCATTGTCCACCAACATATTCCCTGTGGAAGACCCCAAAAACAATTTTACCCCGGAACAGGCATTCTTGTCCAACCGTTTCAATTCTTCCAAATTGTCATTGGTACCTCCAAAAAGAAAGGAATAATTGGCAAAGGAATCCTTGGCCGCAATGGCCATTTTTTCCTCCAACTTTTCAATGGTGGTAGTCTGCGGATTGGTATTGGGCTGTTCCATGTAAGTGGTGATCCCACCTGCAATGGCAGCCCGGCTTTCCGTGGCAATGGTGCCCTTATGGGTTAGGCCCGGCTCCCTAAAATGCACTTGATCATCAATGACCCCTGGCAACAAGAGGTCGCCGTTCAGATCAATGACTTTTGCTTGGGAATCGGTTATGTCCCTATCTATTCGGGAAATGATTTCCCCATCCAGTAAAACATCGGTTTCAAAAATGCTGTTCTCATTGACGACCTTTGCATTTTTCAACAGTATTTTTGACATGGCTAAAAGTTCTTTTTAAAGAAAATGCTCCTGAATTTCATGGCAATGACACCAAAAATGGCTTCTCGGATGATCGCACCGTTCATTTTTGATTTTCCATTGACCCTATCCGTAAAGATAATGGAAACCTCTTCTATCTTGAATTTCTTGAGATAGCATCTGTACTTCATCTCGATTTGGAAGGCATACCCAATGAACCTCACATTGTCCAGGTTAATGGTTTCCAAAACCTTCCTTCTATAGCAGACAAATCCGGCGGTAGGATCGTGCACTTTCATTCCTGTGATGAACTTCACGTAAAATGAAGCGCCATACGAAAGTAGGATCCGGGCCAACGGCCAGTTTACCACATTTACCCCTTTTTTATAGCGGGAGCCCACGGCAACATCGGCACCATTTACACAAGCTCTATGCAAGCGTGAAAGATCTGCCGGGCGGTGTGAAAAATCGGCATCCATTTCAAAGATGTACTCGTAACCATGTGCCAAGGCCCATTTAAATCCATGGATATAGGCAGTGCCCAACCCAGATTTTTCTTTGCGCACCTCCAAAAAAAGACTGTTGGGAAATTGTACCTGAAGCTCTCTTACAGCGGCGGCTGTACCATCAGGAGAATTGTCATCAACAACAAGGACATGAAAATCCTTTTTGAGGTCGAAAACCGTTTTTACAATGGCTTCAATGTTCTCAATTTCATTGAAAGTGGGTATGATCACAAGGCCGTCCGCCATTCCTATTGGATTAGATTGCCAAAAATACGCTTTTCTATTTTCCTTCACTAACCCAACCGGCATTGATCGGGTTCTACTTGGGCATTATTTGTAACTTTGGGCCTTAAAAACCCATTGATGTCTCAAAAGTTTCCCAAGCTTTTTCTAATTCTGCTGGCTATCCTTTTTGTTCTGAACCTCATCCAGGCCTCGGTTACGGAGCTCATTTATGATGAGGCCTACTATTGGTACTATGCGCAGAACATGGCCTGGGGGTATTTTGACCATCCGCCCATGGTGGCATTCCTGATTAAGCTCAGTAGTCTCTTTTTTAAGGGTGAATTGGGCGTGCGGTTCATGAGTTGTGTACTTTCCTCGGGTACGTATGCCCTATTGTGGGATTTGATCGACAATCCAAAGAAAAAGGAGTATGTGGTGAATTTCTTTTTGTTGGTGTTTTCCTTTACCTTGATGAACGCCTACGGGTTCCTTACCCTGCCCGACACCCCCCTGTTATTTTTTACCGCATTGTTCCTTTGGCTGTACAAGCGTTTTTTAAAGAATCCGTCCCTAACCATTACCTTGCTTATGGGTCTTGTGATGGCTGCCTTGATGTACAGTAAGTATCATGCTGTCTTGGTCATTTTGTTTGTATTCCTATCCAACTTTAAGTTGATTTTCAACAAAAAGGCATGGCTTGCAGTGGTTCTGGCCTTGGTATGTTATATCCCTCATTTTGTTTGGCTTTACCAAAATGATTTTGTTTCCATTACCTTTCATCTCTACGAACGGCCCAATCAAGCTTATTCCTTTGATGGGTTTACTTTGGGATATTTTCTGAATCTGATCGTTATCATCGGGCTCTTGTTCTTTTGGGTATATGGTGCCTTGTTTAAGTTTAAGCCCAAAGATCAATTTTCAAAAGCATTGGTGTATTTGATCTATGGAATTTTGATTTTCTTCTTTATTTCAAGTTTTAATAGAAGAGTTCAGGCGCAGTGGGCCATTGCCATCACCATTCCTTTGATCATCATTGCTTTTAACCGTTTGTTGGATAATGCCAAAAGCAGAAAATGGATGTACCGGATTGGATGGGTAAGCATGATACTTTTACTGTATGCCAGGGCTTGGATGGTGTATCATCCTTTGTTCCCTTTTCTGTATGAAACCCATGGAAACAAGCAATGGGTGAACACATTACACGAAAAGGCAGGAGATACTCCCATAGTTTTTGAAAACTCATACCGACGCGCTCCCATGTATGAATTTTACTCGGGGATACCAGCCATTTCACTGAACAACTATATGTACCGTAAGAACCAGTATTCCATTGATGGATCCGAAGAAAAAGTACGGGGCAAGAAAGTTTTATATGTCTCCCAATATCGTAAAACAGGGGATATCACCTACATGCACCTGGATAGCACCATATTCCATGGTATTTACATCGACAATTTTCAGTCGTACCGAAACCTAAAATGTATTGTGGACAAGCATGAACCAGGAATTGGATATAATCTTAAAGTTTATAATCCTTACCCTTTCGACATTCCTTTGGATCAATTGAAATATACCATTTCCTATTCCAACGCCTATAAGCAAGTGCAACAGATGTTACCATTAAAAGTTAGCCCTGAAGGATTACAGGGACCCCTTTTTAAAACAAAGGACACCCTGTATTATTCTTTTGAGCTACCCTTGACCAAAATGGAAAATCCGGTGTACTTTAGGATAGGCATTTCGGAAAACGGACTGCTACCGGGTTTGAACGGACAACCTACAAAAATTCAAGAATGAACCCAATAGAGAAAAGCATTACTTCATTGGATTGGATGACCCTAGTGGTGTTCTCAAGTTTGGTATTTTTGGCCATTGGAAAGTACTTGTACAGTGCCAAATTCCTGAATTTCATCATTCTGCCATTCAATGATAAATACGTTTTGTTGAACAGTAAAAAAGGGCCCTTGTTGAACTGGTTTCATATCTTAATGTCACTTTTCCAATTGCTCAATCTTTCCTTGTTCATTTTCTTGATTCTGGGCGTGTTCCAAATGATGCCATCATTGGATCCTGTAATGGTATTTTTTGTCATTTTGGGTAGCCTCGCATTGTTTGAATTGACCAAATTGATCCTTCAGGCCTTCACAGGTTTTGTGTTCAATAACCAAGAATTTATCCTCAGTATCATTTTCAGCAAAACCTCCTATCTCAACTACAGTAGTCTGGTGATTGCTCTGGCCAACATTTTGTTGATATATGTTTTAATCGACTCAAAAGCAATCATATATGGCGCAATTGCCTTAATAATCCTAATAAATGGTATCGGTTCGGTCAAGCTGTTGAAGAACTATCAAAAAG
>JASBTS010000065.1 GCA_030148305.1 Allomuricauda sp. | reverse complement strand
GAGGTATTGTAAAAACGGTAAAATCTGCCAAAAAGATCATCGACAAGAAGGAGCCCGTAGTTTGGGATATCCTTGAAAACGTCCTAAAAGGACACCCTGTATTGTTGAACCGGGCCCCCACATTGCACCGATTGGGTATCCAAGCGTTCCAGCCTAAACTGATTGAAGGTAAGGCGATTCGTTTGCACCCATTGGCCTGTACCGCCTTCAACGCGGATTTTGATGGGGACCAGATGGCAGTTCACTTGCCATTGGGGCCAGAGGCCATTTTGGAAGCTCAATTGTTGATGTTGGCTTCACAGAACATCC
Organism: Allomuricauda sp.; assembly: GCA_030148305.1. Lineage (GTDB taxonomy): Bacteria > Bacteroidota > Bacteroidia > Flavobacteriales > Flavobacteriaceae > Flagellimonas. The sequence continues at coordinate 5,260 of JASBTS010000065.1, read as the reverse complement.
TTAACCCTGCCAACGGTTCTCCGATCACCGTACCTTCCCAAGACATGGTTTTGGGTCTGTACTACATGACCAAAGAGAAAAGATCTACTCCAGAGGAGCCTGTTGCAGGTGAAGGTTTGACCTTCTACTCCCCGGAGGAAGTGGAAATTGCCTTCAATGAGAAGAAAGTGGCCTTGAACGCCATCATTAAGGTAAGGACCAAAGATTTCAACGAAGCTGGTGAATTGGTCACCAAAATCATCGAAACCACTGTAGGTCGTGTATTGTTCAACACCGTAGTGCCAGAACAAGCAGGATACATCAATACCGTATTGAACAAGAAAGCCCTTAGAAACATCATCGGGGACATTCTTGCGGTAACCGATGTACCTACTACTGCCGATTTCTTGGATAAGATCAAATCCATGGGATATGATTTCGCTTTCAAAGGAGGTCTGTCCTTCAGTTTGGGAGATATCATCATTCCAAAGGAAAAACATGAAATGATTGCCGAGGCCAATGAGCAGGTTGATGGTATCATGATGAACTATAACATGGGTCTTATCACCAACAACGAACGATACAACCAAGTAATCGACGTTTGGACCTCTACAAATGCTATGTTGACCGAATTGGCGATGAAGCGTATCCGTGAGGACAAACAAGGATTCAACTCTGTATATATGATGTTGGATTCAGGTGCGAGGGGTTCTAAAGAACAGATTCGTCAGTTGACCGGTATGCGTGGTTTGATGGCCAAGCCTAAAAAATCGACTGCTGGTGGTGGAGAGATCATTGAAAACCCGATTCTTTCCAACTTTAAGGAAGGATTGTCCATCTTGGAATACTTTATCTCAACCCACGGTGCCCGTAAAGGTCTTGCGGATACCGCTTTGAAAACTGCAGATGCGGGTTACTTGACCAGACGTTTGGTGGATGTATCCCAAGACGTGATCATCAACATTGAGGATTGCGGTACGTTGCGTGGTATTGAGGTAGAAGCCTTGAAAAAGAATGAGGAAATCGTTGAATCCCTAGGTGAAAGAATCTTGGGTAGGGTTTCCCTTCATGACGTATATAATCCATTGACCGAGGAGTTGATCTTGAGGGCCGGCCAGGAAATTTCCGAAGCCGATGTGAGGAAAGTGGAAGCTGCTCCTATCGAAAAAGTGGAAGTACGTTCAGCATTGACCTGTGAGGCTGCCCAAGGTATCTGTGCCAAATGTTATGGAAGAAACCTTGCTACCAACAAAATGGTACAGCGTGGTGAGGCCGTTGGTGTGGTTGCTGCACAATCCATTGGGGAACCTGGTACACAGTTGACATTGCGTACTTTCCACGTGGGTGGTATTGCAGGTAACATTTCCGAGGATAGCCGTTTGGAATCCAAGTTTGATGGTATTGCCGAGATCGAAGACCTCAGGATGGTTGAAGGTGAGAACAATGAAGGAAACAAAACCAACATTGTAATCTCTAGGACTACCGAGATTAAGATCATTGATGCCAAGACCGGAATTACGTTGAGTACCAACAACATTCCTTATGGTTCGCAATTGTTCGTGAAGGATGGGGAGAAAATCACCAGAGGTACCGTGATTTGTCAGTGGGACCCATATAACGGTGTTATCGTTTCCGAGTTCACAGGACAGATTGCATACGAGAATATTGAGCAAGGTATGACCTATCAGGTTGAAATCGACGAACAGACCGGTTTCCAAGAAAAGGTTATCTCCGAATCAAGGAACAAGCGTTTAATCCCGACCCTTTTGATCAAAGACGGTAAAGGTGAAACCATACGTTCATACAACTTGCCTGTTGGTTCCCACTTGATGGTGGACGACGGTGAGAAGATCAAAGAAGGTAAGATCTTGGTGAAAATCCCACGTAAATCTGCCAAGGCAGGGGATATCACCGGTGGTCTTCCAAGGGTAACCGAGCTTTTCGAGGCAAGGAACCCATCTAACCCAGCTGTGGTTACAGAAATCGATGGTGTGGTATCCTTCGGTAAGATCAAGCGAGGTAACCGTGAGATTGTTATCGAGTCCAAAACCGGAGAGGTGAAGAAGTACTTGGTGAAACTTTCCAACCAGATCTTGGTTCAGGAAAACGACTACGTACGTGCCGGTATGGCTTTGTCCGACGGTTCTATCACCCCAGAGGATATCTTGGCGATCAAAGGACCATCTGCGGTACAACAATACTTGGTGAACGAAGTTCAGGAAGTATACCGTTTGCAGGGTGTGAAGATCAACGACAAGCACTTTGAAGTTGTGGTTAGGCAGATGATGCGTAAAGTACAGATCGAGGATCCGGGAGATACCATCTTCTTGGAGAACCAATTGGTGCACAAAGACGACTTCATCCATGAGAACGATGAAATCTTCGGTAAGAAGGTTGTGGAAGATGCAGGGGATTCCGAAAGGTTGAAACCTGGTCAGATCGTAACTGCCCGTCAACTAAGGGACGAGAACTCTATCCTTAAGAGAGAGGACAAGAACTTGGTATCCGCTAGGGACGCGGTAGCAGCCACAGCTACTCCGATCCTTCAAGGTATCACAAGGGCGTCGTTGCAGACCAAGTCATTCATCTCTGCTGCATCGTTCCAGGAAACTACCAAAGTATTGAACGAAGCCGCTGTAAACGGTAAGGTTGATGGTTTGGAAGGATTGAAGGAGAACGTGATCGTCGGACACAAGATTCCTGCCGGTACCGGTATGAGGGATTATGACAGTATCATCGTTGGCTCGAAAGAGGAATATGATGAGATCATGGCCCGAAAAGAGGAATTCAAATTCTAAATAAAAACGAAACCCTGGCCAAACGGTCAGGGTTTTTTTATGCTTAACAATTATTTTTTATGGCTGATCAGAACCAAAATCAAAAACAGATCAATATAGAATTGGATGAAAAGACCGCCGAGGGAACCTATTCCAATTTGGCGATCATCAATCACTCCGTATCGGAATTTGTGGTCGATTTCATTAGTTTAATGCCGGGCGCCCCAAAGGCAAAAGTGAAAAGCCGCATCATCCTTACCCCACAACATGCCAAGAAATTCTTGAAGGCTTTGAATGAAAACGTGGCCCGTTTTGAAAAGGCCCATGGCCCTATAAAAGATTATGAGCAGCCAGCCATTCCATTGAATTTCGGACCAACTGGCGAAGCTTAAAAGCATGCCTATAGCCTTTTACTCAAATTCCGAGGTGTAGTGCAGTTTTACCGAAGGGTATTTCTGTTGTGTCATCTGCAATGAAAATTGCGAATCGGCCAAAAATACCAGTTGCCCCCTTTTATCAGTGGCCAGGAATTTTTGTTTTACCCGCTTGAACTCGGCAAATTCCTCGTTGTTTTTGTCAGTAGGTTCCACCCAACAGGCTTTGTATACCGGGAAATTTTCATAGGTACATTTGGCGCCGTATTCGTGCTCCAATCGATATTGGATAACTTCGTATTGAAGTGCACCAACCGTTCCTATAACCTTTCTTCCGTTCAGTTCCAAGGTAAACAACTGGGCTACGCCTTCATCCATTAACTGGTCAATACCTTTGAATAATTGCTTCGCCTTCATCGGGTCGGCATTGTTGATATACCTAAAATGTTCGGGTGAGAAACTTGGAATGCCCTTATAGTGCAATTTTTCCCCACTGGTAAGGGTATCCCCGATCTTAAAGTTGCCCGTATCGTGAAGTCCAACAATATCGCCGGGAAACGAAATATCCACAATCTCCTTCTTTTCAGCAAAAAAGGCATTGGGACTAGAAAACTTCAAGTTTTTATCTTGACGTACATGCAAGTAGGGGATGTTCCTCTCAAAAGTCCCGGATACCACCTTTACGAATGCCAAACGATCACGATGTTTGGGGTCCATGTTTGCATGGATCTTGAACACAAATCCAGAGAATTCTTTTTCATTGGCCTTGACCAATCGTTCCTCTGCCATTTTTGGCCTAGGGGAAGGGGCAATATCAATAAAGCAATCCAAAAGCTCACGTACCCCAAAATTGTTCAAGGCAGAACCGAAGAAGACCGGTTGTAGCTCTCCTTTTAAATAAGCATCCTTATCAAATTCTGGGTAAACACCACTGACCAATTCCAAGTTGTCCCGAAGGTTTTGGGCAGCTTTGGCACCGATAATTTTTTCAAGTTCGGGACTTTCAATATCATCAAAGGCAATGGTTTCCTCTATGTTCTTTTTACTACTACCACTAAATAGGTTGATATTCTTCTCGTAGATGTTGTAAATACCTTTAAAATCGTATCCCATCCCGATAGGGAAACTCAACGGAGTCACGGAAAGGTTCAGTTTTTGTTCCACTTCGTCCAAAAGGTCAAAGGCATCCTTACCCTCTCGATCCAATTTGTTGATGAAGACGATCATGGGGATGTTTCGCATGCGGCAAACTTCCACCAATTTTTCAGTTTGTTCCTCCACACCTTTTGCCACATCTATCACCACGATCACACTGTCAACAGCGGTCAGGGTCCTGAAAGTATCCTCTGCAAAGTCCTTGTGACCTGGGGTGTCCAAAATATTGATTTTCTTGTCTTTATAGATAAACGCCAATACCGAAGTTGCTACTGAGATTCCCCTTTGGCGTTCAATTTCCATAAAGTCACTGGTGGCCGATTTTTTGATCTTGTTGCTCTTTACGGCACCGGCCTCCTGGATGGCCCCACCGAACAGAAGTAACTTTTCGGTAAGGGTGGTCTTTCCGGCATCGGGGTGGGAGATGATCCCAAAGGTTCTTCTTCTTGCTATTTCCCTTTCAAAATCCATCATCAAAAATTTCGGCAAAAATAGGGTAATTATCTGTTTTGGGCCACATTTATGATGGGATTGGAAATTGTTGATATTATTGGGAAAAAATAGGTGATTCAAATTCTTCAAAACCAAAAAGTGGAGTAATTTCCCCCTATTTTTGTTCTTTCTCAAAAGATACCCCTCGTTATCTTTTTGTTACAGTAGCAGATATGGTCAATAATGATGATGAAAATGCCTTTTATCGATTAAAATAGGCAGTGAGCGTCAAATGCTTTAAATATGTGACGAAATTGAGAAGTGGCGTGTCGAAAGCACAAGAACACTTAGAATAAACAAGAAACCCCAATTTCTTACACTTACGAGAACCTATAATGCCATGGTGATCAGTTGACCAAAACTTATCATTTATGGAGAACATTACTTTTGTAAGACTTGGGAAAAAACTAGTCCGACACTTTCGTGTTGTGGCCCTTTTTTGGGTTTTAGGGCTATTTTTTTCCTTTAGTGCTGCCCCTTCAT
>JASBTS010000053.1 GCA_030148305.1 Allomuricauda sp. | reverse complement strand
ATTTCTTCAAATGAAGAAATGGTTTCAAACTTTTAAAAGGTTGGTGCTTCTTTCTGTTTTTTGGAGGATTTGAACTCGTATCTCACAAAAAGTTCGTGAGATCCCCCTGTGTAGCTTGCCAAATTGGAAGTGGTTAAATCGTAGGCGTAGCCGGCACTAAAATTCGGATTGATCTGCATACCCAACAAAGTGGAAAAAGAATCATCCCAGCGATAGGCCAACCCAAAAGTGAAGGTTTCCTTGAGCAACGCATTTACCGAAACATCGGCAATGATCGGTGCACCTGGAACCCATTTTACAAAGAAAGCGGGCTTAAGTTTTACATCTGGGGTCAAATCCACCACTTTTCCGCCGATAAAATAATAGTGCAATCGCTCCGCAGCGATTTCTTGCTCCTCGCCATCGTAATGCTTTTGTGAAAAGAAATTGGGAATGGCAAACCCCAAATAACCCTTGCTCGAATTATAATAGATCCCAGCACCAATGGTCGGGAAAAATTTGCTTTTGATATTATCCTGAAAGGCCGCATCGGATTCCTCGGTCAAACCTTTGGAGAAATCCACATCAAAGATGCGCCCCCCTAATTTCAAGCCAAAGGACAATTGTCTGTTGGTACTATCCAGTTGAATGGTGTACGAAACATTTCCATCTAAAAAAGTCTCTGAGGAAGGACCTAGGGCATCATGGGCCAAAATGCCACCGACACCAATTTTGTTCTCCAATGGAGCGTCTACCGAAAGTACCTGGGTATTTGGAGCTCCATTGATACCTACCCATTGTGAGCGATGCATCAGCAAGGCCGTTAGGTGACCATTGGAACCTGCAAAGGCAGGGTTCACACTCATGGTATTGTACATGTATTGCGTAAATTGGGGATCTTGCTGGGCCGAAACCGAACTCATCCATACCAAAAGGACGGGCAAACAAAGTTGCTTTACTATTTTCACTATTTGTTTCATGATAAAAAGTGCCATCCTTATCTGTTTATATACAACCAATCTGTTCGTGGTTCCGATCCGTCGCCCAAATCCAAAATATAATAATACGTGCCAACGGGTAATTGATCCTCTTTTTGAACAATGGCCCTGCCGTTTGGCGTGCCATCCCAATCATTTTTATAGGAACGGGTCTCGAAAACGATATTTCCCCACCTGTTGTACACTTGTAATGAATTGTTCGGGTATTGGGTGATGCAATCAATCTTGAAATAGTCGTTTACCCCATCGCCATTCGGTGAAAACTCGTTGTAGACCACCAAGCAAGTGGGCACCACGTATGCTTCGGCCATGTTGTTGGATTCATCGGTATCCCACTGATCCACATAGGCCAAACTGGCTCGATTCAGGTAGTCTTCAACATCCAAGACTTTCACCGTGATATCCAGAGTTGCTATTTCATCTGGTTGTAAGATTGTGATTTCCCAAATACCGGAATTATCATAGGTCCCAATAGATGCCACTGAACTGACAAATTCGTATCCAGAAGGCAATTGATCTTCAATGCCGATGATAGTTGCCGGTAAATTTCCTTGGTTGGTTGCCGTGATGGTAAATACCACTTCATTGCCCATACTCGGAGACATATTGTTCACCGTTTTAGTGATGGATATATCCGTAGTTTGAGGAATTACCGATGCACTGGCCTCGTCATCATCGACTATTCCGTCCAGAAAATCATCTTCATCCGGACCAACTGAGGGATCACTATCCGGATCCATAAAGTTGCTGGCTGTAATATAGGCTTGGTTCACATATTCACCTTCAGTACCGGTTGGAGCGTTCACAATTACCAAAACCTCCAAACTTTCCGTATCCTGGTTCAGAATCGTTCTGTTGATGTTCCATACGCCTGAATTTGGATTGTATACTCCAGCAGTTGAAAAATGGGATTGATAACTAAAGCCTTGAGGTAATAAATCGGTTACCATCACTCCAGAAGCATTGGTCGGCCCATTATTGGTTACACTGATGACAAACCTGACCACATCGCCCACATTTGGAGAAACATTGTCCACCATTTTGGAAAGGGACAAGTCCGACAATCCTTGTGGAACAGGAATCACTGTGGATTGATCATCTTCGGAACCTAAATTGTTGTTTGGGGTAGAATCGGGATCATATGTATCCAAAGCTATCAACTCGGCTGTATTCACATAAGACCCTGAAGAAAGAACCACAGCCCTTACTTCCAAAGTTTCCGATGCTCCATTGGCCAGGTTTGGCAAATCCCAAGACCCAGCTATTTCGTCATATACTCCAGATGTTGTAGTTGCCGACACAAAATTGTACCCACTGGGCAATTGATCTTCTATGATCAACCCGGCGGCATCGTTTGGCCCGTCATTGGCTACTACAATGGTAAACACGATTTCTGAACCGGCATCGGGACTCATATTGTCCGCAGTTTTGGTTACGGAAATATCCGTTACATGCCTTGGGTTGGTCGCTTGTTCATCCTGATCATCTTCCAAAATCACATTGTTATTTGGAGTAGAATCCAAATCGAACAAAATGGCAGCAATTACTTCGGCAATATTGTTATAATCCCCTGAAGGATTTACCTGAACCACCACATTCAACTCTAATTGAGCTCCGGCGGCAATATTCCCAATATTCCAACGGCCATTGTTTGGGTTGAAAGATCCAGCGGAATCATCGGATACAAAAGTGTAGCCTGAGGGCAATCTGTTTTGGACCATCACCCCAATGGCATCACTGGGTCCTTCGTTCAACAATGTCAAGGTAAAAGTCACGTTGGTTCCCACATCAGGAGTGGTATTGTCCACGGAAACATCCAAATTCAAATCTGCTGAAGGAATGGGTGTGGTTCCCGCATTATCTTGATCGTTCTCGAAGAAATTATTGTTGTTCGGGGTAGAATTGGGATCCAAATTATCCGAAGCAAAAACTTCTGTTACGTTGAAATAGTCCCCATCCGGATTTACGGTGGCCACAATATTCAAGGTTTCGGTATTGCCATCCGCCATTGTGCCGTTCAAAGCCCAAATTCCTGTTGAAGGATTATAGATCCCTGCAGTAGAACTGTGGGAAACATAGGAATAGCCGGTTGGTAGTTGGTCCATGATTTCCACACCGGTGGTATCACTTGGTCCATAATTGGTTATGCTGATGGTAAATATCACATCTTGCCCAACATAAGGACTCAACACATTCACCGATTTGCGCAATAAAAGGTCAGAAACAGGCACCACTACAGGTGTTATGGTCTGTTGGTCATCTTCTGCTTCGTTATTGTTACCCGGGGCGGAATCTAAATCATCCTCAGTTACACTGGTCAATTCAGCAGTATTGGAATAAACCCCACTTGGCAAAACTTCTACGGTAATATCCAAGGTTTCTGAAGCGCCATTGGCTAAACCGCCAACCGTCCACGAGCCATTGGTTGGATTATATGTTCCATTGGATGCATTAGCGCTCACAAATTGATACCCAGTAGCCAGCACATCGGTCACCACAATATTGGTAGCATCGCTTGGTCCGGCATTGTTCACCGTTACAGTAAACGCGATTTCCGAACCCACTTCTGGAATAAATTCATCCACCGTTTTGGTCACTGAAATATCCACTATCGGATTTGGAACCACCACTACCTCATCTTGGTCATCTTCTCCCGGAACATTATTGTTCGGGGTAGAATCCACATCGGTTTGGTCATGTCCCGTGATTTCGGCAACATTCACATAGTTCCCGCTTGCATTTACATTGGCCAAAATGCTCAAACTTTGCGAAGCTCCATTGGCAACGGTACCAACTGTCCAAATTCCCGTTAATTCATCATAACTGCCCCCACTATTATCAGAAACATAGGTGTAGCCTGAAGGCAATAAATCGGTAACTTCAACGGAGGTTGCGTCGCTAGGTCCATCGTTGGTAACAGTGATGGTAAACCGTACATTATCGCTCACCAAAGGTGGAGATTTGTCAATTGTCTTGGTAAGGGACAGGTCGATGACCTCCTCGGGAGCCACTGTGATATCCCCTTGGTCATCTTCGGAAGAAACACCGTTTGCCGGAGTAGAATCCGGGTCATAGGCATCAGAAGCGATCACTTGGGAAGTATTCGTATAATTTCCGGTCGGATTGACGGTTACGTTGATCAACAATGTTTCCGTGATACCATTAGCAAGTGTGCCTATCTGCCAAAATCCATTGGCGGAACTATAAGTTCCAGCGGTAGCGTTGTAAGAAACAAAACTGAAACCGGACAACAGTTGATCCACCACTACAACATTAGTGGCATCATCAGGGCCGGAATTGGTCACGGATATTTCAAAACTCATCAGGGTACCCACATATGGATTCAAGTTGTTGCCCACCACTGATTTGGTCAAGGAGAGATCCGCTTGCAAAGGAGCAGCTGTTATCGACGCTTCATCATCTTCGCTTTGGTCGCCGTCATCATTGTTCGGGGTACTGTCCAAATCAAACTGATCGGCAGCTATCACTTGGGAAACATGGGTAAACTCGCCAGATGTTCCCGTTGGTGTCAACACAGTAGCATTAAAAGTAAGGGAAACCGTGTTGGCGCCTAATGGAACCGTAAGTCCGGTCCAAGAAATATTTCGACTCACAAAACTGAAGGTACCGCCATTGTTGATGGCCGTTACACTCCCAAACCCAATGGGAACCAAGTTTCTGATTGAAACCCCTGTGGCATCCACATCTCCTAGATTGCTCAAATTGAGGGTAAATGTGACCACATCACCAATATCCGGTGAGGTATTACTCGCCATAGCCTCCATTTGTAAATCCACACCAACAATGGAAACTCCAACAGTGTCCGATGCTGAAATACAGGTGATATCAGATACCGTCCATTCAAAAATATAGGTACCTGGTGCCGTATTGGTGACCTCCGTATTTGGATCGTTGGGATCCACAAAACTTACGATTGTCGGTCCTGAGAGTTGGGTCCAATTACCTGTTCCCACAATAGGGGTTGATGCGTTCAAAAAAACGGGGGAAATCTGGGTCAAGGTTTGATCTGGACCAGCATCCACAGAGCACAATTGTGCATACCCCATTTGCATCATGGCAAACAGAAAAAGGAGGGCCAATAAGAAATGGTTTGGTTTTTTCCGAGGTTGGGGTATGTTCATAGTTTAGTGGATGAGGTTGATCTTACCCGGTAAGACCTACCCAAACATATCAAGAACCCCCGTAAAATGGGAAGTTATGTTGTATTACAGCGATCAAATGTTGTGAAACATCGGATATGCGATGAAAGCCGGCCTTTCCATTTATGTCCTTTCATAGAGCAATGTTGGGTAAATCAAAAGTTTCCATCGCCAATACCATTGATTTTAAAGTGATTATCACAAAAAAAGCTCGCCAAATTGACGAGCTTTATATTTTGAAAGGATTGTATCGCTTTTATAAAAACGCTACTTCTCTGGCTCCCAATAATTTCCTCTTTCCGGACGTGCATTTTTTGCCAATCCACCGGTAAGTTTTCTTCTTTCCCGAAATACAATCGGTATGGTCTCGCAGACATCCTCAAAAGGTCTTCGATTTTTTGCCAACGGACCCGTTATCGGCTCATGGTCATGGGCTTTAATTACCAGCATGGATTGTGGTTTCGGGTTCTTCCATGGCTTTCTATTTTTGGCCCTTGGACCTGTTAAAATATCATCCTGACCATAGGCAAAGAATGCTCCCAGAACCATCATTAAAAAAGTAATATAAAAATTATAAGCCATATATTTTACGATATTATCAATTAACAGTTGCAAAAATATAATATTTTATATTTTAGTAATAGATAATCATTTGTTAAAATGGCCGACTTCCATGTCAAAAATTAGTTAATTAGAATAACATATTTCCTAATGAAAACCAAACAGGATTTTAATAGAATATGACGTTGAAGCGATTTTGTTTTAGGTCTTTCAAGCAAGAAAAAAGAGGCCCCGAAAGTATCGGGGCCTCTTTTTGGTTTAGGTTGTAGTTAGATTATGCTTCGCAGCTAGTGCATTCCTTCTTCTGCTTGAACTTTTGTGCAGCATTCATACTGTGTTGGTAGTACAAGGATTTTAGTCCAAGTTTCCAAGCCGTCACATGGATCTTATTGATTTCTTTGGTGGGCATTTCAGGGTGTACAATAATGTTCACCGATTGTCCTTGATCAATATGGTTCTGCCTGTTGGCCGCTTGGTAAATAATGTCCAGCTGATCTAATTCGGAATACGTTTTGAACACGGCCTTTTCCTCTTCAGTCAAGAAATCAAGGTGCTGTACAGACCCGTCCATATCGCGGATGCTTTTCCAAACCTCGTTGGTGTTCTGTCCTTTTTCTTCCAAAAGTTCCATCAAATATGGATTTTTGATGGTCACCTTGATCTTGGCGATATCCTTCACATAGCAATTGGACCAAATCGGTTCGATTCCCTGGGAAACCTGCCCCAAAATAAAGGCGGAAGAAGTGGTCGGTGCAATAGCGTTCAAGGTTGCGTTCCTTCTGCCATAACCTTTCAGCACTTCTGGCTCACCAAAACGATCGGCCAATTCTCCCGATGCTTTATAGGAACGCTCCTTAATGGTCCTGAAAATTTCACTGTTCAGGTTATAGGCTTCTTGACTGTCAAAAGCCAATCTTTTGGACTGCAACAAGGAGTGCCAGCCCAGTACACCCAAGCCCAAAGCACGGTTTTCCTTGGCAAAATTATAGGCCCTTTCCATAAATAGGAAGGTTTGGCGGTCATCACGATCGGAAGAATCCCTATAAGCTTCCAGTTTTTCTACGAACTCGGTGATTACGGCATCCAAGAAATAGACCATGGTCTCCACGGCATCCGTGTTTTTCCATTTATCAAAGTGCAATACGTTGATGCTCGATAATACACATACAAAAGACCAGTTATCGTTGGAAGGCAACATGATCTCCGTGCAAAGGTTACTGGCATATATCCTATGGTCATTTTCCTTGTACACATCCACGGCACCGTTGTTGGCATTGTCCGAGAAGAAAATATAAGGATAACCCATCTCTCCCCTACGCTGCAAAACTTTGGCCCAAATGGTCCTCTTGTCCACATCACCGGCAATCATTTCCTCCATCCATTGGTTGGTCACGGTAACACCATGTGTCAATTGTTGGATTGGGTTCCCCTCGGTTCCGATTTCCAAAAATTCCATGATATCGTTATGGTCTATGGGAAGGTATGGAGAAAAACGGCCGCGACGAACCGAACCTTGACTTACCACATCTACCATGGATTCGAACAATTGCATAATGTGCACGGCTCCTGAAGCCTGGCCATTATTTTTTACCGGTGCCCCACGGTGACGGATTTTTCCAAAATATCCTGAGGTTCCACCGCCCAATTTGGACATCATGCCCACTTCTGACTGGGTGTACAGGATGTTCCCCATATCATCATCAATGTGCGAACCAAAACAACTGATGGGCAAACCTCGTCTTTTCCCAAAGTTGGACCAAACAGGTGATGCCAAGGAGAAAAATCCTTCTGACATATAATGATAGAACTTATCCGCATACCCGGGCATCTGCAAAATCTGCTCGGCACGTTCGGCAATCTCTCGAATACGTTGCTCGGGGGTAACACCTTCGGTAAGATATCCCGACCCTAAAAACTGGCGGCTATACTCGTTCAACCATTCAAAACCTTCTTGTTCTTCTTTGGTCTTTATTTTGGCCAAGGCATCCTTTCTGGCGTTGATAAGATCTTGGGCTTTGTCTATTTTTTGTTCAGTAATGTGGGGGGTGTTGGTTTTGTTCTCCATAATTTAAAAAAGGTCGTCGCTGGTTATACTTTGTGTTCTCTTGCTATAGTTGATAGATCTTTTTACGAAAAAGTCTCCGTGTTTGGTTCCAATGATCTCATCGTCGAACCATTCGGTCTGGGCCAATAATTTTTGGTCGATTTCGAAAATCTTCGGAATACCGATACTTTCCAAGGAATTGTTGAAACGGTTCTTGATGAATTCATTCACAACGGCCTTCGGCAAGAAATCAAGCTCCCCTTCCTCAAAGATCCAATCCACGATCCTGCTTTCTGCCTCAAAGGCTTTTTCACAGATATCTTGGATCATGCTGTTGTATTCCTTATCAAACCACTCTGGGCGTTCTCTTTTGATGATGTTGATGACATCTATACCAAAATCGCCATGGATCTGCTCTTCTTTGGAAGTAGCCTCTACCACATTGGAAATGCCCTTCAATACATTTTTGTGCTTGTTGAAGGCCATGATGATCAAGAACTGGGAGAACAAGGATACATGCTCAATGAATAGGGAGAACAACAAAATGGACTCCGCATATTCTTGATTGTTCTCGCTTTTGGCATTTTTAAGGGCAGTCTCCAAATACTGAACCCTTTTCATGATCACCGGTTTTTTCTTCAAATTTTCGAACTCTTGGTTCAATCCCAAAATTTCCAAAAGATGGGAATAAGCATCATGATGTCTTACCTCACTTTCCGCAAAAGTGGCCCCAACTGAACCAATCTCTGGCTTTGGCAAACGGTGGTAAATATCTCCCCAGAAGGATTTTACCGCCACTTCGATCTGTGAAATGGCCAACATGGTATTTTTTATCGCACTTCGCTCCACTTCGGTCAACCCCGATTTAAAATCCTGGATATCACTTGTGAAATTGAACTCGGTATGGATCCAATAGGAATGGCGAATGGCGGGCACATATTCATACAATTGAGGGTACTCATATGGCTTTAGGTTGATGCGCTTTTCGAAAATGTCCGCCTGGCGCATTTGGGCCCTTTTGTTCCTGTAAATAATGTAGGCTTTGGCCACATCATGAAACTCACTGTTCATGAGTTCGTTCTCCACCACATCCTGAACCTCCTCCACGGTAGGTACGTAGTGTTCGTCCAATTTCTTTCTATCCAACAAAGCTTGTTCTACATTGCTGGCAATGGTTTGCGCATCATTGATCTGGCCATGGTCAACAGCTGTCATAGCCTTCAGGATGGCATTGGTAATCTTGTGTAAATCAAAAGTTTGGGTACTAAAATCTCTTTTAGTAATATGAGAAATTTGCATGCGGAAAATTGTTTGGAGTTGTGTAATATAGCTCGATTGTAAAATTCATGTTTTCTTTACTTTGATTTTACAAAGGCCAATTTAGGTTCTCAACACTTTTATCAACAGTACCTTTTTTCGACCCAAAAAAATCATGGCAACAAACGTAAAATCAAGCCTCCGAAAAAAATCTGACAGGTGTCATACGGCCTGATGATTTTTCCACAAGGTTATCAACAGCACCTCTTGGACAGTAGTGGCCAAACTGCCATCAACAACAATCAAATTACGGTTTCAGAGCAGCACAAGGAAAAATTCTTGGAATACATCCAGAACAATTCCCTTTAGGGAAACTTCCATTTTTTTGAAAGTCCATTAACTCGAACGGACATCTTCAAAAAAAATAATTATTCGGTTGATGACATTTCATAATGATTTCGATAGGAAGATATAACCCTATCAAAAGTCCATTATGAGAACACTGATTTTCACCTTCATTTGTCTTGCCTTCGCCTGCAAGGAAAATCCACAAAACCCCAATAGCTCCACCTATAATGAGCGCCTTGACAAGGAGAGTGCCTGGAACAACGAAACATCTGATCAAAAAGAGCCAATTTTTCAAACCAGCCGAAAAAAAATACATGAACTGCGCGATGCCCGCACAGGAATGGTGGTGCAGAGCACTGAATATCCTTCTAACTGGATAGTGATTTCCAAACCAATTTACACTCTTGATCAAAAAATACCCGACTTTCTTGTACAGATTGAAGGACCCAATCACTTAAAAACCTTCAACACGCCCACCAATTTCCACGTATCCTACCAAAGTCAACAATTGACCCAGATGATGTCGCAATATGGTATGGCTTCCATGATACGTCCTATGGTGGACAACCAACAACTTTTTAGGGAAGATGTGGAACCCCGAATGCAGAATAGTGGTTTCTCCTTTGTACGCCAACGATCCATGCCCAAAGATGAAGCCTATGTGCGTCAAAAAATGCAGGAAAACGGGTTTGGTCAAGGCTATTTGGAATATACCGCCACGGAATGGAAAAACCAAAACGGACAGAAGGCCCTGGTCAGAATCGTAAAAATAGCCATACAACAACCGCTCATGAACAACGAGTTGATGACCATGTGGCTCTACACTACGGACTATGTCTTTGTGGATGAGGGACAATTTGAAGCGACCCTTGACCAAATCCATCAATCGACCGTGAACACCCAGGAAAATCCACAATGGAAACAGTATGTAACACAATTGAACCAACAAAGGGCCATGGAGAACCAGCGAAAAATGCAAATCGCCTCACAACAGCACCAACAACGCATGAATGCCAGATGGGCGGCCTTCAATGCACACCAAGAGAACATACGGGCCATTTCAGCGGCCCAGGATGCCAACCATGCCGCTTTCATGAACCGAAATTTTGGCGCCGGCAGCGATACGGGGCAACGCCAGTTCCTGAACATGATCAACGAACAGGAGACGGTTTACAATCCCCTTACCGGGAACAATTATCAGGTGAATGCCGGTTCCACGGAATATTGGATGGACAGTGATGGCAACTACATCCAAAACAACGACCTCTTTTACACCCCTAATGGCGATATCAACCTCAACAACAGGGAATGGGTAAAGGTTGGCAATGCCAATTGATGACATTTTTTGCGATTTACGATAATCTATAAACCTTAAAAAAATCAAAACAACATGAAACAATTTGTAAAATACGGTGTGTTCTTAATGATTCTGGTCTTTTTTTCTTGTTCAAAAGATGGGGATAGCTCCGACGATATTGATCTGTATGCAGGCCAATGGATGGGAAACGTAACGGGGGAAGACAGTGGCACCGTTAGCTTTTTCATTTATGAAGATGGGTCCGCAACAGGGGACTTTTTCACCAATGGGACACAGACCCCAATTTATTTTGATGGAAGTGTAAATTCTTCAGGGTCTTTTTCTGCCTCTTTCAGCACTACGGAAATCAATGGAAGTCTTTCAGGAAAATTATCGGAAACATCCGGAAACGGAAACTGGACCCTTACTTCCAACCAAACCAAAGGTACTTGGTCCGTCACAAAAAAATAACCAGACAAATAGATTTTCAACTTAAAAGTTCAACCAAATGAAAACCTTAAATAAAGTATTTGTACTGCTACTTTTTGCCTTTGCAATGGGCTGTAGTTCCGATGATTCCCCTCAACCTGGCGGCGATGGCCCGGACAATACCACCAACGAATATGAAATGGTGGATGTTCAAGTGATCCTGCCCCAAAATTCAACGTTAAATGTATCAAAAACCACAGTGGTCAGCTTAGGCTCGTCCGCAAACGTTGATGCCTCTGCAAAGGGAAGAGTCCCGTTCAATCCGGGAAGTGTGGAATTGGCCTATCTTTTAGACCAGGACAATAACGTGTTAATGGCCGGATTTTTAAGTGATGGCAGAAAAGAAATCTCTTTGGAAACCACCGCGGAAGTCATCCTATATTATGGATTGGACTATTATTTATTGCCCCCTTCGGCCAAAAAAGCTTTTTTGAACGGTGTGGGACAGGTTGCGGACTTTGATGGATTGGTGAACAACTTGGGAGCACTTTTCGCCAATGACCCCCTTATGTATTCCAAGGGGGCCTATCTTGACCTCTTGAATGAAAAGATCGAACAACTATCCAACAAAAACGGAAACACATCGGAGAACAGGATCTTCATCAACGATGTCTTGAATAAAAGTGGAATTGTAATCCAAAACCCTGACTCTGTACACATTCAGTTACAAAATTTCTTTCCAAGGAGAACCCATGCCTTTGTTTATAAAAAATTGGTATATGATCGTGATGGCAACCTGACCGAAATACCCAACTATTCCGAAAACCCCATG
>JASBTS010000051.1 GCA_030148305.1 Allomuricauda sp. | reverse complement strand
ATCGATCAAGCATATATGTTCCCTAAAGAGAGTAATAGTGGATATGTGCAATTGCATTCCGGGCAGGAATACTTATTCGGGAACGGATATAGTGACGAACTTTATTTTTTAACAGGATCTGGAGAAAGGATAAAAGCGAATTTTAGCTATGATGCTTCCAAGAAAAGATTGGAATTCACAATTCCAGATTTAGAGAACCAAACAACATACACCTATGCGTTGGTTACCCTAAAGCCCAATGATGTAGATGAATCACTGGTCATGACACAGGCAGAGTTCAACCAAGTGTCGGAGGATTTGGAAATCTCGACAAATACCATTGTGGGCAATGCGAAGAACGGGGCATTTGTAAGTCGATTGGATTTTCAGTTTACCACCAGTCAGTTCAATACATTCAAGCAAAAGATGAGGTCTTTAAGGATAAAAAATTCGACTACTACTTTAGATGGTAGTTCAGGAAGTGATGCCGGAATCCCTAATGTGGCCAGAATCAATTTGGTATTGGAGGACTATGAACCATTTGGTGTCAACGATTTGATAGGAAGTCAATTTACTGGAAATAAGCCAATTATCCATGCAGAATCCCTCCCCATGGACGATTATTTCAAGGAGGGGATATATACCCTTTTGTACCAAGAATATCCATTGGATGGCAATATACGGGTCAATAGGGATGAGACTGTTTGGGGAATTCCGCCATCCGGACCTATCAAAGCTAGTAATACCTATGTTGCCTACACTCAAGACCATGTTTCTCCGGATTACCTCAAAAGACATTTCCCGTATCTATGGACAATGCCTATGGCATATTATTCCGATTACAGTGACCTTCGTTTGAAGATCGGCAAACGCTATACCATGCCCTATATCTGGAATCAAGCCAAATACATAAAATATGATTATATCATTTGGGGCACTTTCCCTTTTATCAAGAGGGAAAAATATGAGGTGAGATTCAAATATATACTCCCCGGCAAAACCTCTGGAAACAGCGAAGTGATTCAGTATGAAAATACATTTTAGACCTTGTACCATATCAAAACAACTGGTTCCACTGTTCATCCTCTCGGTTTTTCTAACAGGTCGTGGGCAGGATAGTATTCCTCAACAAGAACAGCCCTCAAAGCTGATATTGAGGCATTGGGTCGATGAAGATGGGGTTTCACTGAGATGGGGTGTTTCCGACAAAACGTTGTGGAAATCAGGAATTGAATTTGGATACATCGTTGAACGGCATACCCTTGAAAGGGATGGCGTGCCAATTTTGGATTCGGAAATTGAAGTGTTGACGGGAGGGCCCATCAAGCCAATTCCATTACCGGAATGGGAAAATCTAGTGCAAGGCAACGATATGGCAGCAGTGGCTGCACAAGCCATTTACGGGGATAGTTTCACAGTGAATGAGGATGGGGAAGACCATCTGATGAAGGTAGTTAACGAAAGCTCTGAATTGGACCAGCGTTTTGCTTTTTCCATGTTTGCCATTGATCAGGATTTTGAAGTGGCCCAATATGCAGGTATGGGATTTAGGGATACGGAGGTCAAAAAGAACGAAAAGTATCTATATAGCTTAAAACTTGCCCAAGAACTTAAAGACTTTTATGCTGGTGAAACCATAGCACTTGTTGATCCAACAGTGCTTGGAGCTTTGCCCACTCCTTATGATTTTGCTGCATACTACTATAACAATGCCTTTGTGTTGATATGGGAATATGATGCCCTGGTGGAATATTATACCAGTTATGATCTGGAAAGATCAAGTGATGGTAAAAACTTCAAGAAAGTAAATACTGCTCCCATTACCAAATTAGCGACCACCAAGGTATCGGGGATTTCTTTTACGGACAGTATTCCCGAATATGGTAAAAAATATTGGTATCGGATAAAGGGAAGAAATTTGTTCAATAAGATTGGGCCGGTTTCCGATGCTGTTTCAGTAAAGGCATTTAAGGAGTTAATGGCCGGTCCTGAAATTACCGAAAGTAAAATCATTTCCGATAAAAAGGCGATTATCCATTGGACCTTCCCTGATGATGAAGGTTGGAAATTGACCAGTTTTGAAATACTTCGCTCCGATAGGGCCATCGGTCCGTTCCTTAATCTGGGCAAATCTCTTGAAAAAATGGCCAGAAGTTTTGAGTACGACGATCTAAAACCTATCAACTATCTTAAAATCAGAGCATTTGGTGGAGCGGGGGATTATCAAGATTCGTCACCGGTCATGATCCAACCCGTGGATTCCATTCCGCCAACAATGCCGACGGGACTTAAAGGGACCATTGATACAACAGGGGTGGTACACCTTAGCTGGAATCCGAACAGTGATTTAGATTTAAAAGGTTATTCTGTTTTAAGGTCAGATTCGCCCAATAAGGAATTCACAAAGATTACAAAAGAGGAATGGAAAGGCATAGAGTTTCGGGATTCGGTAAACCTGAGCACTTATAATCAACATGTGTTTTATAGGATAATGGCCTCGGACTTGAGATATAATGAATCACTGCCCTCTGATACCTTGAGGTTGGCTCGTCCCAGTAAAATTCCTCCCACCAGCCCAGTTTTTAAGGGATATGAGCAATTGGGAGATACCATTCACCTTGTCTGGTCGCCAAGCTCTTCTGTTGGATTGGCCAAACAGGTTATCTACAGGAAGGTTGCCAATACTGGGCAAAAATCTTGGGCAAGCATTTTCGAAACTTCCGATATCTCCATAAACGAGTTTAAGGATGTAAATGCCCAACCCAATACAAAGTATCAGTACACTTTGGTTGCAGTAGGTCAAAATGAACTAGAAAGCAAACCTTCCCCAATATTGTCCATAATTGCACCAAAAAAACTACAACAACCGCAAGTAAAGGCACTATATGCCCAAGTGGATCGAGAGCAAAAAAGCATTCAGTTGAGTTGGAGATACAAGCAACCTAATGTTATGGAATTTCAACTATTTAAAAAAACAGGGGAAGGATCATTTACCCTGTTTAAAACTCTTCCATCAGAAATTGACCAGTTTTTGGATCAAAATCTAATACCCAATACCCGATATAGCTATGGCATTAAAGCCATTTTTAAAAATGGTGCTACAAGTGCATGGAATGAAATTGATGTAAACTACTGAGTATGATAAAAAGAATTCTCTTTTTCCTGGTGCATCTATTTTTCACAGGATTGATTTTTTCCCAACAAAATGCGGTGTACACCATTCGAATCAATTATGAGTATAAAAGTACGGTCGGGTGCACTTCTTGCACAACAAATTATGTAGCTTATCCTAATGTTGGACTAACCAGCAGCAATGGTGGTACAATTGATGATGTATATACAACAATGAGTGAAAACTTGCAGCTGACATACTTTGAGCAGAGAATCTATAATTATTACGTTGATGCTTTTACCTATGTTGACTATTGTCAATTCCCTGATTCTAATACTTTGCCGGATGAGTTTACAAATAATTTGGCACCTTGGTGCACAGCAAGAAAAAATAAAGAAAACAAGAATATTAGTT
>JASBTS010000048.1 GCA_030148305.1 Allomuricauda sp. | reverse complement strand
CTCTTCATAATTGGTAATGCCTCTTTGCAAAAGCAACTGCGCTATCAGCTTTTCAACTTTGAGTTCCTGGGAAAGGTTGTCTATATCTTCCTGGGTAGGTTTGGGTTTTAGGGTCCAACGCATGGTTCTTTGTATTAGCTTATGACAGATTTGGGTGATTCTTCTTGCTTTTCAAACCTTTTCATCAGCGAAAAAGTGATGCAAGTATGGGCAAGGTAGTAGGTTGGCGTGATCAAAAAATCGAAGGTGTGGTAATCCATAAATTCCTTGAAGGAGATGATGGTATCGGAAAACAAGATCATGATGACCCCAAAGACATAGCTCCACTTAACTATTCCGTTTGCCCTCATCCCAACCGATGCTCCGAGTGAAAAGCAGGAAATGAGCAGGTAGATCAAGGAGGCCGTCATCAATATCATATCAGTAAAGGTGGGGTACAGCATCACAAAAAAGAATATGAGATATGCTGCCAGCACCATTCCCGTAAATGCCCATTTGATCTTTCCGTTCATCAGTGCATAGGCCAGATAGCCCACATGGGCCAGAAAGAACAACGCAATCCCTTTAACGAACATCATACTATCTCCGTTCATGTTGGAAAGAAACCAATCCCCGATGATGGAAAACAGGAATGCCGCAATGATCATCCAAACATCCTTGACCATTTTGCCCTTTTGGAACTGAAGCATCATTAAAATGATGATGCCCATTCCCGCCGTACCGGATTTATAAACGAAGTTGGAGGTGGTAACCCCTAATATGGCCAGTATGCATGAAACCAACAACCCATAAACCCAATTTTTTCTTAGCCACATTTTGATAGACTTTTAAATGTTGATGAATAAAAACAGGAACCAGGGGTTATCGTCCTAAAGGTTGTACCTATTTATGATGATACAAGATCTTGATGTCCAAATTGGCAAATTTTCGGAACATTTCCATCACCCCACAATATCTTTCCACGGAAAGGTCGACTGCCTTTTTCAGTTTATCCTCTTTAAGGTTTGAGCCGGAGAAATGGTATTCGATTACCACAGAATCGTAATATTTAGGATGTTCTTCGGTAAGGTTGGCAATGGTATCTATTTTAAATTCATCCACTTCCAATTTCATTTTTTGGATCAGGGAAGCCACATCCAAACCAGAACAACCGGCCAAGGAAGATAGCATCAATGCCTTGGGCCTAAGACCCGAGCCATCGCCACCGCTTTCGGGTCCTGCGTCAATCTTTAAGGTATGTCCAGAGGGGTTATTGCTTTCAAACGCCATTCCGCCTAACCAAGTGGTCGTGATATGATTTGTCATGAAGTCAAATTTTTGTTTCTTGTATAGTTCAAAAATACGATTAAAAATATCATCCATGGCTTTAGTAAATCCCCTTGACCCGAATCATGATCCGGAAACCAAAAAACTGGCCGAATTCTTTAATGAAACCTTGGGGTTTTGTCCCAATTCGGTATTGACGATGCAACACCGCCCTGCCATTTCAAAGGCCTTCATCAACCTCAACAAGGCGGTGATGGCCAATGAAGGTCGCGTAACCTCTGCCCTAAAACGGATGATTGCCTGGGGGAGCAGCAATGCTACGGGGTGCCGCTATTGCCAAGCCCATGCCATTAGGGCCGCGGAACGCTATGGGGCAGAGCAGCAGCAATTGGATAATATTTGGGAATACCGCACCCATCCTGCCTTTTCGGAAGCGGAACGTGCTGCCCTAGATTTTTCGTTGGCCGCTTCACAAGTGCCCAATGCCGTTACCAATGACATCAAGGACAGGCTTTACCAATTTTGGAACGAAGGGGAAATCGTGGAAATGTTGGGGGTCATCTCTTTATTTGGCTATTTGAACCGTTGGAACGATTCCATGGGCACTTCCATTGAGAATGGGGCCGTGGAAAGTGCCGAACAGTATTTGGGCAAAAATGGTTGGGAAAAGGGGAAGCATGATGGGTCGAGATACTAGATTTTAGCCGTCAGACATTAGATGGTGCGCAATTATACGTTGCAACTCCGGTAACACCTCCTCTTCAAACCATGGGTTTTTGCCCAACCAAAATCGGTTTCTGGGTGATGGATGGGGCAAAACAAAATATTGGGGCAAATACGCTTTGTAGTTTTTAACGGTCTCCGTTAAATTCTTCTGTCTTTGATTTCCCAAGTAATAGCGCTGTGAATGCTGGCCAATCAGAAGCGTCAGTTTCAAATTGGGCATTTTCCCCAAAAGGGGTTGGTGCCACAGAGGTGCACATTCCGGTCGTGGGGGCAGGTCCCCAGACCTTCCTTTTCCGGGATAACAAAATCCCATGGGCATTTGTGCAATTTTGGTCTCATCATAAAACTCCTCATCCGTTACACCCATCCATTTGCGCAGTTGTTTCCCACTTTGATCATCCCATGGAATGCCTGTTTGGTGGACTTTGGTTCCGGGAGCATGCCCGATGATGAGGATTTTGGCCTTTGGGTTTGCAGCAACGATAGGTCTTGGGCCCAAGGGGAGGTGTTCCTGGCAAAGTGTACAATTTCGAATCTGTTGAAGTAGCTCGTTCATTATCTCATGTTCTTGTGGTATAAAACTATAAAAACGCCCCAACCTTGCGGTCGGGACGCTTTCACACCCTATCACCAAAATAATTAATTATAGGTGCCTTTCAAATTGCTCCAGTTTTCGTTGGCCTTTCCCACCAACTTCGCGTGGTTATTCTCTGCCAACCATAATTGTTGGGCATCCAACTCAAGATTATACAGATACAGGAAATATTTACCCTCCTTTACAATGAACTTGTTCGGATCAGGTCTGAACTTTGCCCCTGCATATACCCCAAAGGCACAGTAACCACCATATTGGGGCAAATAATTGCTTGGGTTTTTGTCAAATTTCTTCTTCTGATCTGCATCGGTGAAATAATAGACAACCTTCTCGTGCTCCGATTTGAATTGTTTCAACCCTTTTTGAGCAATTCCTAGATCCAAATAGGAAACCGGGCTATAACCTTCCAAGGCTATATTACTGTTATCAATATTGTATGCTTTTTTGTCTTGAGCAACAGCCAGATTGATGCTAAAGGCCACTACCGCTAAAATTGTAATGTTTCGAAATGTTTTCATTGTTTGTGAAATTTTTAATTGTTGTTGTTTTTAATTGTCATTGGCACTTAGGGCCACTACCAAGAATACTACCGTTGCATTGAACCAGTAGTAAATGGCATCGATTCCTTCAAAACCGAAGGCAAAGGGGGCAATCATAAAGGTCACCGCAACCAAGAGATCGATGGCCAAATGCCCATCAAAGGGGATCACCTTAAAAATGCTCAGTTTGTAATCGGTGAGCAAGCTTGCCGCAAATACAGCCAACCCTGTGGCCACGGAAAACCAGATTGCCGTGGCAGACGATTCTCCCAATCCCAATAAAAAGGGAGCGACCAACAGGCCCAATCCGGCCGTGTAATCGGCCACACCATGAAGCGTAGGTGTTATAAACCTTAATTTCATGATAGTGGATCAGGCATTAAAGTATTCCTCGTGGACCACTTTACCCTCCTCGTTCCAAACCCGTCGGATAATCTCGTGCCAAAACACCCTACTGTTGTCCTTCATCAAAAAATCGAAGGTAAACTCGGAGGCCGACACGTTTCCGTCAACAATGGTACGGTGCAATTGTATACCGTTCACCTGTGCAATTGCACTTGCAAATCATGTCATTTTTTCCACCATTTGTTCCTTTCCGGTCGTGGTCACCTGGTTGTAGTCCGAAGTATTCGCGTCCTCGGCAAAATACTTCTCGACAGCTTCAACGATTGCCCCTTGCGCAACAATGCTGTCCATGGCTGTAGCTAGATTTTTAATATCCATTTGCTATGTTTTACTGATTAAACAATTTGTGTTGTAATTACATGGCAAATGTCTTGTAGGATGGGCGGGGAAGACCTACAAAAAAGGAGCTATCCCTTGTACTTTTTTGTTTTTGTACTGGGACGGGGTCTCCCCTGTGCTATGCTTGAAGAACGCTGAGAAATGCTTGGGCTCCTCGAAACCCAATTGAAGGGAGATTTCTTTAATGGACATTTCTTGCTGGAGCATTTTCTTCGAAGTGCCAACCAATTCGTTTCGAATCAGACTTCCCAAGGTATCGTGCATTTTGTCCTTGGTCTTTTTGGCGAGGGCCTTTACAGAAAGGTTCATTTTACCCGCATAAAACTCCATTTGGTGTTCATTTTTATGGTGCAGACGGATAAGCTCCATCAAATTTTCCACAAAGCGATCCTTTCGCTCGTAATCAAAATGGTCCCTGAATTCAATCGGCGTAAAGCCTGTTCTTTTTTTGAAGACCCGATTAAAATAGGCCGGATCATTAAAACCGACATCAAAGCAAACTTCCTGAACGCTACAATCCGTAAAAACCACTTTCTTTTTGCCTTCCACCATTCGCTTTTCCTCCAACATGGAACGAGCTGTCACCCCAAGCTTTTCCTTTATGAGGCGGGAAGCATCCATTCCATTTCCATTGGCCAAATCATGTAGTTCCAAAGAAGTGAGATGTGTAGAAAACAATTGGTCGATGGATTCCTTTACGTCAAAAATGGATTCATATTCCAATTTGCTGGCATTAAAAGGGTTTTGATGGAACCATTGTTCCAAAGAGTGGTCTATAATTTCCATCGAATCGGTTTGTGAGGCTTTTCCCGAAAGGTATTTTTCCAATGGCGATCCTTCTAGGGCATCAATATATCCCAAGGAAATCAGATGCTTGAACAAGACGCGTACCTCCCTGTTCTCAAAAACCGTTTTACTGGGAAACTCCATTTTCTGGACGTGAAAATCATCCGATAAAAACTTGATGTATTGCCCTTTTTCCAAATAGATGACCTTGTCTTCCCAGTCAAAGTAGTTTTTAAAATCGACCTGAATACCGCCCGATCCAGAAAGGATGTGCAACAACGTATATTGATTGATGAAATACACCTTATTCAGTTCGGGATTGAACAATTGGACCATCTTCCCAAGCGTTTTTATACTTTGTCGTATTGGGATGTACTAGCTATCACGATGAACCAGAAGGTTTATGCCCTTCTAAAGAATGAGTTGCAGTAGATAAATGGTGAGCATACCCCAAAAAGTACCTGTGGCCATACTCAAAATGGCAAGAATGATGGCATGGGGCATCCAACTAGGTCTATAAGCCGAGGTTACAGCAGGAGCAGTGGCAATCCCTCCCACATTGGCCATACTCGCAATGGGCACCCAGGCCATGTTCACATTCAACAATTTGGCTATTATCACCATAAAGACAAAATGTCCCAATAGCCAAATCAGCAAGAAACCAAAAAAGGACAGGTCAAACCCGAATAGGGCAAACTGAAGTTTCAATCCTAAAATCGACATGACCAACAATATCAAGATACTGCCCAACTTAAGAGTGAACCGAAAATTCCAGCGGGGCACAAAATTGCCCAAGGCCAACCCTAAAAAAGACAATATCACCACTTTGGCCACAAACAGTTCCAATATAAAATTTATGGCAAAAACAACGAATAACAACATTCCCACACACCTCCAAGGCGACAAAAGCAAACCCTTTTGTTCGTTGATCCTTTCGGGAATCTCGGTATCCGTTATCCTAAAAAGCTTGTTCAGGCCATTGCTTTTTTTGATGGTCTGGAACATCAGGATAGTCCACACATTGACCAAAATATTGTCCATGACCAACACGGAAAGAAAAACATCTTCTGGACAATTCACGAGCTCTTTGAGCACCAATTGGCTGGTACTGCCCCCTATCCAACTTCCCACGATGGGCGGCACACCTCTCCAATAACCATGTACCGACAGAGTGTTGGCGACCAGTTCCGTTTCTTCAAAAAGGATAACAAATAGCACAGGAAACAGTGCAATAAAAAAAGATCCCGCAACAAAGACCACAATGGGCTTGTAACCGATGGACTTTAGTTGGCCCAAGGACAAACTGGCCATTACGGCAACGATGGTCAAGGGTATGAAAAAATCCTTGCTAAGACCGTGTATGTTAGATTGGGAAAAGTCCCATCCAAATACATGACTTATAATGGCGGGAATGATATAGGAGAGCAAAATTGCAGGTACCCAGTCGAAAATGGATTTGACCCATTTGTGTTCCCCGCGGTCCAAAAAATAAACACAGACCACCGTAAATACTGTTATGCCCCAAGGAATCCAATCCATGATCCTATTCCAAAATACCCAAATGAATGATCCTCCCTCCGGAAATATTGACCGGGTTGCTGCTTTTACCGATTACAATACCGTCTTCGGGAGCGTTGACTTCTTCAACCACTTCGCCAAAAGGATTCTTTAGCATACCAATGGGGTCCCCCTTTTTCACTTTTTGACCCAAATCGACCAAAACATCCAAATACCCTCCTTTTTGGGTAAAGATCCAATAGGATTTGGAACACACATTTCTGGCAGAAGGAATGGCCACGGTCCCCTCTGTAAAGCCAAGCCATTTTAAAAGATCGGCCACCCCCTTGGTACCGCGCTCGATCATCTCTTGTTGGTATACCTGCGGATTTCCGTATTCCAAAGTGATGCTCTTTACGCCTTTGGAAATGGCATACGCACGCATTGTCAACCCGCTGGCTTCCCCAAAACTGGCGACGCCCTTGTTGGAAACAATAATGTCTGGATCCAGTATTCTGAGTATGGTCGACAGTGTATCGTCCTTCATGTCTCCACGTCCGTACAAACTGTTTACCCGTCCGAAACTGGCGGTATGCAAGTCCACATGATAGTTGAACAAGGGAATGATCTTTTGGGCAATCTGATAGGCCATTTGCTGGGATCGGTTGCCGTTCTTTTTCCCAGGGAACAAACGGTTTAGATCCTGTTGGTCAATAAATTCCCGTTGATTGTTGGCAATGGCCAAGGGATTTAGCCCTGGAATGGCCACCACGGTGCCTTTCATTTTGGAAACATCTAGGGAAGCCATGACGTTTTGGATGATGGGAATCCCGTTCAATTCATTACCGTGTATGGATGCCGTCAATCCCAAAACTTTACCTTCTTCTGAGCCTTTCGCAATGATCACGGGTATCAGGATCGGATTGGAAAACCCATCATCACCCAATTGAAGCCAGATTTTGTTTACGGTGCCAGCCTTATAATCGGTAAGATTGATCTGGTCTACAATCGGGTATTTGTTTTGAGCGAAAAGCGAAGCACAAATCAGCAAGAAACAGGTAAACAGCTTGGTTTTCATAGGGTTGGTATTTAGAAATAAATATACTCTTTATTTCTTGCCGCCGACCACTACCACAAATTCTCCTTTGGGAGGTTTTTCAGTAAAGTGTTGAAGGACCTCTGCCAATGTGCCCCTAACGGTTTCTTCATACAGTTTGGTGAGTTCCCTAGAGACCGAAGCAGGTCTGTCACTCCCAAAATATTCCACAAATTGGGCCAGGGTTTTGAGGAGTTTGTGGGGCGATTCGTAAAACACCATGGTTCGGGATTCTTCTGCCAATTGCTGCAAACGGGTCTGGCGTCCTTTTTTTATGGGTAAAAACCCCTCAAAAATGAATCGGTCGTTCGGGAGCCCACTGTTTACCAAAGCGGGTACAAAGGCCGTGGCTCCGGGCAAACATTCCACTTCAATCTCGTTTTCCACACAGGCACGGGTCAATAAAAATCCGGGGTCGGAAATGGCGGGGGTTCCCGCATCGGAGATCAAAGCATAGGTAACACCTCCTTTAAGTTTTTGCACCAAGGCTTCCACCTGTTTGTGCTCATTGTGCATGTGATGGCTTTGCAGAGGAGTTGCGATATCGAAATGCTTGAGCAACTTGCCACTGGTACGGGTATCTTCGGCCAATACCACGTCCACTTCTTTCAGTACCTTGATGGCCCGAAGGGTCATATCTTCAAGATTTCCTATAGGCGTTGGAACCAGATACAATTTTCCCATACACCAAAGGTACTAGCTTCTTGTTAAAATGAAATCGGAAAAATGGAATTTAGGCGAACCTTCTTTCGATCAATGAAAGGAACCGGGCCTCATATTCTTCCTTGCCCTCCCAATTGTTGTATTCGGGTTTTACCATGTTGTTGATGAAGGAGATGGAACGCTCCTCGGTATCGATGGTATTGAGTTGCGACAACACTCGGGTATAATCTTCCATGTTATTATTGAACAGGTGCTTCACAAAAGCGAGCCTATCGTTCAACCCAACCTGAAGATCTTTGCCCAATTTGTCGTTCAAGGATTTTTGGACATTGGAAGTTGAAGTACTGGTCGGCGTAACCAATTCCCTATCATTTTTGATAAATTCAGGCTTGGCCACGAACTCGGCAAAAACTTGCTCCAAAGCGGTTTCAGAAGGCATTTCCGAAACCATATCGCGGATGGTATCCATTCCAGGGGTAATAATGTCCTCTTCATGTGGATTGCTCTCCGGTACGGCAATGTTTCCGCTCAATACGGCATTCGCCATTTTCTCGAACCGGGTGGCGATCACGTTTTTGGAAACATCGACCTGTACATCGGCCAATTTTTCGTCAATGAATTTGAGAACGGCCAACTTTTCATAAATCTCCTTGGACTTTTCATATAGTTGGGTAAGGTCGGTATCTTCCCTTGCCGTGATGATCTCAGTAGATAGTTTTATCAATTCTTCCCGCAATTTCCTGATCATAGCTAATTTGTTTCCTATAAAAATAAAATCATTTTGCCAATCCCCCTATGAACAAAAGGTTAAAATTCAATTGAAAGAGAGCGGTACATTTTTTTACTAGCTTTGTGCTTGTCCCAATATAACGGGAAAACACACAATTTCTTTCAAAAATACAGTATGTTTCTCGAAAACACGGTCAACCCTAAAGAACAGTTTGGATGGATAGAGGTAATCTGCGGCTCCATGTTTTCTGGAAAGACGGAAGAGTTGATCCGACGGTTGAAGCGGGCACAATTTGCCAAACAGAAAGTGGAGATTTTCAAGCCCATTGTGGATACTCGTTACCATGAAGAAATGGTGGTATCACACGATGCCAATGAAATCCGTTCTACCCCGGTTCCTGCGGCTGCCAACATTCGCCTTTTGGCAGATGATTGTGATGTAGTGGGCATTGATGAAGCTCAATTCTTTGATGATGAGATAGTTACCGTTTGTAACGATTTGGCAAACCGCGGCGTTCGCGTAGTGGTTGCCGGATTGGACATGGACTTTAAGGGTAACCCTTTTGGACCCATGCCGGCCCTTATGGCCACTGCTGAATATGTGACCAAGGTACATGCCGTTTGTACGCGTACCGGAAACTTGGCCAATTACAGTTTTAGAAAATCCCGAAACGACAAGTTGGTCCTTTTGGGCGAAACCGAAGAATACGAACCTTTGAGCCGTGCCGCTTTTTATAAGGCCATGTTAAGGGAAAAAATCAGTCAGATGGATGTGGATTCTGAAGAAGTGGATCCCAAAAAAGATGGCTCAAATGGATAAGGTTGGCGAAACCACTTTGGTGCTGGACCTTTCCGCCCTGGAACACAATTACCGTTATTTACGCTCCAAAATAGCCCCAACCACCAAATTTATGGCCGTGGTAAAGGCATTTGCCTATGGCAGCGACATGGTGGCCATTGCCAAAAAGTTGGAAAGCTTGGGTGTGGATTATTTTGCCGTGGCCTATGTTGGGGAAGGCTCTTTGCTGCGCGATGCTGGCATCAAAACTCCCATTTTAGTGCTCCATCCGTTGGCGGCCAATTTTGAAGAGATGATAGACCGTTGTCTGGAACCGAACATCTATTCTCACAAAATCCTGGAACAATTTATAGCTGCTACCAAGGCCAAAAACCAAGAAAATTATCCCGTCCATACCAAGTTCAATACAGGGCTGAATCGTTTGGGATTCAAAAAAGCGGATATCGATATGTTGGTCTCCCAATTGAAGGACAACAAAACGTTGAAAGTGGTGTCCACTTTTTCACATTTGGCCGCATCCGAAGATCCAAATGAAAAAGCTTTCAGTACCGACCAGATCAATTCCTTTTTGGCATTGAGTGATGAACTTTCCCAAAAGTTAGGCTCATCTCCTATGCGCCATATGTTGAACACTTCTGGAATCATCAATTATCCTGAGGCCCAATTTGAAATGGTCCGCAGCGGTATCGGTCTGTATGGATATGGTAACGAAGCTGCTGTGGATGCCAAATTGAAACCCATTGCCACCCTGAAGACCATCATTTCACAGATACATGAGATTCCGGCCAACGAATCGGTAGGGTATAACCGGGCCTATAAATCCGATGCTCCCCGAAAAACAGCTACCCTTCCCATTGGGCACGCAGATGGTATAAATAGACAATATGGCAAGGGAAAGGCTTCCGTTTTAATCCACGGTAAAAAAGCACCCCTCATCGGGAATGTCTGTATGGACATGATTATGGTTGATGTTACGGATATTGACTGTGCCGAAGGGGACGAGGTCATTGTTTTTGGTCCAGAAAGTTCGGCGGAACAGTTTGCTGCATCGGCCCAGACCATTTCCTATGAAATTTTAACAGCCATTTCCCAACGGGTGAAACGCCTTGTTTTAGACCGTTGATTTTACCCAATTTTTATAGCACAAATCACTTTTTTCCTTAATTTGGTTATGATTAACCAATACTTGACTATAAAATGGGATTTTTAAAAGAGTTTAAGGACTTTGCAATGAAAGGAAACCTGGTGGATATCGCCGTAGGTTTCGTTATGGGTGCCGCTTTTAACAAAGTGGTTTCCTCTTTTACCGGTGGAATTGTTTCGCCGTTGATTGGCTTGTTGTTCAAATCAGATTTCAACGACTTGAAGTATGTAATCACTCCTGGCACTGTTAACGATGCAGGGGAAACGGTAGGTGAAATTGCCGTGCTCTACGGATCGTTCCTTACCAACGTGATCGACTTCTTGATCGTGGCCTTTGTGATGTTCATGATCGTTAAGGGAGTGAACAAGATGAAGAAAAAAGAAGAACCTGCCCCAGAAGCCCCAAAGGGTCCGACCCAAGAGGAATTGTTGGCAGAGATTCGCGACTTGTTGAAGAAATAAGAATCGAACGTATCGATAGAATCGGTACGACCGCTATACCACAATAATCATTTAAAACCATCAATGTGTTTCGCAGACATGTTGATGGTTGTTTTATTTATAACATTTTGTTATTTTTTGATTATTCATTGTGAAAAATCTTGTTTAACTCGCTGACTGGACTACCTTTGCACCAAGAAATTAAAAAACAATGAAAGTAGCAGTTGTTGGAGCCACCGGAATGGTAGGCGAAGTCATGTTGAAAGTATTGGAAGAACGCAACTTCCCCATCACCGAATTGTTGTTGGTTGCCTCAGAACGTTCCGTAGGTAAAAAACTATCCTATAAAAATGAAGAATACACCGTAATTGGATTGGCTGATGCTGTTGCCGCACAACCTGATATCGCGATTTTTTCCGCAGGTGGTGACACTTCTTTGGAGTGGGCACCAAAATTTGCCGAAGTCGGTACCACGGTAATTGACAATTCATCAGCATGGAGGATGGACCCAACCAAAAAATTGGTGGTTCCCGAAATCAACGCAAACGAACTGACGGCCGAGGATAAAATTATAGCCAACCCCAACTGCTCCACCATCCAAATGGTACTTGCTTTGGATCCTTTGCACAAAAAATATCAAATGAAGCGAGTGGTTGTTTCTACCTACCAGTCCGTTTCCGGTACCGGGGTAAAGGCAGTTGAACAAATGGAGAACGAAGCTGCAGGAATCGAGGGGGAAATGGCTTATCCCCACCCCATCAACCGTAATGCATTGCCCCATTGCGATGTGTTTTTGGAAAACGGGTATACCAAGGAAGAAAT
>JASBTS010000044.1 GCA_030148305.1 Allomuricauda sp. | reverse complement strand
TGTTTATTTTTAATTGAATACGAGGAAAAAAACCGTTTTTTTTCCGGCTGCAAAGATATGCTTTTACATTTTTATTCAGAAACTGATTTTCGCTTTTTTTAAAAGAAAAAAGGCACTGATTTTCTCAGTGCCTTTTATTATCTTTTTTTACTGCCAATTAAGGGTTTATGGTCCAGGATACATAATAAATGGATCCTATGAAACCAGTACCGATGGCAGTGTAGTATTCATCACCCAAGATATTGGAGCCCCCAACCTTGAAAACAGATTTTAAAGAAGGTACTCCGTAGTTGATCTGTGCATCCAAAACCGTAAAGGCAGGAATGTCTCCATCTGCAAATGAAGCTTCCCAATAGTAGCTGTCGCTCCATCTGTAGTTTACATTGAAACCAAAATTCTTGAACAGTTCGGTATGGCCAAAGTGTGCTTTTACTTTGTGTTTTGGAGTGTTGAAGTTGGTTCTTAGATCAGGGTACAATCCCCTGTCAATGTCCAATTCAGCATAGGTATAGTTTACACCAAGATCAAATCCGCCCAACTTGGTATCCACACCAATAGTTCCACCAAATGAGTTGATATCCACATCGGAGTTGGTGTACGTTTGGTACACTTTGTAATCTCCATTTTGAAGGGCCAACAAGGAAAGTCCCCCGTCACCTGCTTCACCATAAAATGGAACTGCTACGGCAGTATTGGCCAAAAAGCTGGAATAGCTGTTGTAATATCCACTTAAATCAATGGTGAACTTGCCCAATTGGGAACGGTAACCTACTTCGTAAGCAGTGATTTCTTCTGGTTTTACCAAAGGAGTTTCCACTGCGGTTGGCGCACCGGCCAAAACAGAACCAATGGAATAGGCATTTTCATAAGCGGCACGGCCTACAACCTGCACTGAGGATTGGCCTGTCAAGGTTTGACCACTTTGGCTTAAATTGTAAGTCCTAACATCCCTATCCAAGTTGGAAGGCGCAGAACCTACCAAAACAGCAGAACCGGCATCCAAGCCAATGAACAAATCTTGGGTTGTAGGGTTCCTGAAACCTTGTTGAACGGAAACCCTTAGGTTATGGTTTCTTTGTTCACCAGCTGTATATGCCAATGACACCCTTGGGGAAACAAAGCCGTCAAAGAACTCATTTTTATCGTAACGGGCTGAACCGGTAAACTTCAATCGTTCATCCATAAACTTCTTCTGAAGTTGGATGTAGGCACCATACTCATTGTAGGAAATAGGTCCATCAATATCAGTAAAGATGGTTCCATTGGAATTCAACACATACTCACGGAAAGATCCTCCAACCTGAAGATCGGCCCAATTATCTATTAAATGGGCAAAGTTATAATTACCGTTGATATGTCTGAATTTGGTCTTATCGATAAACTTGGCCCCTGTGGTCAAGTTTCCATCATTGGTTACTTTATTGAAGGCACTTTCAAAGCCTGGAGTACCTGGAATCAATCGCCCTGTATCAGCAGCTTGCCTAGCTGCTATGTGTGCTTGGGTAGAGGATTGTTCCGGGGTAAGGCCTGCCTGTTGAATCCCCCCTAAATAGGCAGGAATATAAGTGGAAGCATAATCGGTGAACCATTGTACATCGGATTTCCAAGTACGGTTCACATTGATGGCGGCGAAACGGGTATCGTAAGCATCCCCAGAATTTTCAGAAACAATGTACCCCCTTAAAAAGAAGTTTTTATTCTTGATCTCAAGTTTGTGCTGTTGCATGGTAAATCCGCTTACCGCATATCGGTTGGCACCTTGATAGATTGTGGTACCACGACCAATCCTGCTGTTGAAAATAATTTCAAAATCGTCAGCGAATGGGCGCAAATGCAAAGCAAAATCGGCTTTCACACTTTCTGCCCCATAATCCGCCAAATCAGCTTCATCATATCCTGTTCTTGATATACGCGCAGAACCAACAGTTCCTGAAGGTAATCCAGCTGCGGCATCAAAATTCAAAGTGGTAGCTACCTCATCGCCATAAACGTTCAATCCATCATATGCCGGATTGGAACGATCTGCTCCAGGATTGTTCAAATCCACTCTGCTGTTGGCATGCCAGTCCTCACCGGTCAATACGGAAAGGTTGGCCTTAACGGCTACCCTATCACTAAAGGCATGGGCAGCACGTACACCAAAGTCTTTATAAAAATTATTCCCTGCTGCATCCTGAACGGTCACCCCTCCTTTGAAGTAAGCGCTAATTCCTTGAAAATCAAAAGGATTTTTACTGTTCATGAACAAGATACCATTAAAGGCACCCGCACCGTACAAGGCAGAAGAAGCACCTGGCAGGATTTCAACGCTTTGCACATCCAATTCGGACATCCCTACAAGGTTACCTAAAACAAAGTTCAGACCAGGGGCGGTGTTGTCCATACCATCTACCAACTGCAAGAACCTGTTATTGGCAAAGGTGGCAAAACCCCTAGTGTTGATGGACTGGAACGTTAAACTGTTTGTATTGATGTCCACTCCCTTCAAGTTTTGAAGTCCGCCATAGAAAGATTCGGAAGAGGTATTCTTTATTTCCTTAAGTCCGAAACGTTCCACAGAAACCGGCGATTCAAAGATACGCTCCGGGGTCCTAGAGGCAGAAATAACAATCTCATCCAATAAGGTTGATGTTTCTTTTAAGACAATGGAAAGGGTTTGGTTATTGGAAGTGACACTGGTCACAAAATCGGAAAATCCAATACTAGTAAACCTAAGTTGGAAAGGTGGTCTTTCAGAAGTATTGAATGTAAAATTACCATCAAAATCGGTTGTGGTTCCCTCTGATTTGCCAACCAAAACCACGTTGGCCCCAGGAACCGGTTCATTATTTTCATCAACTACTTTCCCCTGTACGGTAGTCTGTGCATAGGAGACGATACCCAACAGCATCAGGGAAATTGACATCAGTCTTTTCATTGGTTATGAATTAGAGTTAATTTAGTTTTTATATACATGTCAAGTTATGGAAGTGGAAGATACATTATTTTCCATTTCGATTATACAAATATGAAAAAATTATGCGTGCATAATACTTTTTCGGTAAAAATCCATAGGATAATATACATAATCAACAAAAAAGCGCCCGTTTGGGCGCTTTTAAATTCAATATCTTGATATTTTTTGGTTACTCTACAGTAACTGATTTTGCCAAGTTCCTAGGTTGATCCACGTTGCATCCTCTCATAACTGCAATGTGATATGAAAGCAATTGTAAAGGTATCGTCGTCAACAACGGAGAAAGGCTTTCGGAGGTTTCCGGAACCTCAATAACATGGTCCGCCAACTCCTTGACTGATTGGTCGCCTTCGGTAACAATGGCAATGATCTTTCCTTTTCTGGATTTAATTTCCTGAATATTGCTCACCACTTTTTCGTAATGCCCCTTTTTGGTTGCAATAACGATTACGGGCATTTGCTCATCTATCAAGGCAATAGGTCCGTGCTTCATTTCCGCAGCAGGATACCCTTCCGCATGGATATAGCTTATCTCCTTCAACTTTAACGCACCTTCCAACGCAACAGGGAAATTATATCCCCTTCCTAAATACAAACAGTTGGTGGAATCTTTATAAATATTGGATATCTCTTCCACCACGGGATTGGACAATAATGTT
Source organism: Allomuricauda sp. (assembly GCA_030148305.1). Classification (GTDB taxonomy): domain Bacteria; phylum Bacteroidota; class Bacteroidia; order Flavobacteriales; family Flavobacteriaceae; genus Flagellimonas. The sequence goes on along the minus strand of JASBTS010000044.1, from coordinate 6,481 downwards.
TTTTCTACCTTATTTGGAATCCCTTCCAGTTCCGCCAAAAATTCATGGTATTTGGATTGTGACAAGGTTCCTTTTTCATGCGCCAGTTTAAGGGCAATAAGGGTAAGGACGGTAATTTGTGTAGTGAAGGCTTTGGTAGATGCCACCCCTATCTCCGGACCAGCATGGGTATAGGCTCCTGCATGGGTTTCCCTTGCAATGGAAGAACCCACCACGTTACACACCCCAAATACGAAAGCCCCTTTTTCCTTAGCCAATTTTATGGCTGCCAAGGTGTCTGCCGTTTCTCCGGATTGGGAAATGGCAATAAGAACATCCTTATCTGTAATGACCGGGTTTCTATATCGGAATTCGGAAGCATATTCTACCTCAACAGGAATACGCGCCAAATCCTCAAAAATGTATTCGGCCACCAAACCAGCGTGCCATGAGGTACCGCAAGCAACAATGATGATGCGGTTGGCATTCAGGAACTTTTCCAGATTCTGGTCGATTCCCGCCATTTTAATAATCCCTTTATTGGCCAAAAGTCGACCGCGATAGGTATCTAGAATAGCTCTCGGTTGCTCGTAGATTTCCTTGAGCATGAAATGGTCGTAACCGCCCTTTTCAATTTCTTCAAGGTTCAATTGAAGTTCCAAGATGTTCGGATAGGCTATGGCATCATCCTTTATCTTGCGTAATTTGATTTCTTTCCCGATGCGTACAATGGCCATTTCCTCATCTTCGAGATATACGGCATTATTGGTATATTCAATGAACGGTGAAGCATCTGAAGCAATAAAATATTCGTTCTCCCCAATACCAATAGCCAAAGGACTTCCCAATTTGGCCACCACAATCTCATCGGGTTTGGTTCGGTCAAAAACAGCAATGGCATAGGCTCCAACTACCTGATTAAGTGCAATTTGGACAGCCTTTCCTAATTTAACCCCTTCTTTGTTCTTTACTTCCTCAATAAGATTCACCAATACTTCCGTATCGGTATCGGATTCAAAAATGTACCCGCGTTTTATCAGGGCCTGTTTGATCGCATCGTAGTTTTCAATGATTCCATTATGGATGATCATCAAATCCCCCGAATTGGAATAATGGGGGTGGGAGTTTACGTCATTAGGAACCCCATGGGTAGCCCATCTTGTATGGCCTATTCCCAATTTACCAGAAGTAGGGATGGAACTTTCAGCTTTGTTCTTCAAATCCTCTACCTTTCCCTTTGTTTTAGCAAGTAGGGTCTTCTCACCATCGAACAATGCAATACCAGCACTGTCATATCCGCGGTATTCCAACCTTTGAAGCCCTTTAATGATAATGGGATATGCTTCCCGATGACCTATATATCCTACAATTCCACACATAAGTTTTTTTTTAGTTAAGCGCCATTATTGGGGGATAATGATGCCCCAAATTTATAAGGTATACGTGAGAAATTATAAATCTGGTCGTTTAAAACGATGAAAGTTCATATATAATCTATGAGGCGTATTTAGTTGGCTTCGGTGTAAAATATTTCCAATTTTAACTTTTTGGCCTCTTCCCCAGCCTCCACATTGCTACCATATAGCACGGTTCCTAATGGGCTAACGGTGGACATTACCGGATAATACACTCCCTGCATACCACTATCCACGGCTTCTTGAACATTTGGAAAAGCAATATTGGAGGTCATCGTCAACGCAAGTTTGGCATTTGCAGAATCCCTAACGATTATATTATTGATGTGCTCCGTAATCCTAAGGGTATATTTTATACCCAAACCGTTTTCCTTTTCGATAATTCCACCATGACTTGGGTACAATCTCAATGGATTGTTTGTAGTGGCCGTTGTACTTGTTTCGTTTGTCACATCATACAAAGGCATACTCGTTTCCCCGTTGTATAGATATAACCTGGGCGGTTCCACAACCCCACCTGCCAAATCTAGGGTCTCCCTATCCACATAAAACACCAGGTTGGCTTCATTGATGACCCATTTATTGGATTTGATCTGGTTGATGATATCCGAACCGCCATTTTCAGCTTCATCAAATAAGCGAATTTCTGCCAGGGTAACTCCTCCCTTTACATAAATTCTGGAAGCATTTGTGTCATTATCCAATGCGTCAACAACGCTGGTCGGGAGCATTTCATTCTCAAAAACATTTACAGCATTACCTGAAACACCTGTTGTACTGCTAGCTGTCATTAGGTTCAACACAAAATCCTTTTCGCCGGTAACTATGGTTTCTTCCGAAGTGTCATAATCTTGATATTCGTACGTTATGGTGATGTTGGCTTCAGTAAGATCCAGAAGGAACATCAACTCATCCATATCAGTTCCGGAAAGATAGATTCCCCTAAAAAAGTTTCTGAAATTGGAATGGCTCAACAACTCTGACTGGCCTTCTTTATCCAAAATGTTCTGTTGAAAAAAATCTGGGTTCAAAGGCACACGAATCCCAGGGTTCAATTTGGTATCCACTTGTGTAGACTCGTCAACATCCTCGGTTTCCGGGTCGTCTTCCTTATAAAAAAGATATTCTTCATTAGTAATGGTCACTTCACCATCAAAAAGGGTCTCCCCTATAAATGCCGAAAAATCTTGATTGGAGTAATATTCTTGCGCTTCCTCAAAACCTGAATTTGGATCTAGATCTCTTAGGAAGTAATTAGATCGGGCAACAATTAAATTAAAGGATTGGTTTCTATCCCCGTAGATGCTGTCCAAATCAAAACGTTGGGCATAGTTATTTGCCACAAAGCCATCTTGGGTACCATCATCATCTGGATCAAAAGGATTGGAACCGATTACCCTTTCCTGATTATCGGTAACCCCGTCACCATCCCAGTCCGAATTGGGATCATCAACATCGTCACCACTTTCAAATTCGTCATCAACCCCATCTCCATCACTATCTGCCGAAGGGGGCAATTGAAACGGAATGTATAGGTAAACCTCCTTTACGGTTTCGTTTTCCACCACAGTAGATGCACTGTCATCCGAGTCCGCCTTGTCTTCTGATGCTTGGGAAATATCACCAAAAGTTGGCGAAACATTGGGTAAGTTTACTTGTGATATAATACTGGCCTTACGCTTACCATAAATAGGGTCATTGAATGTTCCCAATTGGTACAAAGGCAATTTATTGGTCTGGACCGCAGTGATTCCTTTGTTAAAGGCAAAAACGTCAAATTCCACTTTTCCTGTGGTAAATGGGTCGCCAGAAACCACTCCTTCACCTATGGTGTCCAACTCATCATCACAAGAAGCAATCAGAAGAAACAAAGTTCCGAACACTGCCGAAACTTTAAAGATTTTGGAAAATCCCATGCAATTTATTTTAAAACCTCTGTTTTATAGAAATTAGTATATGCCTCTTCCGCTTCTTGGAGTGAAACGTAGGGCAGAACAGGTTTGGAAAGCTTTTCTATGTACTCTTTCAAATCTCCCTCCAACTGATCCGAGGCTAAAATAACCGCATCGGAATGATCTACGGCAACCTTTAACAAATTATTATAGTCAGGCTGCACCAGTGCTGAGATTTCTTCTTTATCAATGCCATCAAAGGCAATTTTGTTGATCATTTCCATATCCAGATTACCTTCAAAACCTTTGCCGTATACAGAGGTTACAATCCTGCTGTCGGCAAACAAGGGTTCATCCGCATAATACTTTCTAAGGTAAAGGGGCAACAAGGAGGCCATCCAACCGTGTACGTGGATAATGTCTGGCGACCAGTTCAATTTCTTCACAGTCTCTACCACACCTTTGGCAAAGAAAATGGCGCGCTCATCATTATCTGGGTAAAGATTTCCTTCGGAATCCCTAAAAGTGGACTTGCGCTTAAAATATTCATCATTGTCGATAAAGTAAACCTGGATCCGTTCCCTTGGAATGGAAGCCACCTTAATGATCAACGGCATATCCATGTCATTGATCACCAAGTTCATCCCCGATAAACGTATTACCTCATGTAATTGATGCCTTCTTTCATTGATATTACCGTACCTTGGCATGAAAATCCGTATTTGACCCCCACTGCTGTTCACCATTCGAGGCGCCTCGTACGACATTAAGGAAACTGGATTCTCTGGGAGGTATGGGACTAATTCAGAAGATACAAACAATACCTTTTTACCATTCATAAACACTTTCTTTTGTTTATCTGAAAAACGTAGCCGCAAAAGTACAAAAATTATGCTGATTACCAGTATTTATAGTATTTTTGCCCGCCTTTAAAGCTTGAAATGCATTTATTTGACCGTAAAATGGAGCTTGTTTCGTACCTGGAAGGGGAACGAAAAAAAAACCGTACCATAGGCCTTGTACCCACCATGGGGGCTTTGCACACGGGGCATCTCTCCTTGGTCAAAAAAGCGCTTTTAGAAAATGATCTGGTAGTGGTGAGCATTTTTGTGAACCCCACCCAATTTGATAAAAAAGATGACCTGGAAAAATATCCCCGAAGTTTGGAAAGGGATCTGGATCTTTTAAAAACCGTCTCCAAAAAAATAGTGGTCTTTGCCCCAACCGTGGATGAAATCTACGGCAATCATGTAAAATCGGAATCCTATGAATTCGATGGACTGGACAAGGTCATGGAAGGGGAATTCAGAACAGGACATTTTGATGGAGTGGGTACCATTGTAGAACTTTTACTCAGAACCGTGGCCCCGAACAAGGCCTATTTTGGTGAAAAGGATTTTCAACAGTTGCAGATCATCAAAAAAATGGCCGAAATCAAAAAATTACCCTATACTATAATAGGTTGTCCCATTGAAAGAGAACCTCACGGACTGGCCAGGAGTTCCCGTAATGAAAGGCTGTCCAAAACGACTAGGGAACAGGCGGGGTTCATCCATGAGACCCTCCAGGCTGCCAAATCAAAATTTGGCACGGAAAATGCAACAACCATCGCGGATTGGGTAAAATCCGAATTTGATAAAAATCCTGTGTTCGAGCTGGAGTATTTCGAGATAACCGACGAGGCCACCTTGACCCCCATGTTAAAAAAACAGGACAACCAAAAATACAGGGCGTTCATTGCCGTTTATGCAGACGGAGTTCGCTTAATTGATAATCTAAGATTGAATTGATAATTTTGCACCATGCAAGTAGAAGTTGTAAAATCTAAAATTCACAGGGTAAAGGTAACCGGCGCGGACCTTAATTATATTGGAAGCATCACCATTGACGAAGACCTGATGGATGCCGCTAACATTATTAGGGGCGAAAAGGTACAGATTGTGAACAACAATAACGGTGAACGATTGGAAACCTATGCCATTCCCGGGCCAAGGGGCTCTGGGGAACTTACCCTTAACGGTGCCGCCGCCAGAAAAGTGGCCGTTGGCGACGTGTTGATCCTGATCACATATGCTTGGATGGACATCGAAGAGGCGAAAGTCTTCAATCCGGCATTGGTCTTCCCGAACGAAGCCACCAATTTATTGAACTAGTCTTGGGCCAATCCCTGAAAAAATTCCTGAAGATTTTTATCCCAATCGCTTTTGGGCTTTTTTTGGTATGGTATTCCTATAATTCAACCACACCCGAAGAACGCAAGGAAATTTTACATTATATCTCCAATGCCAGTCCTTTTTGGGTAAGCATTTCTGTAATTATTGGGATTTTGAGCCATGTGTCCAGGGCCATCCGCTGGAACTATCTTTTGGAACCGATGGGTTACAAACCTAAGATTATCAATAACATATTCATTGTATTGATCTCCTACTTTGCCAATTTGGGTATTCCCAGATCAGGAGAATTTTTAAGGGCCACGGCATTGACCACCTATGAGGATGTACCCTTTGAAAAAGGTTTTGGTACCATCGTTACCGAAAGGGTCATCGACCTATTGATGTTATTGATGGTCATTCTGGTTACCTTGATATTACAAACGGATATCATCCTTTCCTTTTTGGAAGAAAAAGGGGTAAACTTGATCGGTGCCGCGGGCATTTTGATTGTAGGAATCGTTGGACTTTTTATGGGGACATATATCATCAGAAGGTCCAAATCACCATTGGCCAACAAATTGAAATCTTTCTTGAACGGCTTGCTGGATGGTGTACTCAGCGTCTTCAAAATGAAGAAAAAATGGCCCTTCATTTTTCATACCCTTTTCATTTGGGTCGCTTATTTTGGTATGTTCTGGGTCATTAAACACACTGTAGAAGAAACCATCCCGCTTTCCTTGAGTGAACTCTTGGTAGGGTTCGTTTTTGGAGCCTTCGCCATGTCTACCACAAATGGGGGTATTGGCCTGTATCCCATTGCGGTAAGTGCGGCATTGGGCATTTATGGAATCTCTTCCGTTTCGGGCGATGCATTCGGTTGGATCATGTGGATCGCGCAAACCTTGATGGTGGTCATCTTCGGCACAATATCCTTCATCGTATTACCGTTATTGAATAGAAATCGGTAAACCCCGACCACCTAAATCTTAACCAATGAAAAAACGGCTGTTAGTTGTTTTAATGGGCTTGTTGGGCCTGAACC
>JASBTS010000036.1 GCA_030148305.1 Allomuricauda sp. | reverse complement strand
TCAAATCCGTTTGGTTGCTCAACCCAAAGGCAGATACCCCGTAAATAATCCCGAAGTTCACCGTTTTGGCATTGCTACGCTGTTCGCGGGTCACTTGGTCAATCGGCACATTGAATACTTTTGATGCCGTGGACGCGTGGATGTCCTCCCCATTTTTAAAGGCGGAAATCATGGTATCCTCCTCGCTCAAAGCTGCAATAATGCGCAGTTCTATCTGGGAGTACTCCGCAGAAAGCAACAGGTAGTTTTCATCCCGTGGGATAAAGGCCTTGCGCACCTGTCTTCCCCGCTCCGTGCGGATGGGGATGTTCTGTAAATTCGGGTTGTTACTGCTCAAACGGCCCGTAGCGGCCACCGTTTGCATATAATCCGTGTGCACCCGGCCGCTGTGTTTTTGCACCTCGTTCGGAAGGGCATCCACATAAGTACTCTTTAATTTGCTGAGTCCGCGGTAGTCCAACACATTTTGAATGATCTCGTGGTCCTTGGCTAAGTAGGAAAGCACATCCTCTGCGGTGGAATATTGGCCCGTTTTTGTCTTTTTGGGCTTGTCCACCAACTTTAATTTTTCAAATAGGATATCGCCCAACTGTTTTGGGGATGCAATGTTGAATTCCTCACCGGCCTGTTCGTAAATCTTCTTCTCCAAGTTCTGAATGTCGGTATCCAACTGTTTGGAAAGGTCTTTCAGATAATCTTCATCTAGGTTGATGCCTTCCCGTTCCATATCCGCCAACACTCGGAGCAAGGGCACTTCAATATCCATAAACAATGTATCAGTTTCGGTTTCTTTCAATTCAGGGCCAAAATGTTGTGCCAATTGAAAAGTGACATCGGCATCTTCCACCGCATATTCGGTCTGTTTGTCCAACGGCACCTGGCGCATATTCAATTGGTTCTTGCCCTTTTTACCGATGAGTTCCGTGATGGAGATTGGGGTGTAGTTGAGATAGGTTTCCGAAAGCACGTCCATGTTGTGGCGCATGTCGGGGTTGATGAGGTAATGGGCCAACATGGTATCGAACAGCTTGCCCTTCACTTCCACGCCGTAGTTCTGCATCACCTTGATGTCGTATTTCAGGTTCTGGCCAATTTTCTCGATGGTTTCCGATTCGAAGAAAGGTCGCAACTTTTCAATCAAGGGCATGGCATCGTTTTTCCCTTCGGGAAAAGGCACGTAAAACCCTTTGCCAGCTGCCCAACTGAAGGCAATGCCCACCAATTCTGCTTCCAACGGATTGATGGAAGTGGTTTCCGTATCAAAACAAACGGAAGATTGCTTCATCAGGTTTTGTAAAAAGAGTTCCATGGCCATTCCGCCTTGCACGGATTGATAGAAGTGGGGCACATCGGCAATGGTCTTTCGGCTGTTCACATCCTTGATTGTTGCTGCGGCCTCGGCTGGGTCGCCACCAAAAAGAGTAAACTGCCCGCTGCCCGCTACCTTGGCTTCTTGTTTGGCCGTTTCGGTGCTCGTCACTGGGGCTCCGAGTTCCACTTCCCCAGAAAACAATTTGAGGAACTGCTCCTTCAAGCGTCGGAATTCGAGTTCTTCAAATATTTTTTGCACTTCTTCGGCATCGGGCGGACACATTTCGTAATCCTCGGCATGGAATTGCACATCGCAATCCGTTTTGATCTCGGCCAATTTTCGGGACAGCCTGCCCAACTCGGCATTTTCCTCTATTTTTTCCTTCATTTTCCCTGAAAGCTTGTCGGTATTGCTCAACAGCCCTTCCAAGGAACCAAAATCCTCCAAGAACTTTTTGGCGGTCTTGTCACCCACACCTGGTAGACCGGGAATGTTATCACTCGCATCACCCATCATTCCCAAGTAATCGATGACCTGTTCGGGTCGTTGCACACCAAATCGTTTTTGCACTTCGGGGATGCCCCAAATCTCGATACCGTTGCCCATCCTAGCAGGGCGGTACATGAAGATATTTTCACTGACCAATTGCCCAAAATCCTTGTCGGGCGTTACCATGAATACTTTGTATCCCTCTTGTTCGGCCTGTTTGGCCAAGGTGCCGATGAGGTCGTCCGCCTCATACCCAGCCAGTTCCACCACGGGAATCTTCATGGCCTTTAAAATCTGTTGAATGTAGGGTACGGCGATACGGATGGCATCCGGGGTTTCATCCCGATTGGCTTTGTAGTCCTCAAAAAGCTCGGTACGCTCCACACTGCCCCCTTTGTCGAAGGCCACGGCCAAATGGTCGGGCTGTTCGCGTTTGATCACATCCAAAAGGGAGTTCATGAACCCCATGATGGCGGAAGTATCCATCCCTTTGGAATTGATCCTCGGGTTTTTGATCAGGGCGTAATATCCACGGAAAATTAAAGCGTAGGCATCAAGTAAAAAAAGGCGTTTTTGTTCGGACATGTTATTCTAGTATCAATGTTCAATAAACAATTACCAATGTACAATTAGCAATAAACAATCAGCAAAAAATGGTAGGGGATTAAAAGTACGAATTGATGTTTAAAGATGTTAGATGATAGATATTAGATTTGAGAAACAAGAATCAAATGTCAAGTTCAGAAATCAAGAATCAGGAGACAAGACGTCTTGGTTCTTGTGTCTAAAAGCGCAGCGTTCTAATGTCTTATATCTAAAAAGCGAAGCGCTCTGGCATCTAACTATAAAAGCTCTTCACTTCCCTGTTCACATGGCCATTTTCGCTGTACTCGCGATAGGTGAATCCGGGATGCACACAATATCCGCCCGTTTCCCCATTTTTGTTGATGGCCAGAAACCCGATCTGGAAATCCTTTCGGCCTTCGTTTTTCTTCATGATGCGTTTTACCCCTTCCTCACAGGCCTCTTGTGGACTTTTGCCCTGACGCATCAGTTCGACGATCAAAAAACTGCCCACGGTACGGATGACTTCCTCGCCTACGCCCGTGGCCGTGGCGCCGCCCACTTCGTTGTCCACATACAATCCCGCCCCGATGATAGGGGAATCGCCCACACGGCCGCCCACTTTGTAGGCCATGCCACTGGTGGTACAGGCCCCGGATAGGTCGCCGTTCGTATCAATGGCCAACATGCCGATGGTGTCATGGTTTTCTATGTTGATGGTGGTCTCGTATTTGGAGGTTTTTAGCCACTCTTCGTATTGTTTTCGAGTGCTTTCGGTCAACAGGTCCTCTTTCTTGAAACCTTGTTCATAAGCAAATTTCTCCGCACCTCTTCCTGCCAAAATAATGTGTGGGGTTTCTTCCATCACCTTTCTGGCCACAGAAACGGGGTGCACTATATTCTGTAGGTACACCACAGACCCGCAATTGCCATCCTTGTCCATGATACAGGCATCGAGGGTCACATTACCATCCCGATCGGGACGCCCTCCCTTGCCCACGGTCTCATTGGTCTCATCAGCCTCTTCCACCATCACGCCCTGTTCCACGGCATCCAAGGAGCTTCCGCCCGATTTCAATACTTGCCAGGCCTTGTCCGTGGCATTTAAAAAGTTCCAGGTACAGACCACTATAGGTTTTATGGCGTCGACAGGGCTGGTGGCCGCAACAGGGGTTTCTTCAGGTTTGTTTTCGGTTCTACAGGCAGCCACGGCTGAAGCAGAAACCAGACCGGCAGCGGTAAGGCTGGAATTTTTAAGGAAATTGCGTCGTTTCATGCAGGGGATGTTTATTTTTAAGGTGGTTAAATATAGCAATATGCTCGTAGAAGTTTGCGCCAATTCGTTGGAATCCGCCATAAATGCCCAAGAGGCTGGGGCGGACCGAATTGAACTCTGTTCCGAACTTGGAGTGGGGGGCATTACCCCATCCGTGGGTCTGGTCCGTATGGTCAAGAAACGATTGTCGATCCCCGTACATGTTTTGCTACGCCCACGAAGTGGGCATTTTACCTATTCCAATACTGAATTCGAGGTGATGAAGGCCGATATCTTGGCTTGCAAGGAACTAGGGGTGGATGGTTTTGTTTCTGGAATTTTAAAGGAGAATTTTTCGGTGGATGTGGAACGCACCAAGGCCTTGGTGGAACTTTCCAAACCGATGCATTTTACGTTTCACCGCGCTTTTGATTGGGTGGCCCAACCCATGGAAAGTTTGAAGGTTTTGGAGGAAATAGGTGTGAATACCGTTTTGACCTCAGGACAATTCCCCTCTGCGGAACAAGGGCTTCATCTTCTGGAAGCTTGGCAAAAGCAAACAAGTATGACGGTGATGGCCGGGGGAGGAGTGGCACCTGGCAATTCCTTATTGTTCAAGAAGATAGGGTTGCATGCCGTCCATTGCTCAGGAACTTCCTTTGGAAATAGTATTGAGTTGAAGGGAAAAATCAGCATGAATTCCTCCAAACATTTGGTGGAGGATGCCTTTGCTTCCACAAATGTGGAAACCGTCCGAAAGATTATCCAAGCCGTTAAATAATACTAAAAAGCCCTAGATTCTAGTTCATTACCCATAATTTTGCAAAAAAGATTGTATGTCTCGATTTGTAATCCTCGCTATCCTTTATGTGGTATTGGCCACGTATGGGTTTCAGGCATTCCGGACCTTGTTCAAAAGTCCGTTGTTGCACTGGACCTATATCGTGTTGTTTTTGGCGGCGCTCATTTTCCTGACCGTTAAGGTGATTGCCTATGTGCCTGGGGATGGATTTAAAGGTTCTGCCGCAGTGGCCGGTGGTATCTTTGCTGCCTTCTTTTTGATGGCCCTGGTGTTGGGTTTTTTCCTTTTGTTGGAAGACATCGTTCGCTTGGTTGGATTCGGATACAATAAAATTGTAGGCATGTCCAATGCGGATGCAAGTCATTTTCCCTCCCGAAGAAAATTTATCAGTGGGTTGGCCCTTGGACTGGCCTCCTTGCCATTCGGCGCCATGTTGTATGGCATGTATCGCGGTAAATACAACTATCAGGTGTTGAAATACGAATTGGAGTTCGATGACCTTCCCGATGCTTTCCATAACTATCGGATCACCCAGATTTCCGATGTACACAGCGGTAGTTTTGACGATTACAACAAGGTTTCCTATGGGGTAGATTTGATCAATGAACAAAAGAGTGACGTAATTTTCTTCACTGGCGATATTGTGAACAACCGATCGGAAGAACTTGAACCTTGGAAAGAGGTTTTTGCCCGTTTAAGTGCCAAGGATGGGGTATTTTCCATTTTGGGCAACCATGATTATGGCGATTATGCCTCTTGGGATACCGAAGAAGCCAAGGCGCAGAACTTGGAAGACCTCAAGGCGATGCAAAAGGATATGGGCTTTGACCTAATCTTGAACTCCAACCGTTATTTGGAAAAGGATGGTCAAAAAATTGCGTTGCTAGGTGTGGAAAACTGGGGCCGTGGGGGCTTCAAAAAAGCTGGTGACCTGCAAAAGGCAAAAGAGGGCATTGCCCATGACGACTTTAAAATATTGTTGAGCCACGATCCTTCCCATTGGGAAGATGTGGTACTCGATGACGACTATCATTTCCACCTCACCTTGAGTGGACACACCCACGGAATGCAATTTGGTGTGGAAATTCCGGGTTGGGTAAAATGGAGCCCTGCCAAATGGAGATACAAATATTGGGCTGGCATTTACAAAGAATTGGGCCAGTTCATCAATGTGAACCGAGGGTTTGGATTTATCGGCTACCCCGGCCGATTTGGTATCTGGCCCGAAATCTCTGTGATCACCCTGAAGAAAAAGGGCTTGGCTTAACTTCTAAACTATTCCAGCAATGGAAGCTGCAACGGCTATTTGAGCCAATTGAAGACGTCTTGCATAAAGTCTTGGCATTGGTAATCGTCTACCCCTTGCCAACTGGTCATGTACAATGAGGCCATGGCTTCACCTAGGACTACCAATTTGCCACCTTCCATGGTTTTTGTATAGGCTCCAAAGGCATAGGCCTTGCCCAGTTCATCCCCAAAACAAAAAGGAGTCCCGCCCAATACTTTTCTGGCTTCGTGATAGGAAATTTTTAAGGGTTTTTTGGTAACCTTACTCTTAACGGTGTGTCCTCCGGGCAGTTTGTCGGGTATGGCATCCCCGTATTGGATTCCGTATGGAGCGATAATGTCATTCACATTGGTATCATTCAGGGAAGACCAATAATCACTATCCATGATCAGAAAAAGCCCTCCCCCTCCATCAATAAAACGATGGATGGCCCTTACCTCGTTTTCCGTATATTTTTTCTTGGGGATGTGGATGAACAGGATGTCCGTGTTGGCAAGAATATCGTCATTTAATTCGCCGTAGGCATAATCGACCTGTGCATGGACGTTGTTGGCCGTCTTCATCAATTCTTCGGACATCATATAGACCCTTCCGATTTTTTCATTTTCCATGGCCATGGATTTGGGGTCGTTCCAGAACACTGGGTTATGTCCCACGTCCATTAAAATATGGGTGAGGGAATTCATCCTGCTCTCTTTTATGGAGATGTTCTTGAACCAACCCTCACTGCTTTCCCCAACCCATAGGCCAATTTTTCCATGACCGCTCAGATTGATCTGTTCCACAACAAGCGATGGGGTCTTGGAATGGTTGACATACACTTTTACATTCGGAAAATCGATATTGAGGGTAACGTGGAACCAATCATCGGGATTTGGTATGGGAGTAATGGAATTCTCATATTTTCCCGGATGCTCCTCCCGTAATTTTTTCCAGTCCAAATGGGGCATGGCAATGTATTGCACCATATGGTCCTGTTTCTTGGAATCGTTAAAATTGAAGGGCCTAAAATAGACGGCATCAAAGATGGAATCGTTTTTTCCATTGAACGCCAAGCCAACAAAACTGGCACCGGTCTTGTCCTTTCCCTTAATGTCGAGTTCAATGGTGCCGTTATGGAAATCGGAACCCTTCAACCATAGAACCCCATCACTGGGGCGATCATCCAGATGGATGGCACCCATATCAAAGGATACGTTTCGGTTCTGTACTTCCCAGCTATTGGGATCGGTCAGTTTCTTTTTCGATTGCCCAACCAGTGTGTGGGACAGACTTAGAATGGTAGCCCATGATAGGCACATAAAAAATTGCTTCATTTTGTTTTCTGATTTGATTCAACACCAAAACTAGGGCCGGTAAAAATCCCTGAGGGTAGCAAAAGCGGTTTAATCCTCGGTCAAAAGTCGGTCACGAGTTAATTTCCTTATCATTTTCAGCTTTTATTGATATCTTGACTTGTTAAATGGCGAACATCGAAAATGACCATATTGCCCTATGTAAAAAATTGCTGGAGGAAAAGTTTTCTTTCGGCAACGGGCACGGTTATACCCAAAAGGACCTGGAACAACTTTCCACTTATATTGAGGAACATACGGGGTACTACATCAGTCTTTCCACATTAAAACGGGTATGGAAAGGAGGGTACAAGACACAACCCCAATTGGCGACTTTGAATGCCTTGGTGCAGGTGCTGGGATACAAAAACTGGCAAGACTTTAAGCTTCAGCATAAAAAGCCGATCACAACGGAGCATAAGAACCCACCGAAAAGCAAAATGCCATTTTATGTGGCTGTGGTAATGGTGGTGGTTTTAGTGGTGGTTTTGGCATTTTCCTTTGGAAAGAGCGGGACCAGTTCTGTGAAGATTGATGGTCCCGTTACATTTACGGCCAATAAAACGGTGGCCAAAGGGGTTCCGAATACCTTTATCTTCAACTATGATCTGAGCCATGTGCAGGCTGATAGCTTTTTTATCCAACAGTCCTGGAATGCTTTTCGGCGTGAAAGAGTAGACCCCAAAAAATCCGTTTACACTTCCATTTATTATGAAAGCGGTTATCACCGGGCCAAATTGATTGCCAATGATGATGTGATTGCCACACAAGCGGTCCATATTATCAGTGACGGTTGGGAGCCCCACGTATATTATACAGAGGCTGATGACCGCTACATCGATTTTAAGGGGGAATCCTTTATTGCGGATAGCATGTTGCACTTGCCTATGGACCTGCTTAAAAAAAGAGGCGTGGACACCTCCCGCCATTTTATGTCCCGAATCTCACATAGTGATGATTATGGGGTTTCCTCCAATGACTTTACGTTCCATACGACGTTGAGATCGGACCGAGCCCTTGATTCCAATTGTCCGTGGATGAATGTCATTTTAGTTACTACGGAGAATATTTTTTCCGTGGGGATGGTAGGCAAAGGTTGCGAAACCGGTGCCAGTTATAAGTTGGGGGAAATTTTTAAATCGGGGAAGGATAACAACCTCTCCAAATTGGGTATCGATCTTTATGATTGGAACGAACTGGAAATACGGGTGAAGGATAAAAAGGCCACCATTTTTTTAAATGGAGAGGAAACCTATAGTGAGCTTTTTAAAGAGGATCTGGGTAATATTATGGGGCTTGGCTACATATTCGAGGGAACTGGCTCCATTCAATCCGTTCAACTTAAAAATGCGCAAGGAGAAATCGCTTTTGAGGACGATTTTAGTGCTAAACAATAGCTCTACGGTACTCAAGGAATATAAAAAGCCCCTTTTTAAGGGGCTTTCTTCTAGAATTATGGAACCACACTACCAAGCCAAATCGTAGGTGTTCCCACTGCCCATGGTCAGTGTTGCAGTTTGGTTTCCGGTGAATACCAACGTACCGGAATAATCATAAGTGTTTCCGTTGGAAGCTTTGCCCACAAAGCTGGCATATACCGTTCCGGAGGTCACATTATAGTTGGCCTTTAAGATGGTAAGGTTCGTAGTGGTGAACTCCATAGTGCTGGTGAACGAGTTGATGCTCCCCACATTGGACTCTTGGGAACCAGATACAGTAAAGGTTTCGTTCACTACGTAGCTGGATTGTACATCATCCAAGTTGGAGATATTGATGGTTGCACTGGTGTTGGCCTCTGAAGAGATTCTTGGGCCATCGTAGCTGGAAGTTCCAGCAAGGTCAAAATCCGCTGCGGAAGGAATGATCCCCGATCCACACTCCACAATCCAGCTCCAAGTCAAGCTGGCACTATAGGTAATGCTTCCTGACTGCCCTGCAATGTTGTAAGAGGAACCATATTCCACACCACACTCGTAATCTTCGGCTTTATTGGAAGCGGAATTGTCTTCTTCCAAAGTGTAAATGGCCTGATTGGTCTGCTCCACCATTACTCCGGATTCTGGGGATACTGCCATGGCAATGGCTTCGGCAGCCTCCTCTTCCGTAATGGAGGTTTCGGTACCGTTATTGGAGTCATCATCATCGCTACAAGAAGTGATGGATAGCGTCAAAATAGCCAATCCAAGCAAAATAGGGTTGTTTCTTTTCATTGTTGTTTTGGGTAAGATTAGATGTTTCATGATTTTTAAAGGTTTTAAGATGAATTTTCTTTTTGTTATTTTTTTGGCTAAACTACTTACGTACTTAGGGTCAGGGAGACAGAAAAAAGGCGAACCTGCCAATTCTGGGGGTGAGCCTGTTGTTATCCCTTGTAGTCCATTTTTCCTTTGAAATAATCCACAAATCCCTTGAAGACCAATACAAAGGGATTGTTGCTGATAAAGCCTGTGGTCACTCCATAAGTGGCCTTAATGGTTTCCGGTTGATAGGTGCCGAACCATCGGTCCCATACCATAAATACGCCCCCGAAATTTTTGTCGATATATTCCTCATTGGATCCGTGGTGTACCCGATGTGCCGAAGGCGTGGCCAGTAAACCTTCAATAAAACCCAACTTGCCCACGGCTTCGGTATGGAGAAAGAACTGATAGAGCAGGTTGAGCCCAAACGAAGCCGCAATAAACTCAAATGGCAAGCCAATTAGTATGAGGGGGGCTACCACAAAAGGAGTGAGCAGGGCACTGAGCCAATTCAATCTATAGGATACCGTAAGGTTCATGAACAGGCTGGAATGGTGCACCACATGGAACGCCCACAACAATTTTATTTTGTGCGATAACCTGTGGTACCAGTAGTATAGAAAGTCCACGGCCACAAAACTGACCAGGAACACCAATGGGGTGCTCTTAAGATGGAACAATGAAAACTGGGATAGGTAGCCCATGGTCGTGTATTGAAATCCGAAGAAAAGAATCTTCGAAAACTGAAACCCTGCAAAAATGGCCAGATTGGCCAAAGTGTCCTTGGTGTTGTACGCCTTTTTGTCCTTGCGCCAACTCCAAATGATCTCCACTATCACCAAAGCCAATAAAAACAGGAATACAATACCCCCAAATCCTGCACGAAAATTGTTGTCCATGATTTCTTTTTGGGGCGAAGTTGGTTCAAAATGAAAGGGTGTATAGGAGCAAAGTCGGTGAGCCTGAAAATAGTAGCGTTGAGTTTTTCTTTAGGACCAGTGAACAAATCGGCATTTTGTTTCAACCTTGAATTTTACAGGTTTGCCCCCCGGAATACCCTTTTTCAAGAAGATTTACATAGTCAATCCTTTAGGATTGGAAATATTTTTGGCGCAAAACAACAACCATGAAAAAAGTATTTCTGTCCACTTTAGGTCTGCTGATGGTTCTTTCCTGTACAAAAGATTCGGAAGGGATTGATGGAGAAGAAACCATCTACCAAAACATTTATAGAATACCCATTGTGGTACACGTGGTGCATAACGGTGAAGCTGTTGGTACTGGGGCGAACATTGGCTATGCCCAAATCCAGTCGCAAATCGATGTGCTGAATGAGGACTTTAGGAGAAGAATTGGGACAAACGGATTCAACGAAAATGAAGAAGGTACAGATACGTTGATAGAGTTTTTCTTGGCTACCGAAGATCCCAATGGGGCAGCAATGGAAGAACCTGGAATCGATAGGGTGGACGGTGGGCGTTCCGAGTGGCCCAAGGGATTTTTGAGGAATCCGATTGAAACCAGTTTGAAACCGTTCACCATTTGGGATCCTGAAAAATATTTCAACATTTGGACGGTAAATTTTGGTGGGTTTGCCAGCAGGGATTTGTTGGGTTATGCCCAGTTTCCGGATGAGTCCGGTCTGCCAGGGTTGAATGTGGATAACGGTCCGGACGATACCGATGGAATCGTGATCGGGTATAAATATTTTGGCTCCAGCGAAAAGGGCAATTTTCCCGATTTGATCGCTCCATACGATTTGGGAAGAACCACCACACATGAAGTAGGGCATTGGCTGGGGTTGCGACATATTTGGGGAGATGGGGACTGTACCTATGATGACTATTGTCTCGATACACCTTTATCGGCCGAACCCAGTTTTGGGTGTCCGGTGGATAAGATTACCTGTACGGAATTGGAAATGACCGAAAATTATATGGATTATACGGATGATGGTTGTATGAACACTTTCACCAAAGACCAAACTGAGCGCATGATCACCGTTTTGAAAACGAGTCCAAGACGCAAAGAACTGGTGGCTTTGGCTCAGGAACCCTTGGATTGATCATTCATCCAGCCAATTCTTGAACTCTGGGGCCTTGGCTTTACTTACGATAATTTTTTCGTGGGGTTTCGGTTCCACGTTGATGATCAATCTTCCGTTAAAGTAAAAATCTATGTCCCTTACTGCCCAGCGTTGCACAATGAATTGGCGATTTGCCCGATAAAATCGTTTTGGGGAGATTTCGGCCATTATTTTATCCAAGGTAGAGTCGATAATGTATTTTTTGCCATCCGAAGTGTGGGCATAGACCACCTCTTGTTCGGTAAAGAACCATTGGATCTTTTCTACGGGCAAGGGAATCAACTTATTTTGAAAATGGACCAAGTAAGCCTCCCGATAGGATTTGTTCCCATTGGCCTGAAGGTAGTTCAGCAATTCTTGGATCTTGTCGTTTCCAGGTAGTTTATGGCCTTGGGTATCCCTGAATTTTTGGAGGGCATTGGCCACTTCATCCCTTTCAAACGGTTTTAGGATGTAATCCAGTCCGTTTGCCTTAAAAGCATCCAGGGCATAATGATCATAGGCTGTAATGAAAATGACGGGTATGGAGGGCTTTATGGTTTTGAAGATATCGAACGAAAGTCCATCGGTCAACCGAATGTCCATAAAGAGCAAATGGCAGTCACCCATATTTTCCTGTAACCATTCTACCGAACTTTTTACACTGTCCATTTTGTTCAATACCTCAATCTCCGGTTCTAGTTCTTTCAGGGTGAATTCCAAATTTCTGGCAATGGCCGGCTCGTCTTCAATTATGGCAATGTTTATCGGCATTTGGTCAGGTGTTTAAGGGAAGTTTTACGGTAAAATGATTTTCTGTTTTTTCAATCTCAATAGAATGTCCCATTAAGATCTGGTAGCGCTCGTTCAAGTTCAACAGGCCAATTCCAGTGGAAGGTTCCTTGTACATGGCCTCATTCAGGGTGTTCTTAAAATGCAAGGCCCCATTTTCCTGAAAAATATCGATTTGCAAAGGTAATTCCTTGGAAACAAAATTGTGTTTTACCGCATTTTCCAACAAAGGTTGCAAGGACATGTGGGGCAATCGGATGCCATGGATCCTCGGAACATTGATATGTACCTGAAGGGCTTCTTCGAACCTCATTTTCAACAATTGAATGTTCGAGTCCAACAGTTCCAACTCTTTGTCCAGGCCGATCAATTGTTCCTGATGGTTGCTAAGCGAATACCGGAACACTTTAGATAAATGACTGATGTATTCCTGTGCCTTGCTGGGGTTTTCCCTCACCAAAGCCGAAAGACTGCCCAAGGCATTGAACAAGAAATGGGGATTGATCTGTGCGCGAAGATTTTTGATCTCCGCATCAAAATAGGCGGATTTTAACTGTTCGTTTTCCTGCTCCTTGCGTTTCTGAAGTCGATTCAACAATACGATCTTGACCAAAATGGCAATGAGGAACAAACTGGTGATCAACCTAAAAAAATACCCCAACCGGAAGAGTTTTACGTTGGTCACATTTTGGAACAACCACTTTTGGGATGCCGAACCTAATGCCAAAAGCACGGCAAAAAAAACAGCGTTGGAAAGAAGGTTCTTCAATAGGTGTTTGTTGCCCTTCTCCCCATTCCAATTGAGCCAGGCCAAATTCAGATAGCCAAAGAAAATACAGAAACCGAATTGGAACAACGTCTGATAAGCCAATTCCGAGGCATTGAATACCCATGGAAGACCGATGTTCCTAGCCTCACCTGGCAAGAGCACGAACAACCGATGCACGTTCAGGGCAATGGCCACCAAAACGGAGGTCAACAACAGGACTCTTTTTTCGGTTTGGATCATTTTCACTTTTTAAATGTACAAAGGCTTCCCCAATCCACAACAGTTGACTGGGAAAGCCTGGGATAAAGAATGAAAAAGTTGCTCTTTATGATTTGTTCTTTTGTTTGTAGCGGTCTTTAAGGGCGCTTCGGTTTTCCTTTTGGAGTTCCTTAAAAGCCTTAAATTCGTCTTCGCTCAAAAGTGCTTTCATTTCTTCGTTTTTGCTGTCCTGGATCGCTTTTAGCTCTTTGAACTTGGACATTCTGGAGCCTTCGCTTTCTTGGGTGGCCTTGACCTTTTCAAAGTACTTGTCACTGATCTCGATAAAGGCATCTTTCTTTTCACCAGTTAGCTGGAGGGTCTCGATTTGCTTCTCCAGGATTTGGGTATATTGCTCGTCTTCTTGCGAAAAACCAAGGGCGAACGAGAATAGCATCATTACAAAAAGTATTTTTTTCATGGTGTCAATTTTAAATTTGAAGCAATGTTATCCCACAAATCTACCTTGTGAAGACATAAAAAGGGCGAAGTGGAAAAAAGGAGGGGTAAAGCTTTCTTGGGCTGGGATGAACTTTTAAGCTGGGCAGACTAATGGACAAAACCGCGACAATTTTTATAATGAAGGTTTAACGTGAATTTAACTAAGGTCAAGCCCGTAAAGCGATTACTTGATGTTAAACTTTAACATTTTTTCTTACTTTTGACTACAAACCTATAGAATACATGTCCAAGTTTGGTGAACTCATAGATTTAAAGGTCCCTGTTTTGTTGGACTTTTATGCAGAATGGAACGAGCAATCCACTTCTATGCACCCTGTGTTGCGCGATGTTGCCGCAGCATTGGGAGATAAGGGAAAAGTCATAAAAATTGATGTGGACAAAAACAAAGAGCTTTCCCAGGCCCTGCGCATTAAGGGTCTTCCCACACTCATGATCTACAAAAAAGGAGAGATGGTCTGGCGACAGAGTGGCGAACAAGACGCCAATACGCTGATAGGCATCTTAAGCGAATACATTTAATAAAAAAAGCGAGGTTTTTACCTCGCTTTTTTATGCTATTGTTGTGGATTTACCGAATCAGTTACCTGTTCTATTGTATCCAATGAGATGGAGTCTTCCAGATCAGGATCGGATGGTAACGGTTCTTCCAATAGTTCTTCTTCCCCATCATTTACAAATTGGGAGAACTTATCGATGTATTCATTAAAGATTACCGTTTCCGATTCGGCCAATTCCCTGTCCTGGTTATCGATAAGGATGTCTATGTTCCTTCGATACGCTTGCATATCGGCCAAGATATCGTCAATCTTTTCGTATTGTTCATCCAATGGAATGTTAGCATAATATTCCAAATGCTCTTGGTAGATTTTTTTCAATTTACCGTACAATGCCCTGGCTTTTTCGGTTTCTCCGACTTTGTAGTATCCATCTACAAAAGGTTCCACAAAGGCATAAAAATTGAAGTACTCCACAGGCATATTGGTCATGGCGATATCGATCACGTCCTTGGCCTTGTCAATCTTGTTCTCATCGATCAAGGTTTCCATTAATCTGGCCAAATTGCTTCGGAACGAAAGTCCTTGTGAACGGGTCTGTGGGTCATGATAGATTTTATCGCTTCCAGAATTGCCCCAATCCCAATCCTTCACAATATCATACATAAGGTCGGAATCGATTCGGCCCATCTCGAAAGAATTCCTGTTTGGGGTTTTGATCGGCACCAATTTATACACAAGGCCATCCAACTGCAGATAATCCTTCATCCAAATGTATTCCGAGCTATCAAAACTACCGCCAGAGAAATAAATGGGTCGTTTCCAATCGTTGTTGGCAATCACATCCAACATCAATATCCTATTTTTTGGCAAAGCGCTTTGTGGCAGGTCAATATCGATATAATCCACAATTAGTGCAGAATCTTTCTCCTTCACCAGTCCACTTGCAATAACGTTCTGCTTGTTCACCGGAATGCGGATCTTGTTGGTGGGGTAGTACACAATATCCAAAGTACTTTCGGGATATTGATCTACATCCATACCGCGTTTTTCCAATACAAACCGGAACTTGGTCTCAGGATTGTCGCTACCGATCCAATTCACAAAATCTTGGATGGACCATCTGCTTTCGGAAACTGGCTTTTTGAAGACATCATCCGCTTTGGTATAGTAAACTGCATCCCTTGTTCCATATCGGTACTTGTCATGCGTTAATTGCGACGGAATCGGGTCACTTTCATAAGCTTTGCGTTTCATTTGATCGATGTACCAATCCGTAGCGAACAAACTGGTGTTCACAATGCGGACATCGGTCCTATAATTTTCAATTTCTTGGGCATACCATAATGGGAAGGTATCGTTATCCCCAATAGTGAACAAGATAGCCCCGGCATCTTCCTGACAGGAATCCAAATAGGCCTTTGCGGTGGAAGGAGCCGTATACTTTCCGGAACGGTCATGATCGTCCCAGTTTTGAAATCCCATTAAAATTGGAACACCCAGAAGACATAAGGTAGTTATGGCCGGTGCGGCAATCTTGGCCGGAATCAGTTTCTTGAACTCTTCATACAATCCGTATACCCCAAGCCCGATCCAAATACAGAAAACGTAAAAGGAACCTACTAAGGAATAATCCCTTTCACGGGGCTGGAAAATATAAGGGTTGGTATAGAATTGAATGGCCAGTCCGGTGAACATAAAGAACACGAAAAGGGCCCAAAACTGTTTGGGGTTCTTCGAAATTTGAAAAACGATGCCCAAGATTCCCAAAATCAACGGTAGGAAGAAATAGGTGTTTCTACCTTCGTTGTTCTCCCAATCGCTTGGAAGGTTTTTTTGGCTGCCCAATCGCATGCTATCAATAAACCCGACACCACTGAGCCAATTTCCGTTTTCATCGTATTTGCCTTGGATGTCGTTCTGTTTGCCTACAAAGTTCCACATGAAGTAGCGCATGTACATATATCCGAACTGGAAATCGAACATGTATTGGATGTTCTGCCATAAGGTTGGGGGCTCTACCTCGATGTATTCCCCAAATTCCCTTAAAAACCGGATGTATTGTTCCGAGTCAAGTTCGCCCTTCACATAGGCCGACTTAAACTGGTTTACTGCTTCCCTAAGATCGTTATTGGAAATGTATTCCGATTTGATCTTAAAATTAAGAACACCGAAGTACTTCATGTAATTTTCGGCATGTTGATCGCTCCACATCCTGGGCAAAAAGCCAACATGCTTGGCATTGGGACCCGGCATGGCTTTTTCATAGTGGTTTACGATGATGTATTTGCCCAATTTCAGGTCTTTTTCATATTTAGGGCTGTCGTCCCTTTCTTCTCCTGATGGAGCAAATGCATCGGAATAATAGGCACCATAGATAGGACTATCTACCCCAGGATATTGTTCCCGATTATAGTAGGCCAAAAGGGCTCGGGCATCGGCCGGGTTGTTCTCGTTCACCACGGTCTGTGCGTTGGCTCGTATAGGTAACATTAACCAAGAGGAAAAACCAAGGATAAGGAACATTAGGCACATGATGATCAAGTTGCCAGTGTAAAAATTGTGCTTTCGGGTGTATTTTAGTCCAAAATAAAAGGCAGCCACAAAGAGCAATCCCATAATAATAGACCCCGAATTAAAAGGAAGACCAATTTCGTTGATGAAGAAAATTTCACTCCAACCAAAAAGTTTCAACACATAGGTGAGCGAGAATTTATAGACCAAGATCAGAATAACGACTACGACTACATTCGCCAATAGAAAATTCTTGATGGTGGTGGTCTTGTATTTTTTGAAGTAGTACAGAAGCCCAACAGTGGGAATGGCCAAAAAGCCCATAAACTGGATACCAAAAGTCAATCCCACCAAAAAGCTGATGAGCAATAGCCAACGGTTGCCTCTTGGGTCGTCCACATCATCTACCCATTTCAATCCAAGCCAAAGCAAAAGGGCCATGATCAAACTGGCCATGGCATATACCTCGGTCTCTACGGCGTTGAACCAGAAACTGTCTGAAAACGTAAAGGTCAAAGCACCTACCAGACCACTACCCAAAACGGCAATGGCTTTGCTGTTGGACAAGGGCTTATCCGATTTGATGAGTTTTTGTGTCAAATTGGTAATGGACCAAAAAGCAAACAGTACGGCAAAGGCACTGGAAACGATGGAAACCGCATTGACCATCAAGGCAATTTTGGTATCGTCACCAAAGGCGAAAATGGAGAAAAACGCACCGATCATCTGAAGGAGCGGAGCACCCGGTGGGTGACCAACCTGTAGCTTGGCGGCGGTGGAAATGTATTCCCCGGCATCCCAAAAACTTCCTGTGGGTTCAACGGTCAGGGCATAAACGGCAAAGGCGATTGCGAAGGAAATCCACCCGACGATGGTATCCCATTTTTTGAAGTCTTTTGCAAACATAAGAGTTGGTTGTTAACCGAGTTGGGGCGAATTTAGTAAATATAGCAGAGAAGGTCGGTCATTTTTCGAAAACCTTTAACATGGATAGGAGAGAAAAATAGCATGTATTCTTATCAAAATATTTGCTGATACCAAAGTTTGTTCTAAATTTGCACGCTCAAATGCTGAAACAATTTCGGCTTTGATGTGGTACTGGCCTATGGTGTAATTGGCAACACTACTGATTTTGGTTCAGTCATTCTAGGTTCGAGTCCTAGTAGGCCAACAAAAACCTCCCTTTCGCAAGATCGGGAGGTTTTTTTATGCTTCATTTTGTTGTTTTAGAATTTCAGTTAAGAAAATTTCTCTTCAATGAAGGCCATTTACTTCAATCAATACTCCAATTCAGAATCCAAAACTGTCCGTAATAAGGTTTATCTGGATCTATTATTCTATCACCAGAAGTTCCAGAATTTGACTGCATGGCAATTGTTAAACTTCCATCAATGGCTTCCAATAGGGTAACGACTGCATCATTACCAGTGCCGCCAATGACCTCTTGGTGGATTATTGAACCTGTATCGTTAATCTCCAATAGCCAACAATCGTAGAGTCCAATTTTATCAACTAGTTTATCTCCTGAGACGGTCGAATTTGAAGTGCCTGCAATAAAGATTCGTCCAGATTGTGTCACTACAATTTTTCTTCCACCATCCTCCAGATTTCCGCCTATGGTTTTATCCCAAATTATTCGGCCATTTGAATCTAACAGCACAAGCCAAGTATCAGTGAGTCCTCTACTAGCCTCACTTTTGTCCCACGCAATCTGCGAGCTTGATGCACCAGATATGAGTATGTTACCATTTGCTAATTCTATTAAGTCTCCTATGCCATCTACTGATGGTCCTCCTATGGTTTTGTCCCAAACAATGTTTGCATTAGAGTCCAATTTAATAACCCAAAAGTCTGACATTCCTTTGGAATCCTCTGATTTGTCGATGGTAATATCCGAATTCTCTGCTGCAGCGCCAATCAAATAACCTCCATCTTTTGTCCTTGTGATGGCTGAAACTCGATCGTCACCTCCACCCCCGATATTTTTTTCCCAAATTTTATCGCCTTCAAAATTGATTTGTACCAACCATAAATCGAACTTTTCAATGACATTTGTTGAAAGCGTTTTGTTTCCTGAGATGGGGGAGTTTGAGGAACCAAGTAAAAGATAGCCCTCCGAATTCTCTATAATTTTTCCTGGTAGCTCTTGGCCAACACCTCCATATGTTTTATCCCAAACAACATTGCCATTTTCATCAAGTTTTACCACCCAATAATCACCATATCCATAACTATTTTCTGTTTTGTCTACCGATATATCTGAGGAGGAGATGCCAAAAACAACATATCCATTGTCTGAACTGGCAAGTGTAGAGGGATGTATATCAGCACTAATTCCTCCAATTGTATTTTCCCATTCAATTTGCCCATGAGCATCGATTTTAATGATCCAGTAATCTCCACGGCCATATTCTGGTTCTCTTTTATCACCGCCGCCGCCATTACTAAAGGAAGAAATGATGTATCCACTATCTAGTGTTGGAACCATATCACCTAAAACATCACTTCTCGTATAACTGCCTATATTTTTTTGCCAGATTATGTTAGGATTTGTCGGGATTTTATCTTGGTTGTCCTTACTACAAGAAGTAAAGATTAACGGCAATATAATTCTCAATATGTATTTCTTCATTTTCTTCTTAAATAGCAGGTGATTCATAAGTCTATAAATGACATGTTCAAAATAGATAGAGGTAATTGCCTGTATTATTTATGGGTAATCGATTTCAATTTAACGAATAAAATCCTAAGTTGGTATTTGCCCTGAGTTAACTTGTGGGGAGAAGAAAATAATCAATTCTGAAAAGGTCAAAAAAGGTAGCTTATTAAATTCAAACTTTCACACACGTATTGGTGGGTCTTTAATTTCCTTAAAGCTCTAGATCAATGCTCGTTGTTCGAATTTTTATCCAAAAAAGAAACCAAAATCCCTATTAACAGGGCAAGCCCAATAAACCCAAGGGACAGCCATTCAGGGAAAGTGTAGTGATGGGCCAAGATGAGTTTGACGCCCACAAAACTTAGGATGGCGACCAAGCTGTATTTGAGGTGTTGGAACCGATTGAGCATATTCGCCAAGAAAAAGTACATGGAGCGTAGTCCCAAAATGGCAAAAATGTTGGAACTGAAGACCAAAAAAGGGTCCGAGGTAATGGCCAAAATGGCGGGAACGCTGTCCAGAGCGAACAAAATATCGGTAAACTCAATCACCACCAAAGCAATAAAAAGAGGGGTGGCGGCCGTAATATGACGAAGTTTGATAAAAAACTTTTGCCCCCGCATGTGCGAGGTAATAGGCATTATCTTTCGTAGGTTTCTGTAAATAAAGGACTTTTTGGGATTGAACGGTTTTTCTTTGGATACCACCATTCGAATGGCCGTAAAAATCAGAAAAGCGCCAAAAACATAAGTGGTAAAGCTGAATTTTTTGATCAGGGCAACCCCGAAGAAAATCATTAACGCCCTAAAGATGATGGCGCCCAAAATACCCCAAAACAAGACCCTGTGTTGGTATTTCTGTGGAATTCGAAAAGAACCGAAAATCACAGCGATCACAAATATATTGTCAATGCTTAGCGATAACTCAATAAGGTAACCGGTAAGGTATTTCATACTGGCCCCCGTGGGTTGAAGGTCATCTGGATTGTCAATCCTCCCAGTGCTGTAAAGCCAATAGATGACAAAGGAGAACAAGAGGGAAAGAGTCACCCAAACGGTGGTCCACATTGACGCTTCCTTTACACTGATGATATGGGCATTTTTATTAAAGACTCCTAGGTCGAGAGCCAAAAAGGAAAGTATCCCCAATAGGAAAATGATCCAAACCATCATACTTGTACTGTATCGCGACTGCGAAAATACCAAACAGCAATGGTATTGATGAATTTCATCTCTAAATTTTCATTTTAATTAACAATGAAATCCTTGGTAAGGAACAGTTTTTCGCCTTCCAATATTCAAACGGACAGATTTTTAAAGTTGGGTTGGAAAAAATAAGGTCATGGGTTCTTGTCTCCCTTCCAAAGCAACCGTTGCAACCGATTCAAATTGAACGGTTCCTTTTTGTGCAATGGCCTCCTTCAGTCGGGCAGAAAGAAGCAGTTCTTTTCCATAAGTTTTGCAAAGATTCTGTATGCGGGAAGTAGCGTTCAATACATCCCCCGTAAAAAAGATTTCCTTCTTAAGTGCCCCAATTTCACCGGTGGTCACCTGTCCCATGTGCATACCCGCCCGAAAGGAAGGGGCCACACCGTATTTTTTGTTGAAATAGGGCGACTTTTTCTCCAATCGCACTTTCATCCCATAAAAACATTGAATGCAATTTTGATGTAAAACGCCATCCTCTTTTTTCCAAGAAATCACGATTTCATCCCCAACATATTGATACACTTCACCCTTAAATTGAATAATGGCATCCGAAAGTTGGTTATAATAATCTCTTAAAAATTGAAAATAGGTTTGATGCCCTAGTTGCTCTGCCAAAGAAGTGGAAGACTTCATGTCGAGGAACATGAAGATTCGGGTTTCCTCTTTTGGTGTGTGGTATTTTCCGGAGAAGAAATTGAGTAAAACATCGTGTCCCAAATGCTCACTAATTCCAGAATACAACAAGGAAACAAAAATGCTGAAAGAGAGGGATACCATGGTGCTCAAAAAGGTGGAACTCACGATGTAATGGGAAAATTTGTCCCAAACCCCACTGTCCAAAATAGAGGTGCCCATCTCTATACTGGCCGCCAGTGGAAAAGTAATGCAATTGATGACCAACATGAACAATAGGTAAAACCCCATTTTATAAAGAATCTTACGAACAAAACTTTTTGATTTAAACTGCTTTCCCAACCAAAGTACTTCTACGGTTCCCATGGCAATTCCTACCATAAAAACGGCAAAGGAGGCAAATAGAAAAATGGCCCAGTCCACTGTAATGTCCGTTTCGGGGCGTTTGTTTTCATAGTCGGTGGCCATGGACTCGATCAACAGAATGAACCAACTCAAAGCCAGCCAGATAACTCCGAAGGGCAGTATACGTTTTAAGTAGTATTTGGTTTTGGGTTTCGCAAGGTTGATCATATTATAAAGGTAACAGGATTTTGTAATGGACAAAGACCTAATCGAACCAATGGTAAAGGAACGCGTTAACATGAACATAGAATTTAAACGACTTAATCAGGTCAATGCTGCAGATCTGCTCCTATTGATGAACCATGAATTGGTACGAAGACAAATGCCATTGTTCAAAGGTGAATTCACTGGACAGGACCTTGACAATTTTATAGCAGCCAAAGAACAATTATGGACCAACTTTGGGTATGGCCCTTGGGCTTTTTATGTGGATGATGCTTTTGTGGGCTGGGGCGGACTGCAACCTGAAAGCGGGGAGGCTGATTTGGCCATGGTGCTACATCCCGACCATTGGGGCTTGGGTAAGTCTATTTATACCAAGATCATTGAACAAGCTTTTAATGAAATGGGACTCGACTCCATAACCATTTTGCTGCCCCAAACCCGCACTAAGGTCAAAGGGCTTTTGAGATTGGGGTTCCAAGAAGAAGGAAAAGTGCAAATCCAAAGAGTGCCATTCGTTAGGTATCGGTTGTTGAAGAAGAGCTATTGACCTATATCAATTTAGCAAAATAAAAACCGTTCCGCAGGAGATTAATCTGTACTTTAGAGAGGTAATTGCTTTTAGAACTCCTTTTAAATCAGGTAGTTCTGTTATGGTGATTACATGCACAAACAGATTAAACAAACTACACGAACAATGGAGCAGATTACGTATGAACAGGAGTTCAAGCGATCCATAAAAGATCCGGAAAATTTCTGGATGGATCACGCTTCGCAGATCAGTTGGTTCCAAAAGCCAACAAGGGCCATCACAAAGGATAAAAATGGATTTTATCGGTGGTTCAAAG
>JASBTS010000031.1 GCA_030148305.1 Allomuricauda sp. | reverse complement strand
ACTTGACCAGTTCTTTTGGTGATAACTTTTTAAGCTCCTCGTAATGGGACGAAATTTTGTTTTTTACGATCTCAAAAGTCTTATCCCTATTGGTATGTGCACCACCAAGTGGTTCTTTTACGATCTCATCGACCAGTTTCTGCTTTTTCATATCGGCAGCGGTCAATTTTAACGCATCGGCAGCTTGTTCCTTATATTCCCAGCTCCTCCACAAAATGGATGAACAGGATTCAGGGGAGATAACGGAGTACCACGTGTTTTCCAACATCAGTACCTTATCGCCTACACCAATGCCCAAGGCACCACCGGAGGCTCCTTCACCAATAATGACCACTATAATCGGTACTTTAAGACGGGTCATTTCCAAAATATTGCGGGCAATAGCCTCACCTTGACCTCTTTCCTCTGCTTCGATTCCTGGATAGGCACCTGGGGTATCAATAAAGCTAACAACAGGAATTCCGAATTTTTCGGCAGATTTCATCAACCTCAAAGCCTTTCTGTACCCTTCAGGGTTGGCCATACCAAAGTTTCGGAATTGACGTGTTTTGGTATTGTATCCTTTTTGCTGACCGATGAACATATAGCTCTGGTCACCAATCTTGCCCAATCCACCGATCATGGCCTTGTCGTCCTTCACATTTCGGTCGCCATGTAGTTCCAAAAAGGTCTCACCACAAATAGCCCGAATGTAGTCCATGGTATAGGGCCTATTGGGATGTCTTGACAGTTGTACCCTTTGCCAAGCGGTCAAATTTTTATAGATATCCTTGCGGGTATCTTCCAGTTTCTTTTCAATTTGGGTACATGTTTCACTTACATCTACGTCACTTTCTTCCCCAATGATCATACATTTTTGAAGCTGCTCTTCAAGTTCTTTTATGGGAAGTTCAAATTCTAGATATTCCATGGAAAGTTGAAATTTTCAATAAAAACAATGGGGACAAATATATAACATTAAAGGTTATCCAAATAAATTGTGGAAGGCATTTAACGTCAAACATTTAAATAGAATTGCCGATCTAGCGTTTGGCCTTCATCAGCATGTAAACGGCAAATGCACCGAACAAAAGATTGGGAATAAGCACGGCCAACAAAGGAGAAAATCCGGATTGTTCCGCCAAGGTACCGAATACCTTATCAAAGAAAATGTATACAAAGGCTACCCCGATCCCGAAAGCCAAATTGAGTCCCATACCTCCTCTTCGCTTTACTGAAGATACCGCTACCGCAATAACGGTTAGGATAAATGCGGCAATAGGCAAGGCCCATCGTTTGTATTTTACCAGCACATAAGCGTTAATGTTGGATGCCCCTTTGCTGCGCTGGTCCTCAATAAAATCATTGAGCTCAAAAAGGTTTTTGGTCTCTGCCACATAGGAAACGGGTGTAAGGTCATCAATCTTGAAAGCAAAAATGGTATCCAACCTTCTTTTGGAGTTGATGTATTCCGTTTCGTTCCGCACTTCGCGTTTCTCATAATTGGTCAAGCGGTAAACGCTATCCTTTTCTATCCATCTGATGTTACTGGCAGATATTTTATAATCCAACTTTCCAATGGTATCAAAATGTTCATAGGTAAAATTGTACCCAATCTGGCGATTGGGATCAAAACTGCTCACGTAGATATAATCCGTTTCGTTCAACTGGTTGAAAATGTTTTCCGTAACCCGATCTTGACGACCTTTTTTGAAGTATTTGTACTCAAACTCGTTGAATCCGATACTGGCATGGGGTACGATGAACATCCCCATCATAAAAATGAGGAAGGCGACCAAGGTAGCCCCAATAAAATACGGGCGTAAAAATCGCCAGTACGAAACCCCAGAACTTAAAATGGCCACAATTTCGGTATTGCTCGCCAGTTTTGAGGTAAAGAAAATAATGGATAGGAAAAGGAAAATGGGCAACAGTAGGTTTCCGATTACCAAGGTGAAGTTCCCGTAAAAAACGATCACTTCAGAAAGTGGAGCCTCGTTATCGATGATCTTCCCAATCTTTTCTGCCAAATTGGCCATAATCCCAATCGGCACAAAGAGCATGAGCATCCCCAAAAAAGTGACCAAGTAGCGTTTTAGAATGTACCTATCGAGTATGGTAAGCATTAGAGTCTTTTATCCATTTGTTGAACCATCCGGTTTTTCCATTCCAGAAAATCCCCTGCTAAAATACGTTCTCTGGCCGTACGTACCAACCAAAGATAAAATCCTAAATTATGTATGGTAGCGATCTGTTTGCCCAAATATTCGTTGGCGGCGAACAAATGTCTCAAATAAGCCTTGGAATATTCGGTGTCCACAAAAGTGATTCCCATCTCATCTATAGGGGAAAAATCGTTTTCCCACTTTTTATTTTTGATATTGATGGTACCATGTGCCGTGAACAACATACCGTTCCTGGCATTACGAGTGGGCATCACACAATCAAACATGTCCACACCCAGTGCAATGTTTTCCAATATATTGATGGGTGTTCCCACGCCCATTAAATAACGGGGCTTGTCTTCTGGTAAAATATCACAGACCAACTCTGCCATTTCGTACATTTCCTCTGCAGGTTCACCTACTGAAAGTCCACCAATGGCATTCCCCTCTGCCCCTACTGAAGCTATATATTCAGCGGATTGTTTTCTCAAATCCTTGTATGTAGATCCCTGAACAATAGGAAAAAAGGTTTGCGAATATCCATACTTAAACGGAAGTTTTTCCAAATGGTTGATGCATCTATCCAACCACCTGTGGGTCAAATGCATGGAACGTTTGGCGTATTGGTAATCACACGGATACGGGGTGCATTCATCAAAAGCCATGATGATGTCCGCACCTATGGTGCGTTGGATCTCCATCACATTTTCTGGGGTGAATACATGGTGGGAGCCATCAATGTGCGACTTGAACTTTACCCCTTCTTCCTTAATTTTTCGATTGCTGGAAAGCGAATAAACTTGATATCCCCCGCTATCGGTCAAGATATTTCGGTCCCAACCCATAAACTTGTGCAGGCCCCCGGCCTCTTCCAAAATGCCGGTATTGGGGCGCAAATAAAGGTGATAGGTGTTCCCTAAAATAATGTCGGGATCGATCTCCTCCTTCAATTCTCTTTGGTGTACTCCCTTTACGGAAGCCACCGTTCCCACGGGCATAAAAATTGGCGTCTGGATATTTCCATGATCCGTTGTTATTTCTCCCGCCCTTGCCTTACTTTTGCTATCTTTATGAATTAAGGTAAAATCCAACTCGTACGTTTAAAACCGCAAATATAACCAACTCCTATTCCTTAACCCTTAACAAAAAAATAAAGTTTTGGTCAAGCACCGGTTAATAAATGTGTTTTACACACTTGTTTATGAGAAAGATAGCCTTTACTTTTGAAAGATAAATTGAAAACAATGGCAAAAAATCAAGAATTGCAAGATCTGGTATATCAGGTCAGAAGGGACATCTTACGTATGGTCCACAAGGTAAATTCGGGGCACCCTGGTGGCTCATT
Organism: Allomuricauda sp.; assembly: GCA_030148305.1. Lineage (GTDB taxonomy): Bacteria > Bacteroidota > Bacteroidia > Flavobacteriales > Flavobacteriaceae > Flagellimonas. Next base: position 22,202 of record JASBTS010000031.1, on the reverse strand, counting down.
GGGCTGCACCGAATTCCTTGTTGCGCTATACAATGAGGTGATGGACCTTAAAGAGGGATTTGATATGGACGGAATCGGTGAAGACCTTTTCTTTTTGTCCAACGGACACATTTCCCCTGTTTTTTACAGTGTCTTGGCACGCAGAGGGTATTTCCCGATTGAGGAGCTCAATACTTTTCGTCTGATCAATTCAAGATTACAAGGCCACCCTACCACCCATGAAGGATTGCCCGGAGTACGTGTTGCTTCTGGATCCTTGGGCCAGGGAATGTCCGTTGCCATTGGTGCCGCATTGGCCAAAAAATTAAATGGTGATGATCACTTGGTGTTCAGCCTCCATGGTGATGGGGAACTCCAAGAAGGTCAAAACTGGGAAGCCATCATGTACGCTGCCGGAAACAAAGTGGACAACCTTATCGCCACTGTGGACAGGAATGGTCAACAGATTGATGGCCCTACGGAAAAAGTATTGCCTTTGGGCGACGTTGCCGAAAAATTCAAGGTATTTGGTTGGGATGTAATGGAGATTGAAAATGGAAACGATCTTGATCAGGTAGTAGCCGGATTGAAAGAAGCCAAATCAAGAACCGGAAAAGGAAAACCGGTTTGCATCGTGATGATCACTGAAATGGGTAACGGTGTTGACTTTATGATGCACACCCATGCTTGGCATGGTAAAGCTCCAAGTGATGAGCAGTTAGCCACGGCTTTGGCACAGAATCCAGAAACCCTAGGCGATTATTAATTTCAGAAAAATATACCATGACTAAATATACAGATCAAGGAAAACAAGATACCCGAAGTGGCTATGGCGCAGGAATGACGGAACTGGGAAGGACCAACCCCAATGTAGTGTCCCTTTGTGCCGACTTAGTGGGCTCCTTAAAAATCGAAACGTTCATTGAGGAGAATCCCGAAAGGTTTTTTCAAGTTGGGATTGCCGAGGCCAACATGATGGGAATTGCTGCTGGCTTGACCATTGGTGGTAAGATTCCGTTTGCTTCTTCTTTCGCCAACTTTGCCACAGGTAGGGTTTATGACCAAATCCGTCAGTCCATTGCCTATTCGGATAAAAACGTAAAAATATGTGCCTCCCACGCCGGTCTTACCCTTGGTGAAGATGGGGCAACACACCAGATATTGGAAGACATTGGGTTAATGAAGATGCTACCAGGGATGACAGTCATTAATCCATGTGATTTTAACCAGACCAAAGCGGCTACTATTGCCATTGCAGAGCACCACGGCCCCGTTTACTTGCGTTTTGGAAGACCAAAGGTGGCCAACTTTACCCCTGTTGACCAAAAATTCGAAATAGGAAAAGCTTTAATGCTCAACGAAGGAACCGATGTGACCATCATTGCTACCGGACATTTGGTATGGGAGGCGCTTATTGCAGCTGAACGTTTGGAAAACCAAGGTATTTCTGCTGAAGTTATCAACATACACACCATTAAACCTTTGGATGAAAAGTCCATTTTGAATTCCGTAAAGAAAACTGGATGTGTGGTTACCGCTGAGGAACACAATTACTTGGGCGGTTTAGGAGAAAGCGTGTCAGGTGTATTGGCAATGCACCATCCTGCTCCACAAGAACTAGTGGCCACAAAAGACACTTTTGGAGAAAGTGGCACCCCCGAACAGCTTATGGAGAAGTATGGGTTGAACAATAAAGCGATAGAAGAAGCCGTTTTAAGAGTGTTGAAACGTAAATAGTTTCAGATACCTCTTTGGAGGTGCTTCAATCTTTTAAAATGACACTTATGAAAAAAACGCTTCTAGTAGCAGCGCTAGCCCTAATGGGCGCGACTGCATTTGCCCAAAGTGGCTCCGGATTCGGTATTAAGGCCGGTTTATCCTACAACAAAAACGGCGACCTGATCAGTTCTGTTGGCGATGGCGGACAGGACATTGTTGAAGGTGCCGAAGGTAAGGCAGGTTACCATTTTGGTTTCTGGGGAAAGTTGGACTTCCCAAAAATTTATTTAAGACCTGAATTGGTATATTCCAAGACCAAAAGTTCCTACGAAGTTGATGGAGATTCCCAAGATTACGACATCTCCAAATTGGACATGCCCGTACTTTTAGGATATAAATTAATCGGTCCTTTGCACATTTTTGCAGGCCCTGCTTTTCAATACACCTTGAAAAACGATTTAGGCGATTTGGAGGTAGAGGATGTAAAAAATGACTTTACCGTTGGCTTGAATGCTGGTGTGGGCGTAAACCTTGGCAATATTGGTTTGGACGTACGCTATGAACGTGGTTTCTCTGAAAATGAGGCCGAGTTCATCGGGAATAATGTTACCGATATTTCCGGTAGGGTAGATTCCAGACCGTCACAGGTTATTTTTGCCCTTTCCCTCAAGTTGTAAAAGCTTGAACATAAAAAATAAAAAGCCCGATGAAATCATCGGGCTTTTTTTATGCTTAATTGGTATCCGGATCCAAATAATCCGGGATACCGTCACCATCTTTATCCGGGTATGGTTTTATGATATTTCCATTATCATCCGTAATCTCACTTCGGGTGGAGACTCCATCACCATCATCATCTGCATCATTAAAATTGGGGGCGGGAATGGCAAAACGACTTTCATCCTTCGCATCGGTATTATCATCATATAAATATCCATTTCCATTCAAATCCTCTTCAATGGAAGGAATTCCATCATTGTCACGATCAGTATCTTCCACATAAAGTCCCAACTCCACCTTAAACAATATAGGAGAATAACTGGGTATAAGTGAACTGTTCGAGCTATTGAAATAAGCAAGCCCAGACGGCATTACAATAATTCCCAGACCACTGTTCAAAATATCATAAGTACCATCGCCGTTTTCTACAATTTGGTCTTCGGTTCCGGCATTCAACATTGCCACTCCATTACCATATCCCCTCACAGTTACGGGAAGTTCTTGCCAAGTAAAATCCTGGCTTTCATCGAACAATTTCCCGTTCAAAAGGGAACCTTGGTAACGAACCAAAGTAGAATCGGCATATGTAGGACTACCGCCTCCTCCAGGTCTTACAACAATATAGTAAAGCGTATGTTCAATATCTTCTTCGCCAGCACTCAATCCCAAATAATCTGAGTTTACTTTAATCTTTACGGATTGTGCATCCTCCATCAAAGAGCGTTTACCAGCATTATCACCTGCCAAGGTATCGATCACAATTTTATAATCGAATCCTTCCGGCATGGTCAGTTCATCAAAATCCTCGTAGTTGTAGAAATGTGTATTCAGAAATTCTTTGATCGTTGCATCGTCCTCGGGAGCCACATCGCTCAATAGACTTGGTGGTACTTCCACAATCCCATCATCATCCTTTTTACACGAAAAAACAACCGTTACTAAAATCAAAGAAACTAAAATCCGGTACTTCATCAAGTTTGTCATTTAGCTGCGCAAGATACAATTTTCCGTTATTTTTGCTTTGTCCGTTAACAAAGAATTGCGAAGACATGCGTATTGACAAGTACCTTTGGTGCACCAGATATTATAAAACCCGAAACCTTGCCGCCACAGCCGTTAAAAAAGGACAAGTGAAGGTAAATGGTGCCGCGATCAAAGCATCTAGGGAGGTGTACCCCATGGACAAGATCATTGTAAGAAAGGATCAGGTGGATTATCAACTTACGGTGCTTGATCTTCCCGAAAGCCGGGTTGGGGCCAAATTGGTGGATATTTACCGAAAAGATACTACCCCAAAAGAGGCTTTTGAACATACCGAACTGCTGCAACATGCCAAGACCTATTACCGCAAAAAGGGATTGGGCCGACCAACCAAAAAGGACAGGAGGGACATTGATGATTATTTGGACGAATCTGAATGATCTGTTTTATCTTTGAAGTAATTAGTACCATATGATGAACCGCATACTTACCCACGAACAGATCCAACATATTGCCAAACGCATTGCCTATCAAATTTATGAGACCAATGTGGATGAGGAAGAAATCATTATTGCCGGTATTAACGGTGGCGGGGTGAATTTTGCCAAAAAAATTGCTGATATCCTTAAAAAGATTACCGACGCAAAAATTGTACTCCTTAAAATGGACATGGACAAAAAAAATCCTTTGGATAGTGGGGTGAGTACGTCTATGGATGAAAAGGAATATACCGATAAATCGATTGTATTGGTTGATGATGTGCTGAATTCCGGAACCACATTGATCTATGGCACACACCACTTTTTGAAGACCCCTATAAAACAATTGAAAACGGCTGTTCTGGTGAACCGAAACCATAAAAAGTACCCGATCAAGGCTGATTTTAAGGGAATTTCCCTTTCCACTTCGTTGAACGAACACATTAAAGTGGTTTTTGAGCCCAATAATGATGCGGTCTACCTAGAATAAAACTTTTTTAATCTCGGCAACAACCACCTCTGGCTTTCCTTTTCCACTGATCATGTGATGGGCTTGGGAGTAATAGGGAACACGTTCAAAAAGATGTTTCCCTACAAATTCCGGTAAATCTGCATCGGGAATATCCTTAACAAGGGGGCGGTTTTCCTTTTCCCTGGCAATACGTTCCACCAAATCGGGAATGGACATTTGAAGATAGATTGAATGATCTGCCTTCTCCAAAATAGTCTGCATATTGTTGCCGTAACAAGGTGTTCCCCCTCCTGTTGAAAGCACAACTGATGCATTTTCTTGCAATATTTTAGAAAGCATTTGGTGTTCCAATTTTCGAAAATGGATTTCTCCCTTTTCAGAAAAAATGGTCTTGATGGATTTTTTTTCGTGCTCTTCGATATAGGAGTCCAGATCCAGGAACTGAATTCCTAAATCGCTGGCCAACAGTCGTCCAACTGTCGACTTTCCACTTGCCATATATCCCATCAAAACTACTTTCATATGCTTGAACTTCCTGCGATTTCAAAAAAACACAAATTTATCATTAATTCACCTTGTAAAATAGATTATTGATGTTATATTTGCACCCGCTTAGCAAAACTGCTACGCCCTTATTGAATGACCTGGTAGCTCAGTTGGTAGAGCATTTCACTTTTAATGAAAGGGTCCCGGGTTCGAGCCCCGGCCAGGTCACAAAACAAAATCCAAAACCTTGACAATCAAAGATTGATCAAGGTTTTTTCTTTTTTGACCATCCATTATTTGTCCATACCACAAAGTGCTTATTTGGAAAAAAAGTATTTTTATAAAATTGGATTTTTAAACGGTTCAAGGGAGTACGGAACCGCATCCATAAGCGTTTTTCAATAATAGTACAAAATGAACAGTTTGGAACTAGTTTCCAGTTTGGGGAAAATCATCTTTTTTTTGATGCTGCTTTTTTCATTTTTCTTGCTGACCGTAAAAAGTGAAAAGAAAATGGCCAATCGCATCTTTGCCCTATTCCTTTTGGTCACCGCCTTGGATTTAACCGGATTGTTCCTCAGCGATTTTTTTATACAGTACCCGAACATCCGGATTTTGAAAACGGCTTCCACCCTCTTGCAGATGCCCCTGTTCTATTTTTATGTTCTCGCTGTTTGTTATTCAGATTTTAAGTTGAATCCCAAACATTTGATACATGGTGCCCTGTTTGTCCTTTTCATCCTGATTTTTAGATTCACCTCATTAAGCGACCAGAGTCTTTTTTACTTCAGCATTGTAGGGGAACTACAGTACTTCAGTTACATCATTGCCATTTTTTATGTATTGAAAAAATATAAGAACCTTTATCTGGAGAATTATTCCAATTCCGATGGTTCCGTGTATCGATGGCTTTTTAGGGTGACCATATTCTTTTGTTTTGCCCATATGTTCGTGTTGCTGAAATTGGGTGTCCTGTTTTGGGGAAGTGAAGGCGGCTATATTGAATCACTTTACATTTTTATAAGTATTTCGGCCCTACTGATTATTTGTTGGTTTGTACTGACGGCACTAAACAATCCCCACCTTTTTACTGGGATCAAAACCACTCTTGAACCGGTTAGCTCTATTCTTCATCAAAAGGAAGTAGTGGCAGAAAGTAATGAGGAAACCCTTGAAGAGATACAAAGATTATTGCACTTCATGGAGAATGAAAAACCGTATTTGGATTTTGAACTAACCCTGGAAAAGCTGTCAAAACAATTTGGAATTCAGGAAAAGGATATTTCCATTTTAATCAATCATCATTTAGGCAAACACTTTTTCGATTTTGTGAATGAATACCGAATTGAAATGGCTCAGGAAATCCTCAAAAATCCCAAACATAAAAAACGTACCATTTTGGAAATCCTTTACGAGGTTGGTTTTAACTCTAAATCTTCCTTCTATACAGCATTCAAAAAAGTTACCCATCAAACTCCAACGGAATATAGAAAAGCTACCCTTTCCGAATAAATCCTTTTGAAATACGAATAAAATGTAGTCCGACTTTCTTATTCGGACACTTTTATGAAAAACGACCTCTATGTTTGGGCCATATTCATCATTGTACATCATGAGAAAAACAATCTTACTTCTGTTCCTTTTTAGCCTGTCCTTCCAAAATTTCTTGGCGCAAAAAAAATACCAAAAAGAATTTCACCAAGTTGATTCAATACTTGGTAGCCATTATCATCCAAAAAAACCAGGCATTGCGGTTGCCATTATAAAGGAAGACAAAACCATCTATGAAAATCAGATAGGGATGGCTGATCTCGAACAACACATTTCCATTTCCGACTCAACAGCCTTTCATATTGCATCGGTATCCAAACAGTTCACTGCCTTTCTAGCACTTCAGTTGGAACAAGAGGAAAAACTCTCCATGAGTGACGATATACGGAAATACCTGCCAGAATTGAACGAACTACCATATAAAATCAATTTGTACCAATTGGCCAACCATACCCATGGTTTACCCAACTATATTGAACTGGCCCATCTTAGGGGTATTGATGCACAAGACCCCATGACACACAAAGAGGTGGTAGAAATGTTGTTGAACCTTAAAACCGTTAATTTTGAACCAGGAGAAAAGTATGAATATAACAATACGGGATTTGTTCTGCTTTCGGAAATCATTTCACGTGTTGAGCAAAAACCATTTCAACAAATTTTGAAGGAAAGGATCTTTGAACCGTTGGAAATGTCCAACACTCTTGCAGTGGACAGTCCAGAGTTACTCGTAAAAAACAAAGCCCACTCCTATCTACTGGAAAAAGGATCCTATATCAACTATGACCTCAATCTGAGGGCCATAGGTTCTTCTGGGATAAATACCTCAATAAACGACTTGGTAAAATGGGCCGCCAATTTTCAAAATCCTACTCCGGAATCCAAAAAGATTTTTCAAGAAATGCAAAAACCGACCCAGTTGAATTCAGGTGCCATCATACAATACGGTCTAGGTTTAGAATTCAAGGATTACAAGGGGGTGAAATTGACCTTCCATGGCGGAGGGGATGTTGGTTATCGGTCTTACCTTTTGCATGTTCCGGAACATCAGCTTTCCATTGCCATTCTGGGAAACAACAATGACTTTACACCACTTGAGATTGCATACCAGATGGTAGATCTATTACTCAAAAACAATTTAAAAACCCGACCTTCACCAAAAAAAATACATTATACCACAAAGGAATTAAAACCGTTTGAAGGCACCTATGAAATGTTTCCTGGAACCTATTATAACATTATTGCCAATAAAGACACTCTCTATTTCCAGTCATATGGCACCCAAGATAAAGCTCCACTTCCTATTATAGGCGATGGTGAATTCCTGTTCCCCTATATCCCAACTGCTACATTTTCATTTTATGAAAACGGTTTCATTTTTCATATTGCCGATTTCAAATACGATTGTGAAAAGATAACCTTGGATACAGTAAAGCCTGAAGAAGTACAATTATCCGACTTTACAGGTTGGTATAAAAATGAAGAATTCAACACCTTTTTTGAACTAGTAATCCAAAACGGAAGGTTGATGACAAAACATTGTTCAAATGAAGACATAATGCTCCAACCATTATCCAAGGACAGTTTTTATTCCAGGAAATCTTTTTTTGGCAAACTGGATTTTATAAGGAACACGCGGGGTAAGGTCATTAAATTTAAGGTTTCGGGTCAAAACTTAAAGAACATTGAATTTATCAAAATGGACAGTCAAAAATAACCTCATCAACTGCAAAACAGGTCAAAATCACTATTGATTCAACAGCATATAACTTAAAAACGTGAAACCGACTTTACTTTTCATCGGGTTACTGGCATTTATTGCTTGTACTCAAAATCAGCATAAGATAGAAATTGACTGGATTTTGGTTGAAGGCGGATCCTTTGAACAGGGAAAAAACCAGTTGATCATCAGTCCAAATGGAGACACAATCACAGGATTCACAAGTCCGCACCGCTTTGTGGAGATAAGTGATTTCCACATCAGCAAATTTGAAATTACGGTAAAACAGTTCAAAGCCTATTGTGCCAGTACAGGAAGAAAAATGCCAGAACCACCTATTGAAAATGCCTATGGTAAAAAAGTGTATTACCAATGGGAAGACGACAAGCCCATGTTGGCCACCTGGGACGAAGCGAATGCATTTGCCAAATGGGCCGGAGGAAGATTACCAACAGAAGCGGAATGGGAATATGCCGCAAAAGGTGGGCAGAAAAGCAAAAACTTTCATTATAGCGGAAGCGATGATCCGGTAGAAGTAGGTTGGGTCAAGGAAAACTCCGATAGCACCTTCCATAAGGTTGGTCTACTCAAACCAAACGAACTTGGAATTCATGATATGACCGGAAATGTGGGGGAATGGGTCGAAGACTGGTATAATCCTAAACTGGATAGTTTGGTAAATACAATTGACCCAAAAGGACCACCTGAAGGAGATTATAAAATTTCTAAAGGGGTGAGCTTTTATTATGAAACAAAGGATTCCGCCGGTGAGCCTTTAAAATATGGTATCCATATGCCAGAAGTGAGGTATCAATCCCCACCTGAAACCCGCAATGACGGATTTGGGTTTAGAATTGCAAGAAACAGGTAAAAACTCAATAGAGATAGGAAAAAACTCGTTTTTGAAAAATGAATGATACCTATTTCATCATTTCACATGAAAATGGAAGAAGGCTATTTTGTTGCCAATCAAAGAAATTGACAACGCGAAAGTTATTCTTTACGGATTCCCAAAAGAACCTTTCCAAGTAGTGGGTTACCTAAAATAAACAATTACAAAAAAAAGCAGGCCAATGGCCTGCTTTTCCATTTTCGTTTTCCAAGTTTCTTAGGAAATACTGTTTGCCAACATCAAAATTTTGTTCGCCAAAGATTCAATCGCAGCGGCATAACGTTGATCCCATTCTTCCAACCTGTTGGATGATTCAAGGGAAATTTCATATTCCAATCCCGGAAGGATCCAAGACGCATACCCACTAAAAGGATCAGTTGATGCATACAAGGATTTGTACCAAGAACCATAGTACATGCCCTTTTCATCAATAAAGCTTTTTTCCAAAGCGATCAATTGCGCATTGATACTTTTCAATTCCTTTTTAGAAAGTGTCTTATCACCCAATGCTTTGGTCAGGGCAGCATCTAAAACGGTGGTGTTTTTTTCCAAAACGGCCAAAGCGGTTTCCACTTTTCCAAAGCCTGCAAAATCCTTATCAAATTCCTTTATCTTTTTAACTGAACTTTCAAAATGTCCTTTTAAGTCGGTAGCATATCTTTTTACATCATACGGAATCACCTCCGCATTCGCCATCCGTAGTGCCATCAAACCGGCCCATTGCCCTATGGTTCCGCCCATTTTAAATTCTGGATCCACGTAGGTCTCATAAAAATGGAAATCGTCATAATTGGTATGGTAAAGGGTAGGTCCACCAGAACCACCGCTTAAGGAGGGCACCCCAACGTGCATGTAAAAACCGATATGGTCCGATCCACCACCAAGGTTGCCGATACTGGGAACTTCTTTCTCCCCTCTCCATTGATCATAAAGTGTTTTATCAGTATATGGGTAATCTACTTTTTGAGCCATTTCCGTAACAAGACCTTTTAAAGTTGGGGACGAGGCAGCGCCAAAATTTTTCCCTGATACCCCTCCATCAAAATTGAGATAGGCCACCGCTTTGGCATCCAAGGCATCACGCATTTGCTCCACCCATTCCGAAGAACCGATCACACCGTGTTCCTCTGCATCCCAATGTGCAATAAGGATGGAACGCTTTGGGGAATGTCCGGCTTTCACCATTTTGCCCAATGCCTCGCTCAAGGACAACAGCATAGCCGTACCACTATTGGGATCGGTAGCACCAAACGCCCACGCATCATAATGACATCCTAAAATAATCCACTCATCCGGATATTCGGAACCTTTAAAAGTCCCTACCACATTGCTGATTCGGGTAAAATCCTTTTTTTGGTCCACTTGTAACCTAAGGGTCAGCTCTTCCCCACCATCCAATCGGTAAGTGTAAGGCAAGCCTCCCTGCCAACCGGATGGAACCACTTTTCCGTTCATCCTTGCAAAGATTTCCTTCGCGGCACCATAGGCGATCGGAAGTACTGGAATGGTATGCAAGCTGGCTTCGGAGGGGTCCATTCGCTTGATTTTCTTTTTTCCATCCAACGGAAGTGCAGGCTCAAAAGGCGTCAAGGGATCGCCTTCGTAATCAGTGGTCAAAAGAGAGCCGCGCTGAATGGCACTTTCATCATAAAATACCCCATCAGGATAAACCAGGCCTTTCATATAACCACTATCGGCCGGATCGGTATATATGATCAAACCGGCCGCTCCATATTGTTCGGCAAATTTGGCCTTGTATCCCCTAAAGTTTCCTCCATAACGGGCAATTACAATTTTTCCTTTAACATCGATGCCCATTTCAGCGAGCTTTTCAAAATCTTCCTTGGTTCCATAATTGGCATACACCACAGTAGAAGTAACATCCCCACTGCCGGAATAAGCGTTCCAACCTTTTCCTAAAGTAGGATCTGAAGAGAAGGGATCTTCCGGCATGATGTACTCCTGCTGGTTAAGGGGTAACCGGATTGGGGTAACTAGGTTAATACTGGAAGTTCCGCCATCCGTAGTCATATAAATGTCGTATGGATAGCGATCCACCTGCATTCCAGCAGCCTGCATCACTTGGGCCATATAATCGGCCACCTTTTCATTGGCTGGAGTACCTGCAATATGAGGACGTTCCGTTAGTTTTTTCAAATGTTCCCGATAACTGGGGAAATCCATGCCCTGCAATAACAGGGTTTCCATTTTTTCTTGCTCCTGGAAGGAAGTTGGTGTATATCCGTTCCATTCTTGGGCAGCTGCAAAATGACCAGCCAATAGGGCCACAGAGTAATAAAGAAATGATGTAAGGGAAACTTTATGTTTCATATTTATGAGGTTTGGTTTTCCCAAAAATAAGGCTTTAATCTTTCAAGATTAGTCCAATAGATATTGCGGCAACAACTTTTGGATTATTCCTGATTTGGATCAGTTAGAATTATGGAATTACCAATCAAATTATTGGATTACCTCATGAAATCTACCCATAGCAAAAAGTGTACAAAACCTTCTGAAGTATTTACCTCAATGCTCCGAATCATCCATGGTGATGGATGTTGGAAATTCAAATACTTCCAAAGAAAAATAGGGTAACGCGGCCAAAAGATGATCAAAAATATCGGCCATGACATATTCATAGTTTTCCCAACGTTTGTCGGAGCTGAACGCATAGACTTCCAAGGGAATCCCCTTTGGGGTGGGTTCCAACTGACGGACCATCAAGGTCATATTTTTGTTGATGGCCGAATGGTTTTGAAGATAATTGGTGACGTATTTTCGGAAAACGCCAAAATTGGTAAGGTTACGTCCATTCACCAAAAGCTCCTTGTTGATATTGTTATCCTTGTTATAGGCATTTATCTGCTCACTCCTGCTGTTCAGGTAGGATTCCACCAACTGGATTTTCTTCAAATCCGCTATCTCCTTTTCGGTAAGGAACCGGATACTTTTTTGACGGATGATCAATGCCCGTTTAATCCGCCTTCCACCCGAAACCTGCATGCCCCTCCAGTTTTTGAAGGAATCCGAAATCAAGGCATACGTAGGAATGGTGGTTATGGTCTTGTCAAAATTTTGGACCTTTACCGTGGCCAAGGAAATCTCGATTACATCACCATCGGCACCATATTTTTCAAAGGTGATCCAATCCCCAATACGTACCATGTCGTTTATAGTGACCTGTATACTGGCCACCAATCCCAAAATGGAATCTTTAAAAATGAGCAGTACAATGGCCGAGGCAGCACCAAGAGCCGTAAAAAACTTCCAGACGGTGGTTTCGGTGACTATGGCAAATATGGTCAGGATCCCCACCACCCAGGCAAAAATCATGAACACCTGAACGTAACTGTCAATAGGCTTATCCTTAAATTTTTGAAGGGTTTTTAGATAGCCATTGGTACTTTTAAAGAATTTCCTGAAAATGACAAGGGTAAGAAATACAAATAGGATTTTGATCACTTTTAAGGCAATGCCACCGGCATAATCAAAATCCATGAATGCGATGGGAACAAATTCCAACAAAAGCAGCAATGGAAATATATGTGCCACGTAGCGGGGCACTTGGTGCATCACCAAAAAATTATCAAAATTATTCCTCGATTTTCGGGCCAAACGGATGGAAACCGCACGAAATACCCTCCATAGAATTAAATCCAGCACAAAGGCCACTACCAAAACCCCAACCAATAAAATCAACAGGTTGAGATAGGATGCCAAACTTTCACCCATCCCTGTTTTTAGAAGGTAATCATTTAATAACCTTCCCCAATCCTTGTACATCGCAATAATCTCTGAAAACATGGCGCAAAATTACAGCATCCTTTTGAGCCCCAAACAAATATTAACGCCTTATTCAGAATTGGGATATTAGTTTTTATGATCAGACCCTATCCGCTTTGATGACCAGAGGGGTTTCCTGTAATTTTCCATTGGCAAAAGTCTGGAATTTTTTGATATGAGGCTGTCCATTATGCAAATCCAAACCTGCTTGATTTTCCCAAATTTCATAGAAAATGAACCGATTCTCATCCTCTTTGTCCTGATGAAGGTCATATTGAATACACGCTTCTTCCTTATGGGTTTCTTGCATCAGTTCTATCAAGGCGTTCTTTACCTCGGTCATAAATTCAGGTTTGCTGATGATCAGGGCTAGTACGTATACTTTCATGGTGTTAATTTTATGGGTTGACTATTTTATGATCTGTTCCAAATGGTTTCTATAATTGCGAAGATACGTTTCTATCTGTGGATCTTTGATCACATTGAAGCAATGAAAGTTCGGAAGAAGGTCATACCCACAAAAGCGGTAGTTCACCCCAACGTTGTACAACACATCATCCGCTGTTTTGCCTTGCAACAAATATTGGTCTTTGTTCCCTGAAAATTCCTCTGGGGCATTCCAAGAAGTTACCATGGTCATTTTGCGCCCTTGCATCAATCCACCAGTACCATAATTCTTGGAGGGGTCTTTACGGGTACGGCCATCATCCTTCAATAATTTACCCAAAGCCAGTCCGGTATTAAAGACCTCATCCACATATTTTTTATGCATCCACGGGGTATTGAACCAGTACACAGGTGTGTGCAGCACTACAACATCAGCTTTGACGTATTTTCCCACTTCCGAAGCAGGGTCATATCCCTTTTCAATTACGGTTTCGGTGTAGGTGTATCCGTGATCGTCACAGAAAGCTTTGGTGGTCTCTGCTAAGGTTTGGGTCAATTTTCCTTCGGAAATACCTTGGTAATATTGATGGGCGTTGATAATGTGTAAATGTTTCATCGGTTTGTTTTGAATAATAAAGAATTGGGCGAACAGCCAATGGCCATCCACTTGATGTTGATACTAATGATATTGGGGATTAAATGGACTGTACTACTGTTTCCAGATCCAATCTTGATTTTTGTTTCAGGGCAGGTTGATTGGCATCTTCTGAATCACGGTAACCAATGGCCACTGCAAACAAAGAAGTATATCCATCCAATTGCAAAACTGAATCGTAACCTTCCTTTTCAATGCCTTCCATCGGAGTGGAATCGATACCCATTGAGGCACAAGCACCCAAAAAGAAACCAAGGGACAAATACACCTGGTGGGACAACCAAGATTTGATTACCTCCTCATCCAAGGGTTTCAGGAATTGCTTAAAATAACCTACACTGCCAGGCTGTAAATGTTTTTCGATCTGTTGTTCAAATTTGTCAATGTTGTTGATTACCGTAAAAACAACCAAATGACTGGCATCCTTCACCTTTTGATCATTAAAAAAGGACTGTTTGGCAAGTGCCTCTTTCATTTTTTTGTCTGAAACAAAAATGAAACGCCATGGCTGACTGTTGATGGACGAAGGACTCAAACGAAGAATTTCCTTTAAATCTTGAATTTTATTTTTAGGGATTTTCTTGGTCGGGTCGTATTTTTTAGTGGTATATCGCTGTTCTGCCAGTTGTAAAAAATCCATTGGTTTTATGATTTCAATTAAACTATACTTTTTATAGTTACAAACGTATGTATAGTTTTATATCTTTGCAATAACGGTCAAAATGTATAGCAGGTATTTTTTAAACTTTTTATCCCATGTATTCTGTCGACAACAAACATTACCCATGCAGTACAAGCCTCACAATGAAGTATATAGGAGGCAAATGGAAATCTGTTATTCTGATTCATCTTGCCAAGGAAAAAAAGAGATATAATCAACTCCGCAAGGAAATACCCACCATTACAGAGCGTACTTTGAGTCTTCAACTAAAGGAGTTGGAGTCCGACGGATTGGTATGTAGAAAAGTGTACACCAGCAAGCCGCCACTCAAAGTGGAATACGAACTCACTGCTTTTGGGAAGACGTTGATTCCCGTTCTGGTTGCCATTTCCGATTGGGGCAAGGAAGCTTCAAAAGCCCATAAAAAAATTAAGGTGGAACTTTAATTGAAGTTTGATTTCAATTAAAAATGAAAAACAAAAGGTGCACCAACCAACGGCAAGTGCACCTGTCCGTTACTTCAGCTGCAAAGCGGTCAATATTTTATTAAATACCTCTGTGTTTTCATAAACGCCGTTGAAATCTTCTGCATGGGGACCATACGCAAACAACGGCACCATAATCCCGGTATGGTCAATCGTTAAAAAATCACCGTGGATCGTCCCATCCTGCAAACTTCCCCCAACGATTCCGAAACCGGATGTTTCGTGATCGGCGGTTATGACCACCAACGTATTGTTATTGGCATCCGCAAAACGAATGGCCTCCGCAATAGCTTGGTCAAAATCCAGCATTTCCCGAACGATGTCGCTGGTACTGTTCGAATGTCCTCCGTTGTCAATTTGGGCCCCTTCCACCATAAGGAAAAATGGCTCGGATTTGGAATCCAAAACCTCCAAAGATTTTTTGACCGCATCTGGCAACTTAGTTCCCCTGCCCTTGTCTATGGAAGGGGCTTTGTTCTCCCCTAAATAAACAGCGGTTTGCCTGGAGAAATCCGAAAAACCATCCAAAGTTTGGGTTTGGAATACTTTGGAAACAGGTGCTTCCTGATTTTCTCCTCCAGCCATGAAAAAATTCAAGTAGCTCTTGGTCAAATCGGCCACAAGACCTTCTGTATCGTCACGCTCCACCCGATGAGCAAAAAAAGAGGAAGGTGTAGCTCCATAAATGGCATCCGTAGAAACAATCCCCGTATTGAAACCGTTTTTATGAACCACGTCGACCAGATTGGTAAGCACCTCACCTTTTGGCCCGACGCCAATGGCCCGGTTGTTTGTTTTGTTCCCTGTGGCCATGGCAGTAGCTCCGGCAGCAGAATCGGTGATCAAATCGTCAAACGATGACGTTTTCACCAACCCGATGTTCTTTAAACCTGCAACCGTAAGTTTACCGCGATTGGCAATCATGGCAGAGGTTATCTGAGCCAGTCCATTTCCGTCTCCTATCATTAATATGACATTCTTGGGTTTGGAAGCAGCTTCATACCTATATTTTGGTTCATATACAGCAATTTCGCTTTTAAGTTGAAAGGTATTTGGATCCAATTTGTCCAGATACTGAACCGCCAATGCAGGTTCATCCGTGTTGATGTAATCCACGCCCATTTTGGCCAATCGGGCCCAAGCCGTCTTGGTATCGGGTGTGGCCCAAAAGCGAAAGGGTTTTCCTGATTTCTTGGCTTTCACAATGGCATTCTGTACGACTTCAAAATCAGGTGCGGTCATTCTTCCATAGCCGTTCCAAACCGAAAAATCCTTAAAACTGACGCTTACCAAGCCTACTTTTGACAAATCAATCTGGTCCAGTTCATCCAAATTTTGATGGTCGAACCAAATAAAATCAGGATAATTTTTATAGTCTTCTGGCTTGGGCCTTTTTCCGGAAACCACATACTTAACCTTGGACAAAGTTGGGTAGTTTTTCAATACCTCAACCAACTTCTTCATGGTGGAATAGGCTTCAGATTTAATATCGATGAGCAACTGAATTTCCCTTAACTCCCCAGATTTTTCCAATCCTTGCAATTTGTCCAAGTAAAGGGTTTCCAAGGTTTTTCCTTCTTTGATTTCATTCTCGGCATGGGTCACGAACAGCTTTCCATTTTTCAGGAATACATCGGCCTCAATGGATGCCGCACCATTGCTGTAGGCAAACCAAAATGGCAGTTCCTGTTCATAATCGTTATGGGAATGTACTTTGTACGTTTCTTGCGCCAACAGATTTTGATGCGCACTTAATAACCAAAGTACCAATGCTACTACTCCAATAATTTTTTTCATCCTATTTTTTGTTCTGGTTCAACGCTTTAAAAAGCTTGTGATAAATTTCGTTGTTCTCATAAATGCCCTGAAAGTTTTCAGCACCCTTTCCTTCGGCAAAAACAGGTATCAACTCGCCACTATGCTGATTTGAATTGAAATACACCGCTACCTTGTCGTTCAATTCTTTTTTGTTGCCGGCTTCATCCACTTCATAGTATTTTCCAATGCTTACTCCCCCCGTTTCATGATCGGCCGTGACCACCAACAATGTATTGGGATGTTCTTTCACATAATCCAGTACCGTTCCCAATGTTTTATCAAAATCAAGTACTTCGGCAACCATCATATCGGCATCCTCCGCATGACCTCCCCAGTCAATATACGACCCTTCCACCATTAAAAAGAAAGGACTTTTCTTCTGATCAAAGTAATCCAAGGCCATTTTTGTGGCATCCTTTAGAAAATCGCCCCTACCCTCCGTTTTTGAAGGAATGCCATCCTCTGCCAACACATAGGCATTGGGTCGATCCACATTAGGACTGGAAAGTTGTACAGTATCCAAATGGTAATTTTTCTCTTCTAAAGATTGGAAAAGGTCTTTACCATCTTCCCTTTTGTTGAAGAATTTTTTTCCGCCTCCTGCAAAGAAATCCACCTTTGCCGTAACCAATTGCGAAGCAATTTCCTCATGCATATCACGATCGGTCACATGGGCGTAAAAGCTGGCCGGTGTAGCGTGGGTAATGGAAGTCAAACTAATCAACCCGGTTTGATAGCCTTCTTTCTGCAGTTGCTCCAAAATGGTCTCTTGCGGAATGCTATCCACAGAAACCCCTATAGCTCTCTTATACGTTTTTTGCCCGGTCGAAAAGGCAGTAGCCCCAGCAGCCGAATCGGTAATCTTGGAGCTTTTGTCCGAAGTCTTGTGTAAACCAATATGGGTAAACCTAGAAAAATTTGGGGTTTCCTCCCCAAAGTAATAGGCCGAGGATACCTGGGGAACGCCCATACCATCCCCAATCATCAAGATGATACTCAGGGGTTCTTCTTGGCTCGTTTCAACTTGCCCATCCTTCTTTGTGGAACATCCAAATGCAACAAACGCTACAATGGAAGCCAAAATTTTAAGGTATGAAATCTTCATTATTTTCATTCGATACATTATTTAAAAAAGCAAGCGGCAAGAGGAATCCCAACTTGCCGCATGTGCTAAAAAATACACTTGGTTAATACCCTTCGTTCTGTTCTAGATAGCCTGGCACATTTGATGCCCCGTCGATGGCATCCTGTGGAATCGGAAACAATCTGTGGTGAACATCCGTATCTGTTTTTTCGGTCCAAGCATCCTCATAATGACCGAATCGGATCTGGTCTGTTCTCCTAAAACCTTCCCAGTACAATTCAAAACCGCGCTCACGGAAAAGAATTTCCAAATCTATGCCTGGCAATGCTGCTGGGGTTTGTTCTGGACGTGCAGTTCTTGCCGACCTTACCGTGTTCATATCCACCAATGCACCGGCACTATCCCCATTTCTAAGTTTTGCTTCGGCACGCATCAAATAAATCTCGGCCAAACGCATCAATACCAAATCTACACTGCTATAGTTGTTACCATTGGGAGAAGTATGGCTAAACTGGTACTTGGATACCCTGTAGCCATTTCTGTGCAACCTTCCTTCGTTGGTAAAATCAACCTGCAACACATGGTTCACATAATCCACATTTTTATCAGGCCCATTTCCTTTGGTTTGGATCACCGGATAGATCCGGTACCCACCATCACAGGTATAAAAATTACCGCTTTCATCTTTTCTTGGTCCCCAGATAACACCACGAATGATTCCCCTATTGATCTCGAAATCCTCGGCGGAGATACAGTAGTAGTGGTCTTCATCATTTTCCGGGGTAACACCGGTCAAATCCTGTAATCCAGCAGGAATCAATTGGTTTTCCTTGAAAAACCTAGCATCTGCATCCGCAGGATCGGTAGCTCCGTAGGCATCAACCCATGTTTGATAGAAATCGGAAGTGATTGCAGGACCGTCGGTACCGTCGGCACTTGGAAACTCAGGCCTTGGAAACCAAGATCCCGCCAATGACCAGTAGGCCCAACGGCTGTGTTCGTTGTTCATTACCCCGCGTTGGTCTGCTGCAAAGATGATTTCGGCATTATCATTGTTATCATCATTGAACAAATCAAAATATTCCGGAGATAATGAAAATGCCCCTGAATTGATAATATTATTGGTGTACTCGATCACTTTGTCCATGTCCGCATTGGTAAAATTGGGTGTGCCATAAGGATCACGATACACGGCCGCATTCAGGTTCAATCGCGCCAAAAAGCCCCAAACTGCAGCTTGGGTAACCCTTCCCGGGCCTCTATTTGTGTTGATAAGATCTACTACAGACAAGAATTCACTTTCAATATAATCGATGGCATCCTGCCCTCTTAAAATCTCGGAAAGATCATCGGAATTTTCCTTTTTAAAGGCCAATCCCCAACTATCCAACACCAACATGTTCATATAGGCACGTAGGGCGATCATTTCGTAAAGGGCTCCTTCCGCCTCGGTATCGCCTGCTTCTGCAAGTGGTTTCAATACTTCAATGGCCGAAAGCGTTCGGGAAATATTTTTAGTTACCTCGTTCCAAGAACTTCCCACCAAATCATTTCCAGTTGAAATGGTATGGGCATGGGTTTCCAAAAATTTACCCCCGTCATACCAATCCGTTCCTCCACGGTAAGGTAAAATGGCCTCATCGGCAGCGATCAATTGCAAGCCGTAATAGTTAGTGTGTCTCCAGGTCCAGGCTATTTGTCCGTATGCCGGGGCAATGGCACCACTGATCAGTTCCGCTTGTCCGCTTCCTTCCAAGGATTCGTCCAAAACTTCTTCCTCCAAATCGGTACAGCTCAAGTTTGAGAATAAGGAAATCCCCAATAATGCTATTATTATTTTGTTCTTCATTTTTGAAGTGTTTTTTTGATTAGAATGATACATTTAAGCCAAATACCACGGTTCTAGCCTTGGGATAATTGAAGTAATCGATCCCGAAGGTCTGGATGCCATCAATGGTCAAGTTCGAGTTGATCTCAGGATCAAAACCAGTATAATTGGTGATCACAAAAAGATTCTGACCAGTAACGGAAAGTCGAATGGTGTTCACCAATCCATCCAAACCGATTAGGGCAGGTCTTAAACTGTAACCCAAGGTGGCATTGTTCAGGCGCAAGAAATCCCCATCTTCCAAATAGCGTGTAGAAACGGCATTGGAATTGGTAATATCCTCATTGGGAAACTCCGATGCAATCGATGTGGTATTGAAATTAGAAGCCAATAATCCTTTTTTGAACAGGGACATGGCGGTATGGTTGTATACCTTGTTACCAGAAACCCCATTAAAATTCAATCCAAGATCAAAATCCTTGTACTTAAAGTTTAGATAGAAGGCATAAACTAAATCTGGAAGGGCACTGCCCACCACTTTTCTGTCTTCGGACAAGATGCTCAACCCATCATCGCCAATACCCAAAAACTCTTGCATATAGAATGACCCGATTGATTCACCATTAATATTTCCGTTGATAGTAGCATCGGTTTGCCCTGCTCCTTGTGCCGCTCCAGTGGTCAATACTTTGTAAGGCGAATTGGCCACTTCATTTTGGGTGTAGGCTATGTTACCTCCAATATTATAGGAAAAATCCTTGCTATAATCGCTGTGGTAGTCCAAGGCAAATTCAATACCGTTGTTCTTGATTTCCATATCCGGAATGTTGGTCCAGTACTTATCTGTAGGCTGAATGGGATCGGCAGGAGTTACCTCCAACAAAATATTCTTGGACACTTTCTGGAAATAATCCAACGTTCCTGAAACGCGATTATTGAACAAACCAAAGTCCAAACCAATGTTGGTCTGTTGGGATACTTCCCATTGGATATCGGGGTTGGCCAAACGGGTGAAAATGGTTCCATAAGGATAATCTTCCAAAGAGCTCTCATTACCATTGATAGGATAGGAATCGTTACCGTCCTTACTATCGGTATAGCTCAATTTGGTAATCTTGGATGGAATTTCCTGGTTACCGGTCTTACCCCAGCTGGCCCTCAATTTCAAATTGTTGATAGTTTCATTCGAGCTTAAAAAATCCTCGTTCATAATATTCCAACCCAATGCCACAGATGGGAAATACCCATACTTGTTGTTGCCCCCAAACTTTGAGGAACCATCGGCACGCATAGTAGCGGTCAAAAGATATTTATTATCGAACGCGTAGTTTACCCTACCAAAGAAAGACTGCAATTCATTTTCAGTGGCATAGGTGTACATGTACGTTTGGGTGCTTTCCCCGCTGATCTGGTCTTGATATTTTGGTTCTATTCCATTGTCAGCAAAACCTTCCAATTCAAAACTTTTTTGGTGTACAAAGGTTTTTTGGTAAGTGTGACCCGCCAGTATGGTAAAATTGTGCTTGTCATTGGCAAAATTGTAGGTAAGGGTATTTTCTACCAAGCTATTCTTGTTGGTGGTATAAATGGAGTTTAACGATCCATTAATATAGCCTTCCAACAAAGAGTATGGAATGTATTGGACGTCCCTTTCCGTAGTAGAATAATCAACCCCTAAGTTCAGTTTATAGGTCAATCCATCAATGATTTCAATGGAAGGTGCCACATTCGCCAAAATCCTATGGTTAAGGGCCTCATCACTGTATATTTTTTCACGGGTCAACGGGTTCAATGCATTATCCAACAAGGTAGGCTGTCCATTGGTGTACAAAGGAAGCGTGGGATTCAATTGAAGCATATCCCCAACTATGGCTCTTGCATCTGCCCTTAGGTTTTCAGTCCTACTGGCCGCCATATTGAATTCTACCTTGAAACGATCATTAAATGCTTTTTGGACCAGGTTCAATCGGCCTGAATACCTTTTAAGGTCGTTGGCCCTCAAAATACCTTCTTGATCATTTACGCCCAATGAAGCATGGTATGAAAATTTTTCAGAACCACCGCCCATGGACAAATTCACATTTTTGGAAAAACCGGTTCGGCTCAAGGCATCTTGCCAATCGGTGTTGGCCCCGCCATCATCCAAATTGCCACCAGCGGCTACCACTTGTTGGCGGAATTCGTTGGCACTGAATACATCTACTTTATTGGCCAAGGATGAAAAGCCGGTAGATACACTCAAATCCATTTGGGTGCGTCCTGCTTTCCCTTTTTTGGTAGTGATCACGATTACCCCGTTTGCAGCCCTTGCTCCATAAATGGCAGCGGCAGAGGCATCTTTCAACACATCGATACTCTGAATATCCTGAGGGTTGATGAAGTTCAACGGATTGGTTGGTACTCCGGTGCCTGTATTGTCCAAAGCAAAACCATCGATCACATATAGCGGAGTGGTTCCGGAACGCAAACTTCCCACACCGCGGATGATCACATCCTGGGCAG
>JASBTS010000015.1 GCA_030148305.1 Allomuricauda sp. | reverse complement strand
CCCTCACCAACGACGTGAACCCCGATCTAACCGATTATACCACCAACGAAGCCTTGGCTGGAGTGTATACCATGATCGCCGTGGAAGAGAAGGAAATTAGGACAAAGGTTTCGTCCCGAACAACAGATTTGTTAAAAAAGGTGTTTGCTTTGCAAGATTAATTATAATTTTTTTTGAATAACGCAATAAGTTGAAAATATCATCGTTATATACTCAATGAAATGAAATAATTATAACAAAAACCTAAAGTTAAGTTAACCTTGACATGAAGGTTTAAAGAGAATTTTGTAACGAGTTATCTGAGTTAGCATTTTTTTGAGTTAGTTAGTTAAAAAGCCAGTGTTCCCACTGGCTTTTTTTATAGATTCCTTCTTCCCCAATCTCCTTTTGGAAGAAACTTATCCCACTTCCGCATTTATTTCTTAGTTGATGATATCTATTTGGCATACGTTAATTTTATCCTAACCTATTGTAAGAATACCTCCCGTTTTGGGGGGCATACGTTAAATTTTAGATAAAAGACCTGATTTCTAGATGTATACCGCTCCAAGCCATAATCCACGGGCAGCATTTGAACGTATCTTTGATATTAACAAATCTTGGAAATCATGAACAATCAATATTGTAGAGTAGGAACAGTAACACCGATTACCAGTGGAAGTGAGGCAATTTCCGTTTTGGAAGTTATGTACAACAATTTTATGGAGAAAGCCTCCGAGGTTGCCCATGTAGATACACGCTTGGGTGAATTCTTCAAAAGAAAAGCTCAAGGAATCAAAAAAGTATTGGAAAGTCTATCCTAAGATCGGAAATACCTTTCAAGCTCGTGTTCCATTTCCTTTTGGATTTCTTCCGCTTTAACAGCAGCTATTTGCGCAAAATCACTTCCCATGGAGGCGTACAATATACCGCGCGAAGAATTGACCAACAACCCCACGTTTTTGGTCATCCCGTATTTGCACACGTCTTGCAAACTACCTCCTTGCGCCCCTACTCCAGGCACCAATAAAAAGCTTTCCGGGATAATTTCCCTTATTTCCTGCAAATAGGTGGCCTTGGTTGCCCCTACCACATACATCAACCGTTCAGAGCCCTTATAGGTCTTGGATGTCTTCAATACTTTTTTATACAGTTCCTCTCCTTCCAATTTTTTGGTTTGAAAATCGAAAGCACCTTCATTGGATGTCAATGCCAGTAAAATGGTATGCCTATCCTCAAATTCCAAAAAAGGTTCCACCGAATCCTTGCCCATATACGGTGCAATGGTGATGGAATCAAAATCCATGGTTTCAAAAAAGGCCTTGGCATAGCGGGTGGAAGTGTTCCCGATATCGCCCCGTTTAGCATCGGCAATCGTAAAAATTTCAGGATAGTTGGCATTCAAATATTCCATGGTACGCTCCAAGGATTTCCATCCAGGTAAACCATAGGCCTCATAAAAGGCAATATTGGGTTTGTAGGCCACACAATATTGATGGGTAGCATCAATAATTGCCTTGTTGAACGCAAAAATGGGGTCCTCTTCTTTCAGGAGATGTTCCGGAATCTTTTTCAAGTCCGTGTCCAATCCCACACATAGAAAGGATTTCTTTTTTCGTATTTCGGCAATAAGGTGTTCTATCTTCATGCTAAGCGGTTCTCGACTTGACTCGTTCCGACAAATCTATTTCACAAAACAAAGGCTTAGAAAATCTCCGAAGCCTCTTTTAGTTTTTCGGTATTGTCTACCAACATCAACTCGTCGATGATTTTTTGGATATCCCCGTTCATGATATTTTGCAGATCATAAAGGGTCAAGCCAATTCTATGATCGGTTACCCTACCTTGGGGATAGTTATAGGTACGGATCTTGGCTGAACGGTCGCCACTGCTTACCTGTGAATTCCGTTTTGCCGCATCCTCGGCCTGTCTTTTGGCCAACTCCATATCGTACAACCTAGCACGCAATACCCTAAAGGCCTTATCCTTGTTCTTGTGCTGCGATTTTTCATCCTGACATTGGGCCACAATCCCCGTAGGAAGGTGGGTCAAACGTACCGCTGAGTAGGTAGTGTTCACCGACTGTCCACCAGGTCCAGAAGAACAGAAAAAATCGATTCGGACATCCTTGGGTTCAATATGCACATCAAATTCCTCAGCTTCCGGGATGACCATCACGGTTGCGGCACTGGTATGTACCCTTCCTTGTGTTTCTGTTTGCGGAACACGTTGTACACGGTGTACCCCTGCTTCAAATTTCAGGGTACCATACACATCCTCACCGGAAACCTCAAAATGGATTTCCTTGTACCCACCACTGGTTCCTTCGTTCAGGTCGATCACATTGGTACGCCATCCCTTGGATTCGCAGTATTTGGTATACATACGGAAAAGATCTCCAGCAAAAATACTGGCTTCGTCCCCACCCGTTCAGGCACGGATTTACATTACAACGTCCTTTGCATCTTCCGGATCTTTGGGAATCAATAAATATTTGATTTCTTCCTCTAACTTGGGCAAGGCACTTTTGGCCTCGTCCATTTGCATTTTGGCCATCTCCACCATTTCTGGATCACTTCCATCAGAAATGATCTCCTCCGCTTCCTGTAAATTGTTGGCAAGTGTTACATATTCATCGCGTTTGGCGGCAAGGACCTTTAGGTCCTTGTATTCCTTGTTCAATTTGATGTAACGCTGCTGATCGGCAATTACAGCGGGCTGAATGATCAAATCGGAAACCTCGTCAAAACGTTGCTTTACGATATTCAGTTTGTCTAGCATAAACCTGTCCTCCTTAAGACTGCGAATTTACGATTTTTTAGTTGGATTGTTTTCCAAGAAAATTTGGTCAGTTACCTACAAAAGTGGTCCCTAAGGTAATGATGAACGCATTGAGGCCATCACTGCGATCATACTGGCTAAAACGTAGGTCGATGGTCTTCAAGCCGAAATTGAGCACACGTGCAGAGGTGAAAATATCACGGTATTGTACACCCATACCATACTGATGGGCACTGTAATCAGAAAGGTCATAGTCAGAGGTGTAGAAGGAGTAGGAAGAAAGGGCAACCTCCTTCGGGTAAAAATAATCGGCTGCGGTTTGGGTGTAATAGCGATAGGTAGGGTACAACGTAAACTTATCGGTCATTTTAAAAGGCATCTCTAAACTTGCGGTATGGGAGGTTATGCCCCAATCGTCCCAATAGTAGCGATAATAGGTACGCAATACGACCAAATCGTTCAGGTAATAGTTCAATCGTCCCCCAAAAGGCACCTTCAATCGGGTATCCGGCAATTGCTCCACGTTGTCCGCCAACTGAAAATCATCGATATGAAAATCCTCAAAATCAGCAAAATAAACCCTTTGGAAAGGTGTACTGAGCAGGCCATTCTGGGAAACCAAATCCAAAAACAGGGCTCCTTGTAGTTTTTCCGTCAATATTTGGGAAAAGCTCAAGGACAAGGAATAGGAGTTTCTTGTTTCCTTATCGAATTCAGAAAAAATTGGATTGTATGTCCCATTTCCTGTGATGCGATTATCGAAAAACCCTTCACGAAGTTCAATAGGGTAGACAGGGTTCCACTTATCCAAAAACACCTTACCACTCAAGGTGATTTCAGTGTTCTTCTCATTGAACAATTTGGTATAGCTCCCGCCAAAACCGATGGAAAAATAATCGTATTCGGAGGACAGATAGGCATTGGCACTCCAAATGGAATTTCTATCTTCAGAACTGTGGGAATAGGTTGGGTTGATGTAAGCCAACAGATCCTTCCTGGATTCTCCCGAGGAAGCATCGAAGGGGGTTACATTGATTCCGCCATCCAACGGATTTATATTACTGGATGAAGCTGAAGTATAGGCCGAAAGTCCAACATCTATGGTCAGCACATCATCCTCGTTCATGGGCATACGCAATACAATGGTAGACGTGGCATCGGTCAGTTCCTCCGTACCTTCCCCTCCTGTAACGGCCGCATGGGTTCCATCTTGATTGTAATAGCTGAACAACAAATCCACCTCACTGGTCTCCAACACCCGTTTCTGGTAAGAAGTATCATTCTGTTGGGCAAAAATGAAGGATCCCATCAACATGAAAACCACGAACTGAACATTTCCTAAAAAGGATATGCTTTTGATTTGTTGTGGCTTGCTCTTCATAATTATTGAGTTAGTTACAGCCACAACCACCACCTGTTTTACCGCCATTCGCGCCAGAGGAAGCCTCCCTATAAATATGGAAATTGGTTTCGAAACGTTCATTGGACCTAGCCCCCAATTGCATTTCCACATCGTTCAGATATACCTTGTCGTATTCCCGAACGGCCACACAAGAGCTCGAAAAAATCAGAAGCAGCAATAAGAAGAGAGGTTTCCGCATGTCGTAAATTTACGGATTCACTTCGAACATGATACCGTTAGTCTTATGAATTTTATTCTCAGAATCCACCACAACGGCCTCTACCCCATCAATTTGGTTGATCATGTGTAGACCAACATCCCTTCCCATGATGAAAACGGCAGTCGCCAAGGCATCACAAAGTTCCGCTTGTTTGGCAAAAATGGATACGCTGCTAATCCCAGTAGTGGGATAACCCGTTCTTGGATCGATGATATGGGAATATTTTTTACCGTTTAGGGTTACAAATTTTTCATAATTGCCAGAAGTAGCCACAGAAGACTCAACAATCGGCAACCAGCTAAAAACCTTGTCCTTGCTCAGAGGATTGGCAATACCTACCAACCACTTTTCACCGGTAACCTTAGTTCCCCATGTGGTCAAATCGCCGGATGCATTGATGATACCGCCTTTTACGTCCTTGGAAACCAATAATTCCTTGGCACGATCCGCGGCGTATCCTTTTCCTATGGCCCCAAAAGCGATGCGCATGCCGGGTTCCGGTAAAAACACGGTTTCCTTTTCAGCATCCAGAACAATTTTTTGATAGCCGATCTTGGAGATGGATTTTTGAATTTCCTCTTTTGATGGAAGGGTGGTCATGGTACCATCAAACTTCCAAATATTATCCATGGATGCATAGGTAATATCGAAAGCACCATCAGTAATTTCAGAGATTTTCATGGAGCGCTCTATCAATCCAAAAAGTTCAGGACACACCTTTACGGGTTTTACACCTGCATTTTTATTGATCAAAGAGGTTTCGGAGCTCTCATCCCAAGAAGAGATGATTTTTTCAATCCGTTCAATTTCAGAAACGGCCAAATCTATATTGATGTACCCAATTTCCTCATTGGGGGACACCACGGTAATCTCGAACCGGGTTCCCATCAACTTCAGAACTTTCCTAACGGTCACATCTTTTTGTAGCATCTGCCCTTGGGACAGCATACAGAAGAGGCTGAACAAAAGAGCAAATCGCTTTTTCATTTGATGAATTTGTTGAGGGTCGCAATATATTTTTCAGGGGTAGAACGGGCCACAAAACCAGTCTCACCCAATACTTTTTCATTTTTGTCCAAAACTACAACCAAGGGAAAATAACCCTTTGGGTTATACCTCTCGATTAGGGATTTATTTATGGTCATCAAGGGTTCAGGAAGTTGATTCTGCTTCTTTCTGGGAAAATCGGCATTGTACAGCACGTAATGTTCCAAGGCATATGCCTTAAATTCCTCACTATCAAAAATATGCTTCTTCAACCGGATACAGGGCGCACACCAATCCGAACCAGAGAATACCAAAACAATGGGTTTATCCTCTTCGGTGGCTTTAGAAACAGCATCGGAAAAACTGGGCTGCCATTCTTGCGCTTGAAGTGCAGTGCCACAGATTAAGAGAAGTAGGAACAATATCTTTTTCATGGATTCGGGACAAAAAAGTTTACTCATAAATCCGCAGTATGGAACCCGTTAAATCGGCATTGTACACTTTGATGGCCTTTGCAGGAGCACTGTCCACTTGGTTCAAAGGAGTTCCATCTTGATCAAATCGGGAACCATGCACATCACAATAAAATATACCACCGTTTTGGTTCACAAAGCGGACCTGATCATAGGATTCATGACTACAGACCTGGCTTGCGGCAATAAATTCACCTTCCAAGTTTTTGGCGATCACCACTAAATTTTTCAGGATAAAGCCCCCGTTGCTGGCTAGGTTTGCCGCTTCGGCAGAATTGAGGTCCACAGTAAAATCTACACCTGTAGGTTCTTCCACAATATTTCCCTTGACTTCGTCTTTGGAACATCCTTGCAAGCAGGGAAAAGTAAGGGCAAATGCCGCACCGGCGCCCAAACTCCTCAAAAATTCCTTTCTTTCCATAGCGTGAGGTTTATAATAAAACGCTATTTCAGGAAGATTCGTATGCTAATATTCAAACTTGCCATACTCGCTTTGGATGGTCAATTTTTTCGTTTCGGATGGTTCCACCCTACCAATGATTTGGGCCTCTACACCAAAACTTTTTGAGATGGCAATTATATCATCAGCAACTTGCTCATTTACATATATTTCCATGCGATGACCACAGTTGAATACTTGATACATCTCCTTCCAATCGGTGCCGGATTGTTCCTGTATCAATTTGAACAAAGGAGGTATCGGAAACATATTGTCCTTGACAATGTGGAAACGATCTACAAAGTGCAATACCTTGGTCTGGGCACCACCACTGCAATGCACCATTCCATGGATATCTTCCGAAGTATATTTGGATAGAATCTTCTTGATGATCGGAGCGTAGGTTCTAGTAGGTGACAATACCAATTTTCCTGCATCCAATGGCGCTCCTGGCACGGAATCCGTCAACTTCGTGTTGCCAGAATACACCAATTCTTCAGGAACGGAAGCATCGTAACTTTCGGGATATTTTTTGGCCAGATATTTACCAAAAACATCGTGACGGGCAGAGGTTAGTCCATTACTTCCCATACCACCGTTGTAACCGCTTTCGTAAGTTGCTTGGCCATAAGATGCCAATCCAACAATTACGTCCCCTGCATTGATATTGGCATTGTCGATGACCTCGCTTCGCTTCATACGCGCTGTTACTGTGGAGTCCACGATAATGGTACGCACCAAATCTCCTACATCGGCAGTTTCACCGCCTGTGGAATGGATAGAAATCCCGTGTTTGGCCAAATCGGAAATCAATGCTTCGGTACCGTTGATGATGGCAGAAATGACCTCTCCAGGTATCAAATTTTTATTTCTACCTATTGTAGAAGACAGCATGATATTGTCCGTGGCACCCACACAGATCAGGTCGTCAACGTTCATGATCAAAGCATCCTGAGCTATACCCTTCCAAACTGAAATGTCCCCGGTTTCCTTCCAATACATATAGGCCAAGGAAGATTTTGTCCCAGCACCATCGGCATGCATGACCAAGCAATGGTCTTCACTTCCAGTGAGAAAATCGGGCACTATTTTGCAGAAAGCCTTAGGAAAAAGACCCTTATCAATGTTCTTGATGGCATTGTGCACATCTTCCTTGGAGGCAGAAACCCCTCTTTGCGCATATCTTTTACTGGAGTCGGACGACATAAATTTGGTTTGGGCAAAAATAACGGAAACCCTTCAAATTATGGGTACGGAACCTCTTCTTTTCAATCAAAGAATTATTTGGAGAAGAGCATTTCCCTGTACTTGGTAAACGGCCAAAATTCATCGGCAATCAATTTCTCCAAGGTATCGGACTGTTCGCGTATCGAATCAAAATAAGGTTTCACATTATTGCAATAGGCCTGTGCCTTCTTGTTCCGCATGGACATGCCGTTGGCTCGTCTTCGGGCATCGGTCATCTCATCCGTGAGTTTTTTGATTTCCACAATATGCTCCCCGATCTGCTCCAAAATATTCAATTGAGCCTCGGCCACCTTTTTATGGGCTGCACCGTATACTTCCCTCAGTCCGTTGATGTTTTCCAACAACAAATTTTGGTATTTAACGGCAGCTGGGATGATGTGATTGTATACCATTTCACCCAAAACACGGCCTTCTATCTGAATATGAAAGATATAAGCACCTAGTTCCACATCTTGATGGGCAGTAAGTTCTACCTCGTTCATCACATCCATTTCCTTAAATAGGGCCACACTTTCCTTGCTGGTGATGACCTGTAAGGCTTCTGGAGTATTCTTGTTGATGCTCAACTTTCGTCGACGTGCTTCTTCTTGCCATTCCATTCCGTAGCCATCGCCTTCAAAACGAATGCGCTTGGATGTTTTAATGTATTCACGGAGCACATTGAAAACTGCCTCATCCTTTTTCAACTTTTTCTTGTCGATCAACGCGTCCACTTCCTTTTTAAAGTCGGTGAGCTGTTTGGCCACGATGGTATTGAGAATGGTCATGGGTTTGGCACAATTCATTTTGGAACCCACTCCCCTCATTTCAAATTTATTTCCGGTAAAAGCAAAGGGTGAAGTACGGTTTCTATCCGTATTGTCCAGCAATATTTCAGGAATCTTGCCGACCACGTTCAGTTTGAGTTCGGTTTTTTCCTCTGGTGAAAGTTTTCCTTTGGAAACGCCTTCCAACTCATCGAGCACATCATTCAATTGTTTTCCTATAAAGATGGAAATAATGGGTGGAGGCGCCTCGTTGGCACCCAAACGGTGATCGTTACTGGCCGAAGCAATGGAGGCCCGGAGCAATTCCTCATAAGTGTCCACCGCCTTGATGGTATTCACGAAAAAGGTCAGAAACTGAAGATTTTTCATGGGTGTGGTACCTGGGCTAAGCAGGTTCACCCCGGTATCGGTAGCCAATGACCAATTGTTGTGCTTGCCTGACCCATTGATGCCCGCGAAGGGTTTTTCATGGAAAAGCACGGAGAAATTATGGCGGTCCGCAATCTCTTCCATCACATCCATCAACAATAGATTATGGTCTACGGAAAGGTTGGCCTCCTCAAAGACAGGTGCCAGCTCAAACTGATTGGGAGCCACCTCGTTATGTCTGGTTTTTACCGGTATTCCCAATTGGGTACATTCCTTTTCCAGATCGCTCATAAAGCTCAATACCCTAGGTGGAATCACTCCAAAATAGTGATCATCCAACTGTTGCCCCTTGGCCGAAAAGCTCCCTACCAAAGTTCTCCCTGTAGTGGAAAGATCAATACGGGATTTGGCCAAAGCTTTGTCGATCAAAAAATATTCCTGTTCCCACCCCAAAGTCGCGTGGACCTTTCGGACGTTTTTATCAAAATATTGTGCCACGCCTGTAGCTGCCTGATCTATGGCGTGCAATGCCCTTAACAATGGGGCTTTGTTATCCAAAGCTTCTCCTGTATACGCCACAAAAATGGTGGGGATGCAAAGGGTCGTCTTGTATATGAATGCCGGCGAAGTTGGATCCCAAGCCGTATAGCCTCGGGCCTCGAATGTATTTCGGATACCACCACTTGGAAAGCTGGAAGCATCTGGTTCCTGTTGCACCAATTGAGCCCCTCCGAACTTTTCCATGGCTCGTCCGTTGGGCAGAATATCGAAGAAAGCATCATGCTTTTCGGCAGTGGCACCAGTTAAGGGTTGAAACCAGTGGGTATAGTGGGTAGCCCCCATTGACAGGGCCCATGCTTTCATGCCCTCGGCCACTTGATCGGCTATTTTCCTATCGATCTTGTTGCCTTGGAATATGGCGGATTTTACATTTTCGAAAGCCTCCCTGGTCAAAAACTGGAGCATTTTCTCCTCATTGAAAACATGCTTACCAAACAGTTCCGACCTCTTTCCGGTTTCACTTATAACGGTATGTTCCCTTTTTCGGCTCTCTTCCAAAGCTTGAAATCTGATTTTCGGCATTTCTAAATGATTTAAACTTCAAAACTACAATTAACAATTTAATAATATAAGGGGTAAAATTTACTTTTTTTTCACTGATCCCCATCCAAAACAGGGGTAATTTAAATAATAAAGATAAGTTTGTGATTTTACCCCCTTAAAACATTGAGAATTAAATGAAAAAATTATTTTTGTGACTCATTACTTTGAGAACAATTAACTACCAGAATTATGAGCAAATCAAAATTAGAGTATATCTGGTTGGACGGTTATCAGCCTACCGCCAACATGAGGAGCAAAACAAAGATTGAAGATAATTTCAGCGGAAAGTTGGAAGATTGTCCAATTTGGTCATTCGACGGAAGTTCCACTGAACAAGCAGAAGGAGGTTCTTCAGATTGCTTGCTTAAGCCTGTTGCCATTTATCCAGATCCAGGAAGGATCAATGGTTACTTGGTAATCGCCGAGGTTTTGAACCCTGACGGAACACCACACGAGACCAACTCAAGGGCCACCATCGATGATGAAAACGACGATTTCTGGTTCGGTTTCGAGCAGGAATATTTCATTATGGATACCAGGACCCAATTGCCACTTGGTTTCCCTATCAATGGTTACCCAGGACCTCAAGGAATGTACTATTGCTCTGTAGGCGGTAAAAATACCCACGGAAGGGAATTGGTTGAGCGTCATGCTGATATGTGTCTTGAAGCTGGAATCAATTTTGAAGGCATCAACCAAGAAGTTGCCTGTGGACAGTGGGAATTTCAGATTTTTGCCAAAGGTGGTAAAACTGCTGGTGACCAAGTTTGGGCCGCCCGTTACCTTTTGGACAGATTGACCGAAGATTATGGATACTATATCGAATACCACCCAAAACCTATCAAAGGGGATTGGAACGGTTCCGGTATGCACGCCAACTTCTCCAACACCACTTTGAGAACTTGTGGTTCCAAAGAAACCTATGAGAAAATTTGTGAGGCTTTCAGACCTGTTACTGCTGAGCACATTGCCGTTTACGGTGCATACAACGATCAGCGTTTGACCGGTAGACACGAAACCGCCTCTATCAACGATTTCAAATACGGTGTTTCTGACAGGGGTGCCTCCATCAGGATTCCGATCATGACTGTTGAAAAAGGATGGAAAGGATGGTTGGAAGATAGAAGACCTGCTTCTAATGCCGATCCATACAAAGTGGCTTCCCGTATCATCAAAACGGTAAAATCCGCCAAAGTATAAGTAGCGAATAAATTAGTTGTTGATTATAGATGGAAACCGTCCCGCTTACTGGGGCGGTTTTTATTTTAGGGTCATATAGACGAAAACGGCATAGACCAACAACAAAAATATCCCATCCCTCCACCCCAAACGGAGTCCCTTCGGAAAGAATACCAAAGGTAAAATCAGGAAGGATATCCCCAACATCCAGAAAATATCACTGGACAATAACCCTTGATCCATTACAGTAATGGGCGTTATGATCGAGGTAATTCCCAAAACGGCCAGCAAGTTAAAGATATTGGAACCAATCAGGTTTCCAAGCGAAATGGCTTTCTCCTTTTTCAATACCGCTATTACAGAAGCTGCCAACTCAGGGATACTTGTTCCGATAGAAACTACGGTAATTCCAATAACACGATCACTTACCCCAAAAGTAGAGGCCATTCCTACTGCACCTTTAATGAGTAATTCGGAGCCACCCCAAAGTGCCACTCCACCCACACCCAAAAACAGGGCAATCTTATATATTGGTAAGATGATATCATCCTCCGGCATTTCATCCACAACAGCAGGCTTTTGATACCTTAATAAGTAAACTAGGAAAACAAATAGCAATGACACCATGATGATGCCTTCATAGCGTTGTAGCACACCATCAAAATAGATAAACCCACAAAAAAGCAAGGATGAGAGCATCATCATGGGCCAGTCCGTAAAATAAAAGCCTTTTCGAACTTCTATACTTCCCATAATTACCGTTATGGCCAATACCAATCCTAAATTGGCAATATTGGAACCCACAACATTGCCCAGGGCCAGATCAGGGAACCCTTCCAAAGCAGCCTTTACGCTTACAATGAGCTCAGGGGCAGAGGTAGCAAAGGAAACCACTGTCATTCCGATCACAATTTTGGGTATGGCCAATCTCAAGGAGAGGGCCACAGCCGATTTCAACAACCAATTGCCCCCAAAGATCAGGAGTGCAAGACCCAAAACAATAAATAGTAGATTTCCCAAAGAATAAAACTTGGTATAAAGATAAAGGAAGATTACGAGTCAGAAAAAGAACTTAGAGCAATAAAAACTATAAAAATAGTTAACAAACTATAAAAATAGTTGTTTAACTATGTTATTAGTATTATGTTTGGGTCATCAAATTGTTCTACATGCAAAAATTGACCAATAAGGAAGAAGAGGTAATGAAGATTCTCTGGAAGATGAAAAAAGCCTTTGTAAAAGAAATCCTAGAAGAAATTGAAGGAGAAAAACCCCATTACAATACCCTTTCCACCATTGTAAGGAATCTTCAGGAAAAAGGGTTTGTTGGGTATGAGGCTTTTGGGAACACCCATCGCTATTTTCCTGCCGTTACCAAGGAAAACTATCGGAAAAAGTATGTGAACGCCGCCATTGCCGATTATTATGACGATTCCTATAAAAGTTTGGTATCCTATTTCGCCAACGAGGAAAAAATTTCGGTGGAAGAGCTGAAGGAAATCATTGACCTAATCGAAAAGAAGAAGTGATGGAATCCTTATTTACCTATTTGACACAATCAGTCTTGATTTCCGGTGGATTCTTGGCTATTTATCACCTATTCCTGAAGCGGGATACCTTTTTTACGGAAAACAGGTTGTTCCTATTGTCAGGTTTGGTGTTGTCCCTGACTTTTCCCTTGATCAAAATCCAGCGAACCATTGTTGCTGCCAAACCCATGATCATCGACAGTACTGTTGCGAGTCAAACGAACATGTTGGTTAATCCTACTGACACAGTGTTTACCCTTGAAAATAGTTTGCTGGGGCTTTATCTATTGGTCTGTTCCATATTGATGGTCCGTTTTGTATTACAATTGGGTTCTCTAAAAAAATTAGCCGCTAAAGCCAAAATGTGGCGGGAACATCCCTATCTGCATGTGGAGACCGAGAAAAAGATTACCCCTTTTTCCTTTTTCAACTATTTATTTTACAATCCAAGTCTTTTTAGTTCATCGGAATTGAACACCGTTTTGGCCCATGAAAAGGTACATGCCAGGCAATTCCACACCTTAGATATTCTTTTGTTGGAACTTTTAAAGATCGTATTCTGGTTCAATCCAGTATTGTGGCTGTACAAACCAGCCATTAAACAAAACTTGGAATTTTTGGCGGACAAACACACACTTGAAAATACAGAGGACAAGAAACAATACCAGTACCTGATGTTGAAACAGGCCCTGGACCATCAAAATTTTAAGCTTACCAATTCATTCTACAATTCATTAATCAAAAAACGAATAGTCATGTTAAATCAAAATCAATCCAAAAGAATCAGTGTCTTTAAAACCTTATTGGTGCTACCCTTGTTGGGACTTTTCTTGGTCAGTTTCAGTATTGAAAATGTGTACCAGTACACCAATGAAGACAGTATTGAAAGCGCCTTGGAAGACAAATCGGTGGAACTTACCATTGACAAGAACACCTCCAATGACGAATTGGACAAAATCAAAAGCGACCTGGCCAAGGATGGTATCGACTTTAGCTACACTGCGGTAAGGAACGACAACAAGGAAATTGTGGAACTTTCACTGCAACTAAGCGGTAAAAACGGAAAAGGAGAGAAATTCAGTGGCAACTACACCACCAATTCTAACGGACCCATTGATCCCGTGGCTGTTTTGTACGATGATGATGCCAATCTGGTATCCTTTGGAAACTTGATGCATAAGAAAATCAAAATCCATAAAATGGATGGGGACAAAATGCATTGGACAACAGAGGATGATGAAAAAGATATCATCATTAAAAAAGTGGATGGCATCAAAAAAATCATAGTCAATGGTAAAGAGGTAAGCCCTGAAGAATTTGAAGAAATGGAAATCAATGTGGATGTTGACGAATTTGGTGAAGATGAAAATGGAATTACAATACATCCAAAGGATGGCCATGTTAAGAAAAAAGTTGAAATCCAGATTGAGGAAGATGGTGATGGGAAAAATTTCATGGTAATTAGGGATACGGATAAAAAAAGCGTGGTTAAAAAAGGAAAGCATGTTTTTATTATGAAAGACTCTGATGACGAGGATGATATTGAGGTAATGGGAAAAAACGGAAGTTTCTTTTTTATTGATACCGATGGCGGTGAAGAGCCACTTTTTTATCTGGATGGCAAAAAGGTGAAAGCCGAGGATATTAAGAAGCTCTCTCCCGATACCATTAAAAGTATGGAAGTTTTAAAAGGAGATGAAGCTATCGAGAAGTACGGCAAAAAAGCCAAGGACGGGGTGGTGGTCATCACAACCAAAAAGGGCAACTAAACTCGATTTAAACAACCCAAAATTTGAGGAAGAACCGTCAGAAATCTGGCGGTTTTTTTTTGGCCCAAAAAAAACGTAAAGGCCCAAAACGGGCCATTTTTAAACGAAACGTCCCTAGGTTTTTAAAATACCTCTAAAAATACCCCTACAAATGTATCAATTTATAATAGTTATAATGTTTTAATATTACATTTTATAACTTTTTATAAGGCATGGTATTACTATCGTAGGAGCAAAGCATTTTTTTAACTACAATCTTGTATGCAATTATATAGATTTAACCATAAATGTTTGGAAGCTTGACTTTTATCATTATATCTTCAAAAAATATAACCGGTTTATAGTTGTTTTTTTAACCATTAAATCACTCAAACCATGATCGCAATTGTTAAGTTTTTTGTTATGATTCTCATCCATATCATAGCAGTCATTTTCATTTAAACCTCCCTATATATGTCAAGCTTTGGGCCAACCTTTTTTTGGATTATCGGAACCGGCGGACAGTGTTTGGGACCATTAGCATCTTCCTGACTATATTTGTAGTCTAGTTAAGATTCATGCTCTACAAGACACTGGCCAAAATCAATAAGGCAATACTGCCTTCCTATTCCAAAAAGGGGTTGGACCTATCCAAGGCGACCAAATTGCAATTGGCCATAATAGGATGGCGTTATTTTGTGACCACAAAGGCCTTGGATGAACGTTAATATTGAAGTAAAGCCTTAATCGGGAAACCGTTCAGTTTTTCGGCACCGTTCAAAAAGGTAAGCTCGATCAAAAAATTGCACTGCACCACTTCCCCACCTAATTTCTCCACTAATTTACATACGGCACTGGCGGTTCCACCGGTTGCCAACACATCATCATGAACCAAGACCTTTTCTCCCTTCTGGATGGCATCGGTATGCATTTCCAAGGTATCCTCACCATATTCCAAAGCGTAGGTTTCGGACAGGGTCTTAAAGGGAAGCTTGCCCGATTTGCGTACAGGGACAAAACCAGCACCCAATCTTGTAGCCAAAAGGGGCGCAAAAATGAATCCCCTGCTATCTACGCCTACCACTTTATCGATCTTCATGTTGGAAGTTAATCCCAATAAAGCTTCACCTGCTTTTTGGAACACCTGTGGATCTTTGAGTAATGGCGTAATGTCCTTAAAAACAACACCTGGCTTTGGAAAGTCTTCTATATCACGAATGTATAAGGCAAAATCCATTTTTTTGTACGCTAAGGTTTTGTGATAAAGTTAAAAAGAAATATATTTGCAGCCCATTAAAAAGGCCTCGTGGCGCAACTGAATAGCGCATCTGATTACGGCTCAGAAGGTTGCAGGTTTGAATCCTGCCGAGGTCACTAAAGGGGATTTTCTACAAATTGAGTGGAAGTCCCCTTTTTCTTTGCCCTTCAAATCCCCTGAAAACAAAGAGATTGCGCCAAAAATCTCATTGACCCGAAAAGTTCGAACTTGCTTGTTTTTGAAGTCATACCCAATCCCGTCAGGGAAGACCATATATTGTATGGCCCTTTTGGTTTCCAAATCCCCTAACTTCCACAATTCAGGAAGGTTACAGGCATAATCAAGTGCCAATTTTACGGACTTTTTGAGGTTCGAACTATTTATTCCCCCATTTTCCATTTTTACCTCCAGTTCCCTTTGTTCGGCTTTCAGTTCCGGCATGAAAAGGTCGTACTGGGACTTTGTGATCTCGTTCAGCACGACGAATCTTCTCTCCAATGTGTCCATCCGTTCTTTGAGCTGTTGAAGTTCTTTATCCAATCGCTTCTGGTCTTCAATAGCCTCTTGGTTTTTATCGATCAAGGTATCATGTATGATATCGGTCAAAGGTTCGATATACTTTTTGTCGGCCAGTGTAAACCTGCCCAATACATTCAGGAACTCTTTATGGAGCTTATTGGCGCTCCTGTTCTCCTTGCTGCCCTTACGCCTGTTCTTGTAATAGTACAGGCCCTTTTTCTTGACTATATATCCAGTGTAGGGTGTTCCACAGACCGAAGATCTGACAAACATCTTCAATGGCAGGTTTTCGTCATCGAACGAATATTTCTTGGGCGGTTCACCTGCATGGAGGAGATTGTGGATCTTAAGGAACATTTCTTTCGATATGAGGGCCTCGTGTTTCCCCTGGATCACTTCACCGGGAATAAGACTGTTCACGATAAGCCCGCAATAGAAAGGGTTCCTGAAAAGGTCCGTCAATCTTTTTGCATGTAAGTCCAGGGCCTTGTCTTTAAGCCGTTTTGCAATCTCGACATGTGACATGTTGGAATTTGCCTTCCATAAAAAAGCCTGTTTTAATAATCTTCCTTCCTCCGAGATCACAAAATTCGGGATCTTCCCTTTCCCGGGATTTGTATTGGTATATCCAAATGGATAGGCACCGGTCCAGTATCCCCTTCGCAGTTTTTCCCGCATTCCAGTAATGGATTTGTCCCTACGGACCTGGTTGTCAAAGTGGGAGAACATATGGTACAGGTTTTCCTGGAACGTACCCGCACTTGTGGTCACATCGATTTCCTGGGTGGCCGAAATAACGGCCACCCCCTGCTTTTTTAACTGTTCGCTGATATACGCCCCGTTCGCGCCAGTTCTGGAAAACCTATCATAGGAATAGACGATGATATAGCCAATGTTCTTTCTCCTTTTGACATAGCTGAGCATTCTTTGAAACTCCCTACGCTCATCGCTCTTTGCGGATTCATAGGTTCCCCCGAAATATTCCAATACTTCCAATTCCTTTCGAATTGCATATTCTTGGCAATATTTGAGTTGTGTCGTCAAGCTGGCATTGTTGTCAAACTGCTCCTTACTGGAAACACGGGTGTAGATGACCGCCGTGTTATTCTTTCCTATGATCCTTCC
The DNA here is from genome assembly GCA_030148305.1 of Allomuricauda sp. Classification (GTDB taxonomy): domain Bacteria; phylum Bacteroidota; class Bacteroidia; order Flavobacteriales; family Flavobacteriaceae; genus Flagellimonas. Next base: position 2,706 of record JASBTS010000015.1, on the reverse strand, counting down.
TTTTTCCTTTTTCGCAAATTGACCGAATACCTCTAAGTTCATATGTTCTCTTTTTGGACTATGTTATCAATTTTTTAGGTTGTTCAAAGATTTCCTCGGTATTGCCCCTTGCCATGGACAATCCATCTAGCAAAATCTGTTCATTTTCCACACTTCAGTATGAAATGCCTTTGTTACTCTTTCTTCCGTTTTTGATACCCAGGTTGAAATTCTTCGAAAGGTTTTTTTTTTTGAGCTATTTCCTTTTGCATCCTTTTGATGGAGGTATCATAAAAGAAGTTGATTATCGGCAACATATTGTTGTGCCTCTCCGAAGCTTTGAGGGCATCGATATAGTTTTGCCTTTCCTCCTTCAAAATGATCACATGGGGATGTTTGAATTTCTCCAGAATAAAATTGGATATCAACCGGCCCACCCTTCCATTGCCATCGGGAAAGGGATGGCTGTAAATGAACATTTTGTGGAATATGGCGCTCAACTCCAAAGGGGGCACTTTTTTGTCTCTGATCGCATCGTCAAAACTGGCCAAAAGCCTTGGCATGTTCGCTATGGCCCTTTTTGTGTCACGAAATACGGTATCGCCGGCGGCCATTTGGGTCTTGGCATATTCCCCGGGCCTATGCCCTTTATATGGCAAAGTATTTTTGGTGGCTATTCTATGGATAGTTTTGACAAAGGATTCGTTCAATTCGGAACCATGGTTTTCCAGCATATGACCGTACGCATCGAAATGATCCATTATTTCGAAGGCCTCCAGTAAAGTCTTGTTGACAAGGTTAACGGCATATCCCTTTTCCTTAAGCTCCCTGGTATCGTCGACACTGAAACTATTTCCCTCAATGCCACAACTATGGGCCGAGAACAGGATTTCATTGTATCTTTTGAAATCATCTGCATCAAAGGCCGATACGATGGTTTCATCGTATTCCTCCCTCAATGAATCGTATTCTTTTCTGATCGTTACAAACGGATCCTTTCCTTCCATCACTTATTCAAACTTTATGATATTAAGGCAATCGTCAATGAAATGACAAGAATTGCCCTTGGGTCGTGGGCTGCTCTTGAACTGTCCTTCAAATATCCGATAATTGTTTCCAGTACCCGTCCGACCATTGGTCATTTATATTCAAAAGATAAATGATATTCCACGGTCTTTTGATTTGGAACGTTTTTGCTCCTTGCTCAAAATCCCTATTTCCCGTTCAAAATATTTCTTTGCTTGATTTAACATAAAATTCCTGAATATTGAAATGTCCTCGCCTCTCCTTGTGTTTTCCAGGGCATCAAAATACTGTCTCCTGTCTTCCGGAAAAACTACCGTCATAGGGTGGTCATGAAAAAGTTGCACATAGTTCATCAATAATCTGGAGAGCCTTCCATTGCCATCGGCAAAGGGATGTATCGAGACCATCTGGAAATGGATGTCAAATGCAAGTAGGTTGCTGCCGACAAAGTCCTTTTTCCCATTGATGGTCGATGACAGTTCCCGCATTAGGCGATCGACCTCTCCGGGAACTTTGGCCTGATCCATAAAGATCCTATCCTCATTTCTGACAGTCGCCTTTCTGAAATCCCCTTTGGACGAATCAAAATCCCCGGCCATGGTCGATATCTTGGAACCGGTCCCTTTCATTATGGTCGCCGATAGCTCCCGGATATCCTTGCTTTCAAGGATTTTTTTGGATTTGGCCCACTCGATGATCAGCTTGAGGGCCTTGAGATGGTCCGTGGCCATTAGGGAGTGTTCCAATGGACGGTTGTTGGGCGTCAGGCCTTTGTCCAGCAAAATGAACGTTTCCTCCAATGAGAGGGTCGACCCTTCGATCACGGTGCTGTGATGGGTAATGGCATATTGGTTGAACTTGTCGTAGTCCAGAACGCCCTTGGACAGTTCCAGGTACCTCTCCTTTATATCGATCAGCTCTTTAAGGTCATTTCTCATGGCTCCATCTATTTTATGGCTATCTAATTTAAAACTTTATCCCTGTTCTTTGCAAAAAAGTCAAAAGCCTTTTTGATCGGTACGTTCATGCTCTGTTCTTTGGACATGGCCGCAGACTATATCGGCCAGTTGTTGGAGCTGTTCCACGATCTTTTCCGCTTCTTCCTCCGAACAATCCTCAAAACCATTAAATGTCTTGAGCCATGTACTGTTGAATGATCTGTTTTTCCGCTTTAGCTCGATTATCGGGTTTGACATTTCCTATAAATGGCAATAGCTCCTGAATCTTGAAGGTCACTACCGTATTTGTAAAGCAGGCTTTAATTTACCTTTTTTAATCGATCTGATCCCTTGTGGGATCATTGTTTTATTCCAAACTTATGGGTTGTCGGTCAACAACTTTTGGTTTTTTTGAGCAGGGCCGATCTTTTTTCTAAAGATCCTGTTCACACAGACAATCTTACCATTGCTCTGTTTGATCTCCAGGTTTTGAAAATCATGTTGTTTCAACATATCAATGATACGCTCCCCTGTGTCCAATCGTTCCAGACCTTCAATGGCATCGACCTCCCCATTTTTGATGATCAGTTTGATGGATAGGAACCTTTTGCTGCGTACCATTTCCAATACCTGGATCTCGGAAGGGGACAATCCTGAATGTTCCTGCTTGTTGTTATCTTTCATAAGTTCATGTTCTACAGGCCCAGCCCTTTCCTTTTCTTTTTTCTTTTGGACTTTTTCCCCGCACCATGGCCATTGAGTT
>JASBTS010000011.1 GCA_030148305.1 Allomuricauda sp. | reverse complement strand
AATTAAAACTAGAATTATGGCACAGTCAAAATCAACAAAAAAATTGTTTAACATGGCCTACGGGCTTGGAGCATCGGTAGTAATTATTGGTGCATTGTTCAAGATCCTTCACTGGGAGTTTGGACCCCTTACAGGTGGACTTCTTCTTGCGGTTGGACTTATTACCGAAGCATTGATCTTCGCTATCAGTGCATTTGAACCAGTAGATGACGAATACGATTGGGCTTTGGTTTACCCAGAGTTGGCAGGTGGTCAACAAACCGCTAGCAAAAAGCAAGATGCCAAAGATGCTAAAGAAGCTGAAGGTATCCTTTCCAGAAAATTGGACGAGTTGCTTAAAGAAGCCAATATCGATGCCAATCTATTCTCTAGCTTGGGTGAGAGCATCAAAAGTTTTGAAGGTGCAGCAAAAAACATCGCGCCTACTACAGATGCTATCCAACACACCAAAAAATACTCTGAAGAGTTGTCTCATGCAGCCGCTCAAATGGAGTCATTGAACAGCTTGTACAAAGTACAATTGGAAAGCGCTAGCCGTCAAGCTTCTATCAACGAGGAAGTTGTACAGAACGCTGGTGCCTTGAAAGATCAAATGGAATCTTTGGCCACCAACCTTTCTTCTTTGAACGGAGTTTATGGAGGTATGCTTTCCGCCATGGGAGGTAGAAAATAATTAGAGTTTTTGATCAACAGAAAACAACCCCAAATCAAATTAATTTTTAAAATCTAATTAAAACATGGCAGGAGGAAAACAAACACCACGTCAGAAGATGATCAACCTTATGTACTTGATCTTCATCGCGATGTTGGCCCTGAATATGAGCAAGGAAGTTCTTGCAGCTTTCGGACTAATGAACGAAAAACTGGAGACTTCAAACAGCAGTATGGACGCAAGTAACTCTGACTTTTTGGCCAGCTTGGGCACAAAGGCAGAAGAAAATGCGGAAGAATACGGTGAACTTTACCAAGATGCTCAGAAAGTAAAAGAGCTTTCCGATACGTACTATACCTATTTGGAAGGATTGAAAAAAGGAATGACCCAGGATCTTGAGGATCCAAAAGATTACGTGGTCATGGACAAATCTGATTTCTTGGATCAAAAATTCTGGCAAGGAGACAACTTGGCTCCTGAAGGAAAAGAGTTCATGAAGCAGATCAATGATTACCGTGATGGTGTGATCAACACTTTGCCAGCAGAAGGTTTCGAATCTTTGAAGGCAGCTGTTAAGACCCGTTTTGCTACCAATGATGGTAAAAAAGACGACGGTAAGGTGGAGACTAGGGATGGTACCCGTCAAGATTGGATCAACTACCACTTTGAAGGATTTCCTTTGGTAGCCTCTTTGACCAAACTTACCCAGTTGCAAGCCGATATAAAGACTACAGAGCAAGAGGTATTGAAGACCCTTTTGGAAGGTGAGTTGACAGAGGCAGTTTCTTTGACCAACTTTGCCAGTGCCTTGCAAGCCCCCAAAACGGCTTACTATGCTGGTGAAAAGTATGATGGTAAGATCATTGTTAGCAAAACTGACAAGACTTCCACTCCGGTAAAAGCTGAATTGACCTTGGATGGTAGACCATTGAAGGAAGGAACCGATTACGCATTGGAAGCTGGTGGTATCAAAATGTTGATTAGTGCCGGTACCCCAGGTGACCACACCATTAAAGGAACCATGACCTATATGCAGGACGGAAACGAGGTGCCTGTAGAAGTGAACAACACTTTTGCTACCATCTCTATGCCTAACGCAGCTGTTATCTCTGCAGATAAGATGAACGTGGTGTACCGTGGTGTTGCCAACCCAATGACAATCTCCATTCCTGGTATTCCTGACAACAAAGTATCTGCTTCCGCTGCTGGTTTGACCAGAAGAAGTGGTAGCCAGTACATCATGAACCCAGGTACAGGTAGAACAGTGACCATCACTGCTTCCGGTACTTTGCCTGACGGTAAAGGTATCTCTACCAAGTCTGAGTTCCGTATCAAGGATATTCCAAGACCTAGCGGTACCGTACGTGGTGAAGCTGGTAGCATCAAGATGCCAAAGAACAACCTAGAGATTTCCACAGTAAGCGCTATGTTGGAAGACTTCGATTTCGATTTGAACCTTTCTGTAAGTGAGTTCAAATTCAAAGTTCCTGGTCAACCTACTGTAGTGGTTAGCGGAAACAAATTGAATGATCAAGCCAAATCGGTTCTTAGAAGAGCTGGTAGGGGAGATGCAGTTCAAATCTTTGATATCCAAGCATACATCACCAACAACAGGGATTACAAGTTGAAGAAAGTATCCCCAGTAGTGGTTGAGCTTACAAACTAATAAAGTATAAAAGTATACAAGTGATCATGAATTGGAAAAATGTATTAATAATCGGATTGTTGGGCGTTTTGCCCGTATCAATGATGGGTCAGGCAAACATTTTGAATGCCAAGTTGCCCGATGATATTGGTAAAAAAACCCAAGCTCAAATTGAGCAGGACGCCGATGAACCCTTAAAGTATGGTTATGTGGATGATAGGGATATCCTTTGGTCCAAAACCATATGGGAAATTGTCGATCTTGACGAGCGTGTAAACTTTCCGTTGTACTATCCAACCGATACCATTGGTATTGGAGCCGATAGAAGGTCTTTGTACGATGTTCTGATGAAGAACATTAAGAACGGTAAGCTAACCGAGGTTTATACAGATTCCTATTTTACTGAAAAGAGGAAACTGGAAGATCTTTCCGCTACCTTGAGTAAAATCGATACCACGGATCTTGGTTACGAACAGTTGAATGCCGGTGAGCAGATTTCCCCAGAGTTCATCAACAAAAGGGATCTTACCGCTGCGGACATCGAAGAGTACCACGTAAAAGGTATCTGGTATTTTGATAAACGCCAAGGGGAGCTTAAGTACCGTTTGTTGGGAATTGCACCTGTTGCACCTGACGTAAACTTTATTGATGACGAATCAGTGGATCCCAATTCCAACAAAGTGGAATTGTTTTGGGTGTGGTACCCAGCGGCTAGGCAGATATTGCACGAAGCCAAGGTGTACAACCAGCAGAATTCTGCAAGACCCATTTCCTTTGATATGCTGTTGAACGCAAGACGTTTCAATGCGGTGATCTATAAAGAGGAAAACGTACATGAAGATCGCAAGATTGATGATTACATTTTTGACAACGCATTGTTCCAGTTGCTTGAAGCCCAGAGGATAAAAGAATCCATCAGGGACAGGGAGCAGGACATGTGGGCCTACTAGAACTGGCCATCAGATAAATTTCCAATTCAATACAAATTACGCCGCACAACTGTGCGGCGTTTTTGTTTTGATCAATAAGGATTTGACCACCATTCAAGCTTTTTGATCCATTCGGCCATCAGGTCCAAATATCCTGGAGCAAAAATGTTCTCGGGATCCTGTTCAAAGGCTTTTCTTCTCTCAATCGTTTCTTCCGTTTTACCACTTGTATTGAAAGTAAGGGTATGATCAGCTTGCGGTACTATCACGATTGTTGTCTTGTTATTGGCAATTTTTTTCATGGTATTCCGATAGTAATCCGAACTTGAAACTGGGGGTACAAGTAGATCATTTTCACCCCAGACGGCCAAAACAGGACAGGTTAGGTTTTCAATGTTGGGAGCTTGATCACCTTCTAGTATCACTTTTAGGTATTGGTAGATGCCTTCATTCCCAGTGATGACATAAGAAGACCAATCATGTTTTTGGGCTTTCTTTTGCAGGGCATCAAAGTCAATAAAAGGTCTTTCTTCTAAAATCAGTTTTTTTACATTTTGGGTATAGGTTAAGGCACTATCCACTGCAGCAGGTTCAAAACCACTGGCCTGTAAATTGGAACGAAGTCGATAGATTTCTTGGTCCATGGCCGTGGTCACAGGTCCCGATACTACAATGGCAAATGCAGGTTTTTGGTATTCGGCAACTTTTGGAATTATCCAACCCGCTTGACTAATACCCCATAGACCAATTTTATGCTTATCTATTTTTTCATGATGTTCTAAAAATTGATAGGCTTCCCTAACGATATTGGCCCTTTCCTCAATGGATTGAAGAAACCAATTTCCTTGGGAGGCTCCCACGCCTGGTTTATTCCAAGAAAAACAGGCAAAACCTGCCTCGGTAAATCGTTCCCACAATGGCCTGTACAAGTTGGAGGAACTATAATCCTCTGGACCGGAACCATGCACAAAAATGATGGCGGGATAACCGTTATCCGCCTTCTTTTTGGGTAATATCAGTTTCCCGAAAATGGTATCCCTGCCATGCAAAAAATAAGCTTCTTCTTCTACATAATTGGTGGTCGATTGCCCAAATACTGAACCAACAGCCCACAAAAGAAAAAGGTTAGTCCAAAGTAATTTTGATTTGTTTGCAAACATTGTTTTAGGTTTGTTTTATTATTAGACGTTTCCAATTTGAATGGGGTTGCATCGACCTTGAAATAAAACTTAAATTTCTGTAGTACCATGTTGGATTATATAGTTGTGGGTTTGGGCTTGGCCGGAATTTCCTTTTGTGAGGTCTTGGAAAAGGAAGGCAAGACCTTCAAGATCATTGCAGATAGTTCCCAACAGGCCTCCCAAGTGGCGGGCGGATTGTACAACCCTGTTATTTTAAAGCGTTTTACCATGGCCTGGAAGGCCAAAGAGCAACTGGAACGAGCCAAGCCTTTTTACGCGGGTTTGGAGCAAAAATTGGGGCTTAAATTGGATTATTCCCTACGGGTATTGCGCAGATTTGCCTCCATAGAGGAACAGAATAGCTGGTTCGAAGCGGCCGACCGGCCCGGATTGGACCATTTTCTATCCACAAATTTAGTTCCAAACCAAAACCCGTCCATTGAGGCGCCATTCGGTTTTGGCGAAGTGAACCATACGGGCAGAATAGATACTGGAGCGTTAGTAAATGCCTACAGTTCCTATTTGGAAAAAAAAGGGATTCTCGATAGAAATTCTTTTGAATATAATTCCCTTGTTCATCACAATAATCATGTGGAATACCATGGTGTAAAGGCGAAGCAGATTGTTTTTGCATGTGGTTATGGCCTTACACAAGACCCTAATTTTGGGTATCTGCCTTTGAACGGTACCAAAGGTGAGTTGTTGATCATATCTGCACCCGACTTCAAGGAGGACGATGTAATCAAGTCTTCTGTGTTCACTATTCCTATGGGCGGTGATAAATACTTGGTCGGGGCAACGTACAAATGGCAGGACAAGACCAATCTTCCCACAGAAGAATCCAAGAATGAGCTTTTGGAAAAATTGGCCACCTTTTTAAAATGCGATTTTAAGATTTTGGATCATGTGGCGGGAATCCGTCCTACCGTGGTAGATCGCAGACCTTTGGTGGGGAGACATCCGGAGAAACAAAATCTGTATGTGTTGAACGGATTTGGATCCAGGGGCGTACTTATCGCTCCCTATGCTTCACGCCAATTGTATGATCATATCGAAAACGGGGCTACACTCGATCCCGATATCGATATCAAACGCTTCACCAAAAAATACTTTAAAAATTAACCTTTTACAGGGTGATGATGCTCTATGGCATGCGGATCGTATTTAATAAAGAAATTGATCCAAATGTTACGGGACAGCCTGATGATTACTGGCATGAACACTACCAAGGTAGAAACAATGGCAATAAAGGAAGTCTTCAATGAGGTACCGATAAAAAGAAAGGTAATTACAAAAGCGGCTACGGCGAACGCAATACCTACTGCATAGCTCACATACATGGCCCCATAAAAGAAAGAAGGTTCGATCTTATATTTTAAACCGCAGTGGGAGCAACGTTCGTGCATTTTAAAAATTTGGGAAAGCGCATAGGGATTAGAGGCCTGATACATGCTCTCCTCTTGGCACCTGGGACAACTTCCTGTTAAAATGCTGTAGATTTTGGTTCCTTTTTTTAACATTTGCACCGATTTTTACGCAAAAGTAAAGATACTGCGAGTTTTGATATGTAATTCAGGTCACATAAAATGCTAAATGTTCACAATCTTTCCGTAGCCTTTGGGGGCGAATATCTTTTTGAAGAAATCTCATTTCGATTGAATGGCGGTGATAGGGTCGGTCTGATCGGTAAAAATGGAGCGGGTAAATCTACCTTGCTTAAGTTATTGTCCAAGGAAATGCGTCCGGATGAAGGCACCATTGCCATGGAAAAGGACATCAAGATCGGTTTCTTGAAACAGGATATCGATTTTGTGTTGGGAAGGACCGTATTGGAGGAATCGTACCAAGCCTTTGCCGAGATCAAATCCCTCGAAAAACAGCTTGACGAGATCAATATAGCTTTGGCAGAACGCACCGATTATGAAAGTGAAGGCTATCACCAGTTGATGGTAGACCTGACAGATGTGTCCCATCGATATGAAATATTGGGCGGATACAATTACCAAGGCGACACCGAAAAAGTATTGCTGGGACTAGGTTTTAAACGGACCGATTTTGACAAGCTTACCGATACTTTTTCCGGTGGATGGCGTATGCGTATTGAACTGGCCAAACTCCTTTTGCAGAGCAATGATGTTTTGTTATTAGATGAGCCTACCAACCACCTCGATATCGAATCCATCATTTGGTTAGAGCAGTTTTTGAACAATTACTCAGGGGCCGTGGTCATCGTTTCGCACGACAGGATGTTCCTGGATAATGTGACCAACCGCACCATAGAAATATCATTGGGCAGGATCTATGACTACAATAAGCCATACACCAAATTTTTGGAGCTGAGGAAAGAAATCAAGGAACAACAGCTAAGTGCACAAAAAAACCAGGAAAAACAGATCCAACAGACCGAGCGCTTGATCGAAAAGTTCAAGGCCAAGGCCAGTAAGGCATCCATGGCGCAATCGCTCATCAAGAAACTGGACAAGATTGAACGAATAGAGGTGGATGAAGAGGATCACAGTGTAATGACCGTTCGTTTCCCGGTGTCCGTCACTCCAGGTAAAGTGGTTGCCGAGGTGGAAAACCTATCAAAAAGCTATGGCCAAAAAAAGGTGTTGGAAGGTATTGATCTTTTGGTGGAAAGAGGAAGCAAGACAGCTTTTGTGGGACAGAATGGTCAAGGGAAGACTACTTTGGCCAAGATCATGGTAGGGGAGTTGGACTATCACGGTAACCTAAAAACAGGCCACAACGTGCAATTGGGATATTTTGCCCAAAATCAAGCTGAGTATCTGGACGGCAACAAAACCATTCTCGATACCATGTTGGAAGCGGCAAACGAAAGCAATAGAAGCAAGGTCCGTGATATTTTAGGTTCCTTTTTGTTCCGTGGTGATGATGTGGAAAAGTATGTAAAGGTGCTTTCCGGAGGGGAACGAAACCGATTGGCACTGGCAAAAATGTTGTTGCAACCCTTCAATGTGCTGGTGATGGACGAGCCTACCAACCACTTGGACATCAAATCCAAAAATGTACTGAAACAGGCCCTTCAAAACTTTGAGGGAACTTTGATACTGGTTTCCCACGACAGGGATTTTCTCCAAGGACTTACAGACAGGGTCTACGAGTTCAAGGATGGAAACATCAAAGAATATTTGGGTGATATTGACTTTTATCTGGAGCAAAGAAAAGTTGATGATTTCAGAAAGATTGAGAAAGGGGACAAGAAGGTAGAGGAAAAACTACAACCTGAAACCAAGGAGAACGACTACAATATACAGAAAAAGCTAAAGTCCCTGAAGAACAGATTGAGCGGTGTTGAAAAACGCATTTCGCAATTGGAAAAGGAAATTGCCGACATTGACCATCAATTGCTTTTGGACTACGACACTACCATCGCCAAAACCGGCTTTTTTGATAAATATCAAGGAAAAAAGAAAGAATTGGAGTCCCAAATGAAGGAATGGGAAAGTATCTCCAATGAACTGGAAACCCTAGGATAATCAAGAGTTTACCAAGTTGACCACAAATTAGGACTGCTTCACAACAAATTTTTATCAGTTTACCGATTTAATTTGTAAGGTTTTTCATATTCTTGTTACTTTGTAAGTAAATTCCTTACAGGTAAATAAGTATTAAATGAAACGATTGGCCATTTTCTTCTTTTTGTTGACTACTTCAGTTGGCATCTCCATGGCAAACGGACAGGTTTCCCAAAGGGAAAAGGATGTTCTGGTTGACCTATACAATAGTACCAAGGGAGAGCAATGGAAGGTTACATGGAACCTTGAAGCTCCCGTTGAAAAATGGAAAGGTGTTGAGGTACAGGATGGACATGTTGTAGGAATAACCCTTTTCATGAACAATTTGGACGGAACCTTGCCAGAAAGTTTGGGTAGATTAAAATACCTGACCCGTTTGAATTTAGCCTTTAACAATATTACAGGGGTACTGCCCAAGGATATTGTGAAGTTGGAAAGTTTAAAGGAATTCCGTTTGGAAATGAACAGGATCAAAGGATCCATCCCACAAGAAATAGGACAATTGAAGAACTTGGAAGTTTTTTCCATGTTCAACAATTTTTTGAGTGGTCCCATTCCGGAGACGTTTGGTAACATCAAAAATTTAAAGGAACTGAACCTTTCCAGCAATAACTTGAAGGGCATCATCCCAAAATCCATAGGAAACCTTTCCAAACTGGAAGCTTTAGGATTGTTCGAGAACGGTTTGGAAGGGGAAATTCCAGCAGAAATAGGCAAGTTGGGTCAATTGAAAGAATTGGTCTTGGCCAATAACCAATTGGGTGGAGAGATTCCTGTGGAATTCTCCCAATTGGCAAGCCTTCAAATTTTGCAATTACAAAACAACCAATTTAATGCCTTCACAGGTTTAAAGGCGATGGATACCAAACAATTTTTGGTATTTGATACGGATGACAAATCCCTTAATCCTAGATTTAACAGTATTGAGTTTGATCGCTCCCGAATGGCGGATACCAAGTTCGAGGACGATGAAAACAATGAAAATAATGAGTAGTTAGTTATTACTTTAGTTTGTTTGGTTTGGGGATACAGGCATGTATCCCCTTTTTTGTTTTCAGGGGTTAAGGTGTTTTTTAAGATTTCTTTAACCATTACAAAGAATGTAGCGAATAGTTTTGCAGCGACTAATCAACTGACTCATGCGAAAGCTCATCATCTCGGCCGTTTTAGGCGCCATCCTCATTTTGGCATCCCTGTATTTTGCAGGCGTTATAGCAGGCAGCAAAGACAATAGAAGGCCGCAAGCCCCTAAAGTAGTTAAGACCGTTTTTGTAGACACCGTTAAGAACAAAACAATTCCACTGGTGGTACCTGCCAATGGAAATTTGAAGGCTAAAAAGCGTGTGGAACTTTATTCCGAAGTGCAAGGGGTGTTTAGACCGGGCAGTAAATTGTTCCGCAGTGGACAAGAATATGCGGCTGGGCAGACCTTGATCCGTATCGATGCTGATGAATATTACGCATCCGTACAATCGGCAAAAAGTACTTTGTACAATCTGCTTACTTCCATTATGCCGGATTTACGATTGGATTATCCTGAAATCTATCCCAAATGGCAAACCTACCTCAATAGCTTTGATATGGAAAAAACTACTCCTGCCTTGCCTGAAATGGGTTCGGAAAAGGAGAAGTTCTTCATCACGGGAAGAGGAATTATTTCCAACTACTACGCGGTTAAAAATTTGGAGCAACGTCTATCAAAATATATCATTTCCGCTCCTTTTAGTGGGGTGCTTACTGAAGCCTTGGTTACCGAAGGTACCTTGATTCGATCAGGACAAAAACTAGGAGAGTTTATCAACACTGGGGAATACGAATTGGAGGTTTCCGTGAGCAAAACCTACGGCGATTTCTTAAAAGTGGGTAAGGAAGTGGAACTCCACAACTTGGACAAGACCAATACATATACCGGCAAGGTTACACGCGTAAATGGAAGGGTGGACCAAGGTTCGCAAACGATTACAGTAGCCATTGAAGTTGATGGTGCCGACCTGAAAGAAGGCCAATATCTGGAAGCCAGTCTGGAGGCCAGGGAAGAAGCCAACGCTATTGAAATTAACCGTTCCCTACTTTTGGACAACGACCAAATATTTGTAGTTAAGGATTCCATACTCGATTTGATGTACGTGGACCCCGTTTATTTTACGGACAAGACCGTGGTGCTCAAAAACGTTCCTGATGGAGAAGTGATCGTTTCCAGACCGTTGTCCGGGGCCTATGCTGGTATGTTGGTGAAAGTGTATAATAAAACAGCCCAACCGTGAGAAAGGTCATTTCCTATTTTATAAAATACCACATGGCGGTCAATATTTTTATATTGGCGTTCGTCGTGTTCGGAATCGTAGGGATGCTATCCTTAAAATCCTCTTTTTTCCCATTATCGGAATCCAAGAATATCTTGATTACCATTACCTATCCCGGTGCGTCTCCGCAAGAAATTGAGGAGGGCATTGTTTTAAAAATCGAGGACAACCTCAAAGGTTTGGAAGGAGTAGAACGGGTAACTTCTACCTCACGGGAGAACAGCGGTTCCATCAATGTAGAGATTGAGAGGGGCAGGGAAGTGGATTTCATGCTTTTGGAAGTTAAAAATGCAGTGGACCGTGTGCCCACCTTCCCAACCGGCATGGAACCTTTGATCGTGGCCAAATTGGAAGCCGTTCGGCCAACCATTAGTTTTGCCATCAGCGGAAAGGATATTCCATTGGCTACCCTAAAACAAATTGGACGCCAAATAGAGAATGATCTTAGGGCCATCGATGGTATTTCCCAAATTCAAATTGATGGATACCCGGATGAGGAAATTGAAATTGCCGTAGATGAGAACAGGCTTTTGGCCTACAATCTCTCCTTCAATGAAGTGTCGCAAGCAGTGGCTAACCACAATATTTTGGTTACAGGGGGTAACATCAAGACCGATACCGAGGAATATTTGATCAGAGCCAATAACCGCTCCTATTTTGGGGATGAACTTTCCAACATTGTAGTACGCGGGGATAGTGAAGGGCGTACGGTGCGATTGAAAGATGTGGCCACCATTCGTGACCGCTTTTCCGAAACGCCAAATGCTTCCTATTTTAATGGAGAATTGGCGGTAAACGTAACCATTACCAGTACCAATACGGAGGATTTGCTCGGCTCTTCGGACAATGTGAAGGAATACATCAAGGAATTCAACGAAAAATATACCAATGTTCAGTTGCAAGTTATTGATGATCGTTCCATTACGTTGAACCAACGTACCCAATTGTTGACCGAGAATGCCATTGTTGGGATGCTCTTGGTTTTGGCATTCCTATCTTTATTTCTGAATACCAGGTTGGCATTTTGGGTGGCATTCGGACTTCCTATTGCGTTTTTGGGAATGTTCATCTTTGCGCCCATGTTTGATGTGACGATCAACGTGTTATCCTTGTTCGGGATGATTATTGTTATCGGTATTTTGGTGGATGATGGGATTGTGATCGCTGAGAATATTTATCAGCATTATGAAGATGGTAAACCTCCGGTTCAGGCCGCCATTGAAGGAACCATGGAGGTGATACCGCCCATTCTTTCGGCCATTATCACTACTGTTCTGGCATTTTCCATCTTTTTGTTCTTGGATAGTCGAATCGGAGAGTTTTTCGGGGAAGTTTCGGTAATCGTTATCTTGACATTGATTGTTTCTTTGGTAGAAGCACTGCTTATTCTTCCTGCCCACTTGGCCCATTCCAAAGCCTTGCACAAACTAGATGATAAACCCAAGACAGGGATTGCAAAGGTTTTCGCCAAACTGCGTGTTATCAATAAGGTAGGGGATGATATTATGGCCTTTATGCGCGACAAGTGGTATGGTCCGGCCCTTAAGTTTGCCCTTCAATATAAAATATTGACATTTGCCCTATTTTTTATGGCCTTGGTGCTCACCTTTGGATCTATTGGCGGAGGGGTTGTACGTACTGCCTTCTTTCCTATGGTGGCCAGTGACCAGATTTCCATAGAACTTCGGATGCCAAACGGTACCAATGAAAAGGTTACTGATTCCATCATAAGCTTGATCCAGGAAAAGGCCCATATCGTGAACGATGAACTATCCGAGAAATTCCTGCAGGGAATGGATAAAAAGCTCTTTGTGAACATGATCAAAAATTTGGGTCCTGGTTCATCAGCAGCAAGATTGGAAATCAACTTATTGCCTGGCGAGGAGCGTCCGGATAATATCCGAGCTGATATGGTCACTGGAAGGTTAAGGGAACTCGTAGGACCCGTAATCGGTGTGGAAAGCTTGATCTATGGTTCTGGTGGAAATTTTGGGGGAAGCCCGGTTTCCATTTCCCTTTTGGGCAACAATATAACGGAATTAAAAGCGGCCAAGGACGAATTGAAACAGGCCATGCTCAACAATGCCAACCTGAAGGATGTTACGGATAACGATCCGGCGGGCATCAAGGAAATACGTTTACAACTTAAGGAAAATGCCTATTTGTTGGGATTGGATTTAAGAACGGTCATGAACCAAGTAAGGGCAGGATTCTTCGGTACCCAGGCACAACGATTCCAAAGAGGACAGGATGAAATACGGGTATGGGTTCGTTACGATCGGGAGAACCGATCCTCCATCATCGACTTAGACGAAATGCGTATTGTGGCACCCAATGGAGACCGTATTCCCCTTAACGAAATTGCCAACTACACTATTGAACGTGGGGATGTGGCCATCAATCACTTGGATGGAAGAAGGGAAATCCAGGTATCATCGGATTTGACGGATCCTGAAACCACCAGTGGTACCGATGCCATGACGTGGATCAGGAGTGAGGTAATGCCCGAAATCGTGTCCAAATATCCTTCCATAACCCCGTCTTATGAAGGACAGAATAGGGAAGCGAACAAACTTTTTGGTTCCCTAGGATTTGTAGGGCCGATTGTGTTGTTTCTTATTTTCATCACCATCGCCTTCACTTTTAGGAGTATCAGTCAACCTTTATTGTTGATCCTTTTAGTGCCCTTCAGTTTAACGGCAGTAGCTTGGGGTCACTGGATCCATGGTTTCCCTATCAACATTTTGTCCATGTTAGGTATCATCGCTTTGATCGGGATCATGGTGAACGATGGATTGGTGTTGATCGGTAAGTTCAACATCAACCTAAGAAATGGTCTAAAGTTCGATGAGGCCCTTTACGAAGCGGGCCGTTCCCGATTTAGGGCCATCTTTTTAACATCCGCCACCACCATTGCAGGTTTGGCACCGCTACTTTTGGAAAGAAGCAGACAGGCTCAGTTTTTAAAGCCTATGGCCATATCCATTGCCTATGGAATTGCTTTTGCAACCATCCTTACCCTTCTTATGCTTCCACTTTTCCTTTCCTTTGGAAATAGTGTAAAAGTAGTAGCTAAAAGATTGTGGACGGGTGAAAAAGTAACCCCGGAAGAGGTGGAACGCGCCATCAGGGAACGGGACGAAGAAGAGTTGTTGATAAAGGAAAGTTTGCCTAGCAGCAATGGCATGGAGCATCATGGAACCAACACAGAAGAACACGGAACCTCAATAGAAGAAGAGACCACACGATAATGAAGAACAAGCGTAATTACACAGCACTTATATTTTTGATTTTTGGTCTATATGTGCACGCGCAAGATCAAGTACTTTCCAAGGAAGAGGCTATTGACATGGTCTTGGAGAACAACTTGAGCATTCAAGTGGCCAAGAATGCCAAATTAATTGGGGACAATAATGCCAATATCCTGAACTCGGGCTATTTGCCCACAGTGACTGCCAATGCCGGTGGTAGTATAGACAAACAGAACTCTGAAGGGGTTTTGGCCAATGGTGACACCCGTACCGCGGAAGGCGCGGAGACCCGTCGGTACAATGCCTCGGTTAACGTGAACTATTTACTGTTCGATGGTTTGGGCAGACATTATAACTACAAAAGTTTTCAGGAGCGATCGCAACAGACCGAACTACAGGTTAGACAAACTATTGAGAATACCATACTTCAATTGTTTTCCGTCTATTATGAAGTCGCCCGGTTGACCGAAAACACCCATACATTGGAGCAGGCCATGGAAATTTCCAAGGATAGGCTAAAACGTGCCCAATATCAATTTGAATTTGGTCAGAATACAGGGTTGGATGTGTTGAATGCCGAAGTGGATATCAATACGGACAGCATCAACTTGTTGAATTCAAGACAATTGCTGCGCAATACCATGCGGGATCTGAACTTGATCTTGAATAGGGACCTTACCAATCTTTTTGTTGCCGATACCACCGTGAAATTTATTCCCGGTTTGCAGATGGAAAACATGTACAATGAGGCCAAAATGAACAATGTAAGGCTTCAAATTGTGGAAAAGGATATCAATATCAGTGATAACAACATCAAGGTGGCTAGAAGTGGGTTTTTGCCCACCATTGGCCTTACCGGTACTTACGGTTGGAACGAATCCAACAACAATAGCCCTTTGGCTTTCACCTTGCAAACGACTTCTACTGGAGTTACGGGGTCTATTAATTTAACTTGGAGCCTTTTTGATGGCGGCAGTACCATAACTGGAATCAAGAATGCCAAGATCAACTTTGCGAACCAGGAACTGGCCAAAAAGCAAATTGAATTGGAGGTGGAGCGTGATATCCGTAATGCATGGGACAGTTATTCCAATGCTTTGTATGTGTTGGAAGTGCAGGAAAAGAACCTTCAGACCAACCAGAACAATTTTAACCGTACCGATGAGCGTTACAAATTGGGTAGGGTAACTTCCATTGAATTCAGGCAGGCACAATTGAACTTGCTCAATGCCGAACTTGCCAAGAGTCAGGCCAAATACAATGCAAAACTGGCAGAACTGTTCATGTTACAAGTGAGCGGTCAGTTGCTCAATGTTGAATTCTAGGCGATGTACGAACACTTTTTTCAATGTCCGTATTGTTGGGAAGAGATTTCCTTTCTTTTGGACGCCTCCGTTTCCGATCAAACCTATGTTGAGGATTGTGAAGTTTGTTGCAACCCCATTGAAATAACCGCAACCTTTGAGGACCAAGAGTTGGTGGGATTTGAAGCAAGGGAATTGGGGCAATAGTTTATTGATAAATCCTTACATAATCGATTTCATAAGTGGCCTCGGTGAAAGAATCAGGGACTTCACCACCCAGATTACCACCTAGGGCAAGGTTCAAGATCAAATAGTGTCCATGGTTGAAGGGTTTGTCTTCCCCGTTGGGCAATTCATACACCAAGTTGCCGTCCACAAAGGTTTTGATGCTTTTCTTAGTCCATTCCATGGAAAAAATATGGAATCCATCCTCGGTTTCTGGAAAGGAAAGTGTACCTCCCTCATTTTTATATTCCTTGGTATTAAGGTCACCCCAGTGAAAATGGGAAATGGTGCTGCTCTTGTCCCATCCTGTTTGTTCCAAAATATCAATTTCCCCACATAAAGGCCACCCCACCTTTCCGAATTGGTCGCCAAAATAATTGCCCGTTTCGTTCACATCCGTGCCCAACGTCCAAATGGCTGGCCAGGTACCGGCTTCCGTTGGGAGTTTGGCCCTCACCTCTATTTTACCATAGGTAAACTCAAATTTGGCGTTCAATCGGGCAGAGGTATAGGATTTGGTGGAACCATCAACCGTGTACTGCTCTTTGAAGGCCCTAATGAAGAGGGAACCATCTTTCACTTCCGAGTTTTTGATCCTGTCTGTGTAATGTTGCAGCTCACCATTATACCATCCTCCATTTTCGGGCGGGATGATTTGATGGTGCCATTTACTAGTATCGGGACTACCTGAATACTCAAACTCATCGGAAAAGACCAAGGTATTGAAAGAGGGATTCGAAACTTCCGAAGTATGTTTTTTGGAAGGGAGCAAAAGCCCCAAAAAAAGGAAGCTTGTCCAAAGTAACGTTGTTCTCAAATCTAAAAGTGTTGGATTAAGGTTGCCTATCCTTAAAGATACTATTTATGGTGAAACCTGAACAAGTTATTGGATTGTAATTTGGTGCCTAGGCACAAAGAGATTCTTTGCTTTTTTTCTTGGATATGCTTTTTTGAGTGTACAAAATGGCTATGCCAATCCCAGCCCCAATACAGGCCAAAATAGCACCCACCACGCTGGCATAAGTGACCGGAAGTCCAAAGACCATGGGTAGCCCTCCAAAATAAGCGCCAGAGGCATTTCCCATATTGAAGGCACTCTGGTTCATGGAAGACCCCAGTTTTTCGGCCCCTTTGGCAGCTTTAATGATAGCGATCTGTATGGGTGCGGTCACGGAGAACGTGATCAAGCCTACAATAAAACTGATGACAAAAACGGCAATGGTGTTGCTAGCAAGAAGGGAATTGATCAACAAAATGGTGGTCATGCTCAATAGACTGATCACGACGCATTTTACTGGAGGAAAAATCTCGACCATTCTGGCCCCCATAAAATTGCCCACGAACATACCCACACCGGCAACGATCATTACATATCCTACAGTAGCTTCCGGCAGGTTGGTAATATTGATGACCAAAGGTGCAATATAACTGTACCAAGCAAAAAATCCTCCAGTCCCTATGGTGGTCAATGCGATAAGGGCCCAAAGCTTTTTGCTTTTCAATCCTTCGGAAGCACTATTGGTATTGGAAGCATCTGTTTCTTCCAAAGATTGTTTCGGCATCCAGAAGTAAAGGCTGGCCAATGTTGCCACTCCTGCCACTCCCACTAACATAAAGGAAAAACTCCAGTGCCATTCCTGCCCGATATAGGTGCCTAGGGGGACCCCAATGATATTGGCCACGGTAAGACCGGAAAACATTATGGCCATGGCCTGTGCGGCTTTTCCAGCTTTGGCCAAATATCCTGAAACTACTGCCCCGATTCCGAAAAAAGCCCCATGCGGCATTCCTGATAAGAACCGGAATAACATCATAGTCCAATAATTTCCCGAAAAGGAGGACAGGGTATTGAAAACCGTAAACCAAACCATAAGGAACAACAAGGTTTTCTTAGGGGATAACTTACTGGTGATCCTGGCCATAAAGGGTCCGCCCACAACTACGCCCAAGGCATAAATGGCAATAAAATGCCCCGCTTTGGAGATGGAAATACCCATGGAATCCGCAATATTGGGTAAAATCCCCATGATCACAAATTCCGTAAGGCCAATGCCAAATCCTCCTATGGCTAGGGACAATAATGCCTTTTTATTGGTTGTATTCGAGTGGTTGTCCAAATAGTTGTTCTTTAGGTTGAAGTTGAAACGAAAATGCAAAGGTACGAGGTAACCATCAATCTACTTACAACCATATTTACAATAATCTATTTGGGTTTACCCTAATAAAAAAGCAAAAGGCCCCGTTTACTACAAACGGGGCCTTCAAAGGTTTAATTACGTAGTGTGCTAATTAATACATGGACTTGGATTTGGTCCGAATGGTCCACGTACATCGCCATCAGGAGTTGTGATAGTAAATACATGTTCCTCTTCAAATGCTCCACTGGTGTAAGATATCACCAACTGGCTTGTTCCTGCGGGAACATCCACATTAAACGTTGCGGCATCTCCGGAGGTAAAGGTGTAATTGGTAGAAACGCCATCTATTTCGAAGGTAACAAAGGCACCATCCCAACCGTCACCATAAAGATCCTGCATGTCGATGATCCAAGTTCCGGGCACCGTAGCATCGGAAATAGTGGAGCATTTCACCAAAACAATAAAGTTAAATGCCTGCAACTGCTCCGGCTGCCCCGTTACGTTCGCACTATAGTTATCCACAGTGGTCACGGTACCATCAGTACCTGTGGATTTTCCTAAAAATCGGATAAAATCCCCACCTGAAATATCGTCCACCGTAATACCTAAGGCACTGGCAATGTCGGTGTACGGAATGGAAATATCACTGGGGAATTGGGTCACAGTTGTTAGGGTAACGGTATCGGTGGCTACTCCGCCCGATTCAATACTTACACTCAACTCCCAAGAAGCTACATTGTCACTAGCATCGTCTACGGTTCCTGAAAGGGAAGAAGTGGCCAAATCACCCTTCGCAACAATGGTCTGATCCAGTTTGATACGTACATAAGGCGCCTTGGAATTGTCCAGATCGAACACATTGAGCGGGTTTTTGTCCTTGTCCTCACAGGCTGCAATAGCCAATAACATGATGAGAAAGCCGAAAATATATTTAAAAGTACTTTTCATATTTGTCATTTTTAATAGTTATCAATCAACAAAACCTTCAGGGTTCGTATCCCAAAACACTGGAGTGTCAGGGGCACTTTTCTGGGTGATGTTCGTATTGCTGTCCGCTGCGGTCTGGGAATACCACATGGATCTTAAAAAAGTTCCAGGGTCCTGTAATGCAAAGGCTGGGGTAAGGTTATCTGGTTGTCCGGTTCTTCGGTAGGTATTGTAGGCCTCTATTCCACTGCACCAAAGGGCAATGAAATATTGTTCCACTATGATGCGAAGCTTATCAGTATCGTTACCGGCATCGTAATTGCCTAAAATCTCGGAGATATGATTGTCTATGGCGGTACTGGTAGGTTCAAATCCGCTGCCACTGGCAAGAGGTGCCCCAAATTCCACCACGGTATTGATGGATTGCCTAATCCCAGATTCCAAATAGTCCCTTGCATTTCCAGTGGTGTTCAAGGTCAAAGCTGCCTCGGCCAACATGAAATAGGTATAGGAAGACATCATAATTGGTGAGATTCCTGCTCCTGCCAATCCTTCATTCACCGCTCCCGATCCCGAGACATTCCGAAAGGAATCATCATCGAAAGGACCACCAATGGGATAGGTTCCATGTAGCGTCCTGAAGGCATCATCAGGTGGAATACCATCGTTGTCCAAGTGGTTTCTTCCCCAATAACCATCCAGGCCATTGGTGGCTGGTACAGTACAATATGGTTCGCTGGGATTCCACCAAGAGGGTAGGGAAATTTCGGTGACACATTCCTTGGTGATTACATCCGCTCCTGAGAAATCACTTTGTTGACGATAGAAGTAATACCGAATTCTCGGATCGGGCTCATTATACTGGTTGGCCATTAGGTTCATGTAGTAGTTACAGGTATAGAAGTCAGAACTTGGCCCAGCACCATCATAGTTTGCATCAAAATAAGGGTGCCTGCTATCCGGTGATGCATTATTGGTTCCCCATTGGAAAAAGAAATCATCAGCGGAGTCCATGATTAATTGGTTGCCACTGATCAATTCATTGATCCGTGCCGTGGAAACCGCCGCCCCAAATCCTTCAGCGTTTGCAATACGGGTCTGGAGGTACAGTTTAAGGCGCATGGTATTGGCCACTTTGATCCATTGGCTTTCGTCTCCTTTGTAGAACAAATCGTTCAGTGGGAGTGCTGTCTCATCCTTATTTAGATTGACGATGGCATCGAGCAATAGTTGATCGGCAGCTGCATAAATGGATGCCCCGGAATCCAGTTTTGGATTCAGGATTCCCTCACCGCCTTTTGCAGCTTCAGAATAAGGGACATCGCCAAAGAAATCGACCATGGACATCATAATATAGGCTTCCAAAATCTGGCCAATGGCAATATGGGTGTATTGCCCAGCTTCTTCCGCCAAGGGTGTCATGGTACGGATATCGATCAAGGCCCTTGCGTACACATTGTCCCAAACCCTATCAAAATTGGAAGGGTCATAATTTTCACGATAGGTAGGACCAAACCCGTGTTGCATACGAACCGGTTCCATACCAAATTGGCTCAATCCGTTTTCTGCACGACCTTCTTCCCCAGAATGGATCTGGGCGGTCATCAATTGTATCTGATTTAAAAAGAAGTCAACACTCGCTTGTGATGGATTGAGGGCATTGGGGCTCTCAACAACATCCAGGGAGGTAGTCTCACAGCCCGCCAAAATGGCCAGGGCAACAAATGGGAGACAAATGATCTTTGATATTTTTTTCATAATGTATTTTTTAAAACGAGTTAGCTGTTTTTAAAATGAGGCCCTAACAGTGAGTCCATATCTTCTTGTGGAAGGTCCAGTGAAGAAATCGATTCCCTGTCCGTTGCCAACACCGGTACTGGAGGAGTTGGTGTCATACCGAACATCATCGGGGAAGTTTACCGCCTTGTACCAAAGGTTGGAACCGGAAAAGGTGAACGACATGCTTCCAAAAGGCGTTTTGTCCAACAATTTCTTCGGAAGTGAATAACCCAATGAAGCCTCTTGAAGCCTGATGGTGGTACCATCGTAAATGTTCACTTCGTTTATTCCTCCTGCGAAATAGGTATTGAAACCGAATTCGGTAGAAGAAATGGCTACGTTATTGGGTGTTCCATCTGCAAAAACCCCTGGGAGGATATAATTGGCTTCCCGGTCAATAGGATCATCGGCATCCACAACGCCACGACCGATCAAACCGGCTGTGGTCACAGAATACACATCGCCACCGTGTCTGTACTGCAAATTGGCGGACAATGAAAATCCTTTATAGGTGAAGGTCGGAATCAATCCCGTGGTCCAATCTGGATTAGGGTCGCCAATTTCGGTGATGTTGTTGTTCACTAAATATTGACCATTGTTGCCTACCACTTTGTTCCCGTTGTCGTCCCTAAGAATAGTGGAGCCCAAGAAAACACCGAATGGTCTTCCCTCAACGGCATAGTTGGCCGCCTCTCCGGAGATGGCAAAGGTCAATAGGATATTATTGGTGCCTTCGGCAAGATCGGTGACAATGGTTTCATTGGCAGTGAAGTTACCCGCTAGGTTAAAACCAAAACCTGCTTCACTTTCCCTCAAGATGTTCAAGTCATAATCCACTTCCACACCTTTGGTTTCCACTTCCCCGATATTCACAAAAGTGGAACGGAAACCTGTGGAACTATCCAAAGTTCTGTTGGTAATCAAATCCTTGGTCGATTTTTTGAAAAGGCTCACGTTGAAATTCAATCTATTGAACAATCTGGTGTCCAGACCTATTTCCAATTCTTGTACTTTTTCTGGCGACAAATCCCTATTTCCGAGCACATCGGAAACAGAATTGCCCGAAACCACATTGCCATTAACATCTACAAATGTTCTGGCACCCAAGGTCAACACATCCCGAGTATTGAAGGGTGTAGGGAATCCGGCCGATGAACCGTAGCCCAATCGGACCTTGGCGTAGTTAAGTGCATTTCCTTGAATGGCAGGGAAGGCGGTTGTTGGAATAAACGAAAGACTGGCCCCAGGATAAAAGAGGGAGTTGTTCTCTGTTTCCAAAGTGGAAGACCAATCGTTTCTTCCCACAACGTTCAAGTAGAGCAAATCTTTATAGGAAACGGTTGCATCCAAATAGACACCTACTAGGTTTTCCTCAAAATTTTGGTTGAGGTTGGCCCCAGAAAATGAGTTCACTGAGGATGGGGTGGTAAAATTATAGTGTTCCAAAACCCCAAATACCAACTGTCCTTGACTTTCGATCCCGTCTTGCGCATAAGTGTCCCTTCTGCTGTTGGCACCAAAGGTGGCGGTCAGGTTGAGGTCTTCCGAAAGACTTTTTTCCGCACTCAAGATCAAATCGTGGTTCCAAATGGAATTCCGTACGGAAGTGGTTCTCAAAATACCCAGGGTAGGACCATCAACACCCCCTCTGTTTTGCCCATAAGAGTTTAATTCTGTATAAGTATCCAACCCAACTCGGTAAGTAAGGTTCATCCAATCGTTCAAGGCGTAGCTCATGGACATATTGCCGGTAAAACGGTCCGTTTCCTGTGATGTTTTGGAGTTGGCTACGGTCCAATATGGATTTTGGATATCGTTACCGGAACGGTAATACACGCTACGTCCATCCGCTGCTTGATAGGGAATGTTGGTAAGGTCCACGCTGATCGGGGTGTAGAGTACATCCCCAAAAATGGCTGAACCATTAAATGCTGCCCCACTTCCCGTACTTACTGCATTGGGGGGCGATTTGTAACCCGTTCTTGCAAAGTTGAAGACTCCGGAAACGGTAAAATTGTTCGATAATTTGGCATTGCCCCCTAAGCTAAAATTGTTTCGCAACAATCGGTTGCCACGGGTTACCCCGATATCTTCGGTACGACCGTAATTGGCATTGAAATTGATTTTTTCCGAACCCCCACGGACATTTACCGAGGTACTGTACACATATCCCGTTCTAAAGAATTCTTCCACCCCGTTGTATGGCTTATACGGATATTCGTCATCCAACAAATCCTCAAAACCGGCAATCAAGGTGGGGTCTGCCATGTAGTTGAAGGGATGTCTTAAAATGGCTTCACCATTGGGTCCTGTTCCGATGTATTGTCCTGCACTCGCAATCCCATCATCGTCTGTGCGATCAAAACGGGGTCCCCAGTTACTGAAGAAGTATCCAAAACCTTGGTGGAACCCACCTCCATAATTTTGCTGGAATTTGGGCAAAACCGCATTCGACATGAAAACCGACTGGGTCACGTTCACTTCTGTCTTGGTGGGTGCATCTCCAGAAGCGGCACCTTTGGTGGTGATCAAAATTACCCCATTTCTACCTCGGTTACCATAAAGTACCGTGGCACTCAAGCCTTTCAAGACGCTGACACTGGCAATGTTGTTAGGGTCAAGGTCCAAAAATCGGCTCGACTCCGTGTTTCCATCCAAAAAGTTGGTTTGGGTATTGGTGCCAGAATCAAAAGGGATACCATCAACTATGAACAAAGGTTGATTGGATTGTGTGGCCGATGAGTATCCCCTGATGATGATATTGGTACCGGAACCGGACAGTCCGTTGTTGGAGGTAATGTTTACACCTGCTACCTTTCCGTTCAGTACCCTGGCGATGTCCGCCTCTGGTCGGGCTTCCACCTTTTCGGATTCTACAGTGGTAACCGCATAACCCAAGGAGCGTTTTTCCCTTACAATACCTTGAGCCGTGACAACCACTTCTTCCAATTGGGAAGCATCTTCCTCCATCCGTACATTGATGGTGCTTTCGGTGCCTACACTGCGTTCAATGGTCCGTTGTCCCAAATAGGAGAAGACCAAGACATCTCCCGTACTTACGGACAAACGATATTGTCCATCAAAATCGGATTGTGTTCCATTGGTTGTGCCCTTTACAATAATGTTTACCCCGGGCAAGGGTACACCATCTTGGTCCGTGACCGTTCCGGTGACCGTTTTTTCTTGAGCATAGGCAAAAGCCATGGATAGGCACAAGGCCAGAAGTGCTCCAAACAGATTCTTTACTTTCATAAGAATAAAGTTTTGTTAGTAATTGAATTGAGTCAGGCAACTGAGAAAGGCGGGCGGAGCTAGGAAAAATGATAGCTAATTCAAATAATACTTCTGGGAAGAGAACAAAACTTAATGGATTCTGTTTATTTAGAAGTAAGGCCTCTCACCGCCCTACCTTTACAATTGCATAACAAATCAACCTATTAAAACATGGGGTGGGGTACTTTTAAAACGGCAAGTACCCTAAAAATGAGGGTGCCCATGGGGAAGGACTTTTTTTAACAATTGTCGGTTTGATTTGTTTGTGGGCAGGGTTAAAAACAAAAAGACCCCTTCAAAATGAAGAGGTCCTTTACCGAATTGAGGAGAAATGGACATGTTTACTGTTGCCTATGCCATTTGTACGTCATATTCGTAGCCGACTATATTCCTATAATCGTTTGGACTTAGTCCGGTGACTTTTTTGAATGATGAATAAAAACTGTTCTTGCTATTGAAACCAACTTCGTACATGATTGCCTTGACACTTAGTTCAGGGTCCTTTTCCAATAGGATTTTTGCTTCTTGAATACGATACTCATTTAAAAAGGAGTAGAAGTTTTTGGAAAAATACGTGTTGATTACTTGGGAAACCTTGTACCTGTTATGTTGAATATGGTCTGCAAGGTCATCCAAGCCAAGGGCATTGTTGCGATAAAGATGGTCTTCTTCCAATGCAATTTGGATTTTCTGTCTGATGGATATGGCCTGTTCCCTTGTGAGTCCTGATTTCTTGTACTTTTTGCAGGATTTTTCCGGAATCTTCATGGGCTTTTCATCGTCCAAGTACCTGGATAGGATTTTAGTTAGTAGTC
>JASBTS010000024.1 GCA_030148305.1 Allomuricauda sp. | reverse complement strand
CACTTCGTACAATTGCTTGTTGAGAGAGTCGCCCTGATTCAACCTTCTTTTTAAAAATTCTTTTCTACGTACCTGGATCACACTTAGGGAAACGGTCACATCTTTTGGAAAATAACGATCACTCACCCCTCCATTTCTATTGGTCAAGATAACGGACTGAAATTGCTCAATGAACTTGATCTCATCCGTAGATTGATAGCCAAACTTATGCCCGCTATACCCTTCCAGACAATAGTAGAAATTGATTGGGTTGAATTTTGACGTATCCACAATAATGTTTACCTCATCAAAAAAGGTCAACTCATATTCCACCAAGCTTACGCCCCATTCGAACTCAATGAAGCTCATATGGCCACGGGCCTTATCATTGTCCACCTTAAGGGTATGCTGCCCCCATCGCTCCGTAATGGTACCACCTATAACATTTCGCACCTGCTCCACCGAGTCGGCAGTTTTTTGGGCTTCTATATAAATTGTAATCATAAATGTACCTGGCTGAACAAGGTTAATGCATATTGCGCCAACCCATAAAGATAGCTTTTGTTTGATCCTGCACAATCACCATTCCCATTTATTTTGAATTCTCAGATTTTAACGCAAAAGCATCATCATTAAACCCTTTTGAGTCAACCTTTTTTTTAAATAACCAGTTACTTGTCCCAAAATTGAAAAGCTATGATTTACAAACTTTCAAATGCCGCGGAAAAAAATGACATAGAAAAGGAGTTTGGCATTCCTTTCAAGTATCCCAACCTGTATATTCAAAATCCGTTGATCAATGGGTTCCATGAGACCAACCTTTCGGTAGTCACCACGGATAACCAAAGGGAGATTACATTTGCCATTTGGGGACTTATGCCCCAAAACTTCAAGGAAGATTGGTATATTTTTCAGAACAATGCCAACACCCTGAACGTTCAACTGACCGACTTGGAACAGGTAGACTGGATGAAGGAATCGTTCCACAAAAGAAGGTGCCTGATCGTGGTCACTGGATTTTATACCCATATGATCAAAAACGGGAACACCTGTAGTTATTATTTATGCAAACCTGATGAACGCCCTTTTTTATTGGCCGGGGTCTACAATACCCTAGAAGATGGGTTTCAATGCACCGCTTTGATTACCGGCAGGATGAACTCCTTTGTTTCGAGCTATCACGACATCAGCAATCTGGCCCCGATTATTGTACCCAATGAACGGGCCGACTTTTGGTTATCCAATGACACTGCGGTACAAGCCCTTAAAGATTTCATCCAGGATCCACCGGAGGTGAACCTTAAGGCCAACCTCATGTCTAACGAGTTCTTCCTGAACAATATCACCTATAATATATAAAGTGCCATGTTGGTCAATTGCTATAGCTAATGAGTCAACATAAAAACCGATAGCGGCAACGATCCGGCATTTAGATTACGAAATTTGTAATGTACTGATTAAGAGTTAGTCAGACATTAATCTAAAACCTGAAAATATGTTACGTTGGACAGTCACTTTTATAATCTTGGCCATTGTGGCCGGAATTTTCGGTTTTGGTGGAATCGCCGCAGGTGCGGCCAGTATAGCCAAAATCCTATTCTTCATCTTTATTGTATTGTTTATCATTTCACTGATAACCGGTAGAAAAAAGATCTAGAAATTAGAACACAGATAGAATCATTAACATAAAAACACAGAACCATGAGAAAATCAATAAGTCTATTAACATTGTTCATAGCCATGGCCTTTACCATGAGCATGAACAGTTGCAGGGAAACAAAAGAAGATAAGGTAGAAGACGCCATTGAAGATGTAAAAGATGGTGTTGAAGAAGCCGGGGATGAAATTGAAGATGCCGCTGACAGGGTCGGCGACAAAATTGAAGAGGTCACCGATGACGATCCCCAATAGGATATCGTTATTCCATATACACAACTCTGGCAATGGCTGCCAGAGTTTTTTTGTTGGGGTTGAATTACCCGATTTAAAAACCATAAAATTTCAATTTTACACATTAGCTTAGTTGAACACTTGAACAAAACCCGTGAAAACAACATTCACCATACTATATCTGGTTTTGACCGTTTGGGCGATAGGGGCCGTGATCTATCATGGTAGGCGACCTTCCCGATCCATCAGTTGGGTTTTGGCCATTGTTGCGCTGCCCTACCTGGGAGTGGTGTTGTACTATCTCTTTGGGATGAACCGCAGAAAGTTCAAGTTTTACAACAGCAAGAATTTTGAACGAAGAAAACATTATAGATTCCCTGGACAGTCTACCCTTGAAAAGTTCCGGGTAAATTTTGATTCGGACATCCGTAAGAAAAGGCTCAGTACCCTCATCAATGCCAATGCCGATACCATGGCCACTTGTGGCAATAAAATCACGGTGCTACAGGATGGTGGTCAAACCTTCAATGCCCTTTTTAAGACTATGGAAGAAGCCAAACACTTTATCCATATGCAATATTATATTTTGGAACAGGGTGGGCTTTTGGACAAAATGCTGGAGTTGTTTGAAAGAAAAATCAAGGAAGGGGTGCAAGTCCGAATCTTATATGATTCCCTCGGTAGTTATCATCTTCGGGGGGAACCTAAAAAAAAGTTTCAGGACATTGGGGTCGACATTCATCCCGTGATGCCGATACGAT
Organism: Allomuricauda sp.; assembly: GCA_030148305.1. Classification (GTDB taxonomy): domain Bacteria; phylum Bacteroidota; class Bacteroidia; order Flavobacteriales; family Flavobacteriaceae; genus Flagellimonas. Next base: position 8,223 of record JASBTS010000024.1, on the reverse strand, counting down.
TGAACAACCTTTTGTTTTCCCTCAATTTTAGAAACCACAGAAAAATTGTGGTGATCGATAATAAAGTTGCCTTTACCGGTGGGGTCAACGTATCGGACAAATACATTAAATGGAATAGTGAACTGGGCAAATGGAAGGATACCCACCTAAAATTGGAAGGCCCAATCGTTAATGACATCCATCTGGTTTTTTTAAAGGACTATTATTTTGCCAGCAAGAATGAACATTTTCAGATAAAGGACTATTTATTTGAACAGGATGAAGTGGGTTCTGCCTGTGCCCAAGTAGTGGTCGGCGGACCGGATTCTGATCATCCGGCAATCATGCAGCAATATATCAGCATGATGAACCAAGCACAACGATCCATTTTGATCGCCAATCCTTATTTTTTACCTGGGGAAGCCTTTCTGCAGACGTTAAAGATCGTTGCCCTCGAAGGCGTGGATGTCACTTTGCTCATTCCAAGAAAATCAGATTCCATTGCTGCCCAGTTTGCCATGTTCTCCCAGTTTGAAGAATTGCTCACCATTGGGGTGAACATTTATCTACGGGAAGATTTTTCGCATTCCAAGATCTTGGTAGTGGATGATGATCTGGTCTCTATCGGGTCTGGAAATTTTGACATCCGTAGTTTTGAACTCAATTACGAGGCCAACATTTTGATCTATGATCAGGAAATCACTTCGGAACTCAAGGAAGAATTCTTTGCCGTGTGTAAAAAAGCGGATATCATGACCTTGGAGCGCTTTCGCAACAGGCCCTTTTGGCGCAAGTTTCTCGAAGGGCTCTTCAAATTCCTCAAGCCACTGCTTTAACAATTCTTTAATTGGTAATGGATCAATGTTTGATCGAAATGAGACAAGCCTCCCATCGGCCTCGATCTAGTTTTGTATCAAAATAAACACATCATGAAAAATATCTTTATCATTCTTTTTTTAATGGGAGCCACAGCGATGAGCGCCCAGAGTATAGCCAAGAACGCCCTAGGTATCCGTGTTGGGGACAATGACGGTTTCGGTGGGGAGATTTCCTATCAACGGTACTTAAAAGAAAACAACAGATTGGAATTCGACCTCGGATGGAGGGATTCCCATAACGTTGATGCCTTTAAATTGGTGGGTCTATACCAATGGGTAATGCCTATTGACGGAGGGTTCCATTGGTACGTGGGTGCCGGTGGTGGTGTAGGATCCTTTGATGCCGGTGACAACGATGGCGCCTTTGCCCTAGTCGCTGGTGATTTAGGTATCGAATACGATTTTGACATACCACTGGTGATTTCCCTGGATATGAGGCCGGAGCTCGGGTTTAATGACAGTTACTCAGACGACCTAGACCTTGATATTGCCTTGGGTATCCGATACCAGTTTTAAAAATAAACACTAACACCTTAAAAAGGGGAAACCTATGGTTGTCCCCTTTTTTTACCTATTAGTTTTGAGAAAAAGACTTCAACAATTATTACTGTTCATAACAGCCTTATTCATCATGTCACAATTTGTGTCACATCCCCATAAAAAAATACCGAAAAGCATAGAAAAAGAGGTTCGGATTGCCTTGATGCACTATCCAGAACTGAAGGATATTCCTATTGAATTCAAATTCAAGAAGAACATTAAAAAGTCGGTGATGCAGGCCCAACCTACTTTTGGGGCATTGTTCCAATCCAAGGACAAACGGGATTATACCATCTTGATCAGTGAAAAGTTCAAGATTACCGGGGAAGAATTCAAAACTGTGGATGTCCCCTCCGATGTTTTGGTGGGATGGCTGGGCCACGAACTGGGCCACATTATGGATTACCAAAATAGGAGTGGGATCAACCTTATCGGGTTTGGGTTCCGTTATGTTTTTTTGAAGGAATTTGTAAAAAAAGCCGAACGTGCCGCAGATTCCTTTGCGGTAACCCGCGGCATGTCCGACTATATTTTAATAACCAAAAGGTTCATTTTGGATAATTCTGACATTCATCCCACATACAAGGAACGGATCAAACAATATTACCTATCCCCTGATGAAATCTTGGAAATGGTGGAAGAAATGGATTCCACCAAAAACGGTTAACTTTCCATTTCCTGGGCGACAAAGGCTTCCCATTCCTCAAATTTTTCCTCTCCCATTACCCTTTCCATCTTTACCTGACCACCTTTTTTCTTATTGGCCCCGCTCCATTCGGCAAAAACCTCTTGGGGCACAAAGGCAACTTTAACTCCTTCCAAAGCCTTTGATCGGGCCACCTTGTAATTTTTATTGGCCTGTTTTAAAAAGGAATCAAGGATTTCGGCCGTTTTGGTACTGTCCACGGATTGGTCCGATCCCAAATACCAGGAATGATAGAATCCATCATCAAAACGTTTGGCACAAAGGGTATATTCCGGAATCTTGATATCCAGTTCTTCTTCCAGATGTTTCACCGCATCGTTCAACTTGTTCACGGACAATTGCGACCCAACGGTATTCAAAAAGAACTTGGTCCTACCCGTTATTTTGATTTCGGCCTTTTCCACATCGGTAAAGGCAATGGTGTCGCCGATTACATACCTCCAAGCTCCTGATACGGTGGAAATGATCAACACATAATCCTCATCCTCTTTTACTTCATCCAAGGGGAGGGATGGGGCACTTTCAACCAAAGAACCATCTTCATTGATGTATTTGGGCTTAAAGGGTACAAATTCAAAATAGATGCCATTGTCCGTAATCAAGGTCATGGCGTTGGTATCTGGCCTGCTCTGGAAAGCCATAAAACCTTCCGAAGCCAAATAGGTATCTATGATCTGAATGGGTTTGCCCAAAAGGACATTAAAACTTTTTTCATAGGGATCAAAAGCTACCCCACCGGAGGTGTACACCTGCAAATTGGGCCAAATTTCATGGATATGGCCCACATTATGGTATTCAATGACCTTTTTCAACATGAGTTCCATCCACGAAGGAATACCACTTAGGGCTCCGATGTCCCAATTTTTGGCTTCCTTGGCAATGGTGAGGACACGCTCGTCCCAATCGTCTATTTTGGCAATCTCATCCCCTGGCTTATAATATTTTTTAAACCAAAAGGGAATATTGCTGGCGCTAATACCGCTAATTTCCCCTTCTTTGTGTCCCTTTCTTTCCCGGAGATCGGTGGAACTGCCCAACATCATGATTTCCTTTTCGAAAAAATCGGCGGGCATATCAAAATTACTCAGGGCCAATATTTGCTTGATCCCGGCACTTTTTATAGCGGACAACATATCCTCGGTTACGGGGATTCTTTTTGACTTTTTACCTGTAGTCCCGGAACTCAGTGCAAAAAAATCGGGGCTGCCCGGCCAAGTAACATCTGCTTCACCATTCAAAGTGCGAGACCACCATTCCTCGGAAATTTTGTTGTAATCAAAATACGGTACCTTTTCAGCATAAGCTTTCGCGATGTTTTCCGATTCCAAAATACTACTAAATTGATAGTGTTCCCCAAACTGGGTATCCCGGGCTTTTTCCAAAAGTTCTTGGAGTACTTTTTTCTGTTCTTCGATGGGATTACGCTCCTTGCTCAAGGTATCCCTCGCTTCAATAAATCCTTTTATAATGTTTCCAATAATTGCCATATCGAAAAGTTTTTGAATTGTATAAACCAAAACTACCGATGGAATTTTTGAAGGCTTTCCTCTATTCATTTTAAGGTTGACTTAAATCGTAGAAAAAGGAAATTTTGAGGCAGAACAGGCAAAAATGAACCTGCCACGTCGCTATTTTAACATTTTATAAAGTATTGAATTTTAAACTCTTAATGTTTTCATAAATATAAAAATCAAATGGTTCCATAACAATAAAATATAATGACATGACCTATATTTAACGGACGGAGCATAACTTTAAACGAAAATGACACAAGAGTTACTAGCACACGCCGCGGAGTTTGAAAACAGACCCATGAGCCACATGTCCACCAGCGACAGGGTAGAAGCCTCAAGAGAGGCCAAAAAACTCATTCTTTCCATAAACGAGATCTACAAAAAGACCAAGGATTCCAAATTAATGGACGTGATGAAAAGTCTGACTGAAAAGAAGCGCAAAATAGAAAAGCGCTTGAACGGAACTCCTCCGGTATAGACCATCAAATGGACCAATTCCTATCCAAACCTTCGCAGCACAGATTAAAACCAGACACGAAATAGTTTTATAAGTATTTGAAAAACAATAAATTGAAAGAATTTTTTTACTTAAAAACCGCTCTTAAGGCGGTTTTTCCATTTACAAAGCATTTTTGACCAATTATGTCCATATTCCTGCAACGAATAAAATTGTGGTTTGTAGGGAAAGTGTTTTGATTAATTTCGGAGAGCAATTAACTCTGAAGAATAAGCTAACACTCAAAAAAATGAACACTATAGAAGTAAAATTAGGGTACCTCTTTTGGTATTTTACAATTGCACTATCCGTTTATTCCCTCATTAGCAGTCTTTACAATTATATTTTTTGAGCTTACCTAAACACTAACCTTAAGAAATTCCTGTAGTTATTAATGTCTCTATTAAGGCACCTTTATGGGTGCCTTTTCCTTTTCTTACCATTCCATTTTGGGTAGCATGACTTCTCTTTTATCATGGGAACTTTCCATGTTTACCAACACCTCATCCAAAAACGAAATGGCCTTATGGATATGTGGACCTTTGTTCAACATTACGCATTCTGCTTGTACGGAAGACGTGATATCGGTAATCTCGGATCGGGAAGGCATTCCCTTTTTGGCCAAACTTTCCAAAACCTGGGTGGCCCAAACCACGGGAATATGGGCCGCACTGCAAAAAGACAAGATCCCTTCTTGAACCATGGCCATATTTTTCCAGCCGACTTCCAAAGCCAAATCACCCCGCGCAATCATCACCCCAATTTTTTTAGCCTGCATGGCCGTGACCAAAATGCCGACCAAATTTTTGTAGGCCATTTGGGTCTCGATCTTCAAAATAAGACCTAGGGAATCCTTTACTCCATGCTTTTCCATTTCCTGCAAAAGTTCCCGAACGTCCTCTTCGGTATTCACAAAGGAGAAGTTTACAATGTCGGCATGCCGGGCCACAAATTTCAAATCTTCCTTGTCCTTTTCGGTCAACCCGGAAATGCCCAAGTCGGTAGTCGGCACATTGATGCCTTTCTCCGACTTCAATTTGGAACCCTTGGTATCTGCCCTTGTTATTTTCACTTTGAACCATTCAGGATGGGTTTCCACCACAATTCCTTCAATCTTTCCATCATCAAACAGAATGGGTGCGCCAACTTGCATACGTTGTACCATTTCTGGGGGACTACAACCTATTCTTCCGGGTTCCTTTACATTTCCTTCTTTATCAAAAAGGGGCAAAACGGCTTGATCCCAATTTGAACCGACCAAAAGAAAATCGCCTTCTCGAAGCATTACAAACTGCTCCATGCCCGGAAGTTCCCCAACAGTTGTTGGCCTTATTTTTTTTCTAGATGGCTTTAATAAGGTACCTGTTTCCAAGGTGATGGATTTTGGGCTGAGCAAAAGGACATAATCCTTGTCAGTTTGCACTACTTTGATTTTTCTTGACCTTCCTCTAACGTCCTTTAGTTTGATGTCATCACCAACCCGAAGACTCTCCATCCATTGTTTGTTGACAGGAATCTCATTGGATTTTAGTGTAATGTCATCATCCGCAACCAATTTGATGAACGCCATCCCCTTTTCTCCATGGGCACTTTTTTGGCACTTAATTCTTTTGATTTTTGACCCTTCCCCAATAACTCCCGTGCGAATTTTGGGCCCAGCCAAATCCATGGCTATCTTGACGGTGGCAGAACACTCGTTCTCCGCTTTTCGGATATTATCAATTATGGATTTCCAAACTTTAGGGCCATCGTGGGCGCAGTTGATCCGGGCACAGTCCATGCCATTTTTTACCATACCCAAAACCAAATCGTAGTCGGTTGCCGCTTCGGAAGGCTGGGTCACCATAATGCGTACCCTTCTACCCTTGGTAGGTTCTCCAAAAAATTTATCAGTGTGTTTGCGCAACAATTTTTTCCCTTCCCCTATGGATAAATACTTGGCATCCCCATCATCCGAGGGTTCAGACCTCAACTTATCCACCATGGATTTTAAGTTCGCCAAACTTCCCAAAATATTTCCTTCAGCATTGGCCAAACGGGTCAGGCCCAACTGTTTCAATGATTTTTGCATCCCCCTCACATCAAGACTTCGGAAGGCGGCATAATGCATCAGATTTTGCGCACTGTTGGAATATCTCGGACAAACATCGGAAGTCTTGTTAAGAATCTCCACGTCCTGACCCTGAATCATATGGATGACTTCCTTCAATTGGTTGGCCAAATCTTCAAATTGTTCCTGGGTGGCGGGCATTGGAATAATTTTCCCTAAAGATCGGCAGGAAGTAGTTTAAAAAAACTGACAATGGTCAGACCTAATCCAAATTACCAAATAGATTCCATTTTCTTAATACTCTCAATCATCACATTGGCCTTGGGATCATTGTTTTGTACCGTTAAGGAATTGTAGGGCTCGTTCGGGAAAATTTGCTCGGTCATAGCCAGCAGACCTCCATTGATAAAAATCTCGACCGAAGATTGATCCATTAGGATTTTTATGTCGTAAGTCTCTCCCTGTAACATATCGGTGGGAGCTACATGTATTTTATTACCAAATTCTTCTTGAAAATCAACCTTTCCTGATTTTCTACGATCCACCGAAAACTGATTGCTTTCGGCATCCATGGTAAGAGCCAAGGCTTCTCCCATGGCATTTTGAAAAGTGATACTAAAATCCTTGGATGCTGTTTTCACTTGGGTCACTGATTGGTCCAAACCCTCAATGGTCTGTGTTGCCGTTTCATTTGGATCGATTTCCCAACCGTTTGAAAGATCCGATGATACCAGATCATCAATGCCATCAATCGGGAAGCCGGCCAGAAAATAGTCCGAACCGATTTTTTTAAGAGCAAATTTTCTGGGGACCGTCATGGAGCTTCGCCATTTTTCGGTCGGAGTATGCCTGGCATAATCCCAGTTGCTCATCCATCCGATGAAAATTCGGTCTCCATTCGGTTCATTATTATAGGTAACCCCAGCATAGTTATCGGTACCGTAATCCACCCATTTGGGTTCTTTTTGATCCGTGGTAAAGGTTTTGCCATCAAATTCCCCAATAAAATATTGGGTACCACTACCCCCATTGGGTGCACCAGGGTTTATACTGATGAGCAATACCCATTTGGATCCCGTTTCTCCCTCAACCTGTAACGGGAATAGGTCCGGACATTCCCAAACGCCACCATGGGCGCCGTATTCTTTGCCAAATTCTCCCATCAAAGTCCAATCCTTCAAATTAGGTGATGCGTAAAACTGTGCATGATCCCCGGCTACCAAGGTCAAGATCCATTTTTTCGATTCCTCATGATAGGTTACCTTGGGATCTCTAAAATCCTTGATGCCATCATTGCCAATAACCGGGTTGCCCTCATATTTGGTCCAGGTTTCGCCGTTATCCAGACTATAAGCGATCCCTTGCGTTTGAAAATCAGTTCTGCCAGCTTTTTCCCCTTCCATGTTGTGATACGTAAAAATGGCCACCAAAGGTGTTTCCCCGTTTGTGGCAAACCCTGAAGTGTTCTGTTTGTCCACAACGGCACTTCCTGAAAAAATCAATCCATGCTCATCCGGATATAAGGCAATGGGTTTGTGTTCCCAGTGGACCAAATCCTTGCTCACAGCATGTCCCCAGTGCATGGGACCCCAAACAGTATCGTCCGGATAATATTGATAAAACAAGTGGTACACCCCATCATGATAGACCATGCCATTGGGGTCGTTCATCCAATTTGCTGCTGGGGAAAAATGAAACTGTGGCCGGTAAGGTTCTGAATAATGTTCGGGTTCTTGAGCGGTCTCAACCTCAGTTTGCTTTTCCTTGCAACCCAAAACCAATAGGGCCAAGGCCCCAAAAAAGTACAACTTGTTCATCAATGTGCATTTGGTTGAAGATAATCATTTTATACGGATGGATGTTATCCTCTCCACTTTTGGAAGAAGGTTAACATTAAATAAAGCAAACATCAATTGGCTATCGAAACAGAAAAATCTACCTATCTTTAAACTGCATTTTGCAATCTCTTTCTAAATTCAAATGTGTTGAGCAAAAGCCTTCTTTTGATCCTTACGCGAAACCCCGAACTTGGTAAATGCAAGACCCGATTGGCCGCTACG
>JASBTS010000229.1 GCA_030148305.1 Allomuricauda sp. | reverse complement strand
GTTTGCGGGCACCACAATGCCTTCGACCTCAGCACATATTTTCTCCACAATTTCATCATCCAATCCCAAAACGGCCGCCATGGTGCTGGGTTTGATCTCGCAGGCCTTTTGCATGGCCAAAGCACGTTGGGAAACCAATCGAAGTCCATCCTCAAAATTCAAGGTGCCGTTGGCCACCAAGGCTGAAAATTCACCCAAGGAATGTCCGGCCACCATATCGGGCTTGAACGTGTCGCCAAGGACCTTGCTCAAAATCACGGAATGTAAAAAGATGGCAGGTTGGGTAACCTTGGTCTGTTTCAAATCTTCGGCAGTGCCTTCGAACATGATATCCGTGATGGAAAAGCCCAATATTTCATTGGCTTTTTCAAATAATTCCTGTGCTACGGAATGGTTCTCGTACAGGTCCAATCCCATACCTACAAATTGTGCTCCTTGCCCTGGAAAAATATATGCGTTCATCTTAGTCAGTTTTGTTGAGTGGGACAAAAATAGGGAATATTATTCGATGTGATTTGGATACTTGGATGGTTGGTTTTTTTGGACGGTTGGACTATTTATTCTTCTTTGAACCAGCTGGAATATGTTACATAATTATTGGCGATGCGGTCTATTTCCCCGGCACTGAGCTCGGGACTGATATCCTTGATCTTTTTGGCGGGCATTCCGGCATAAATGCTGTTGGCTTCCACATGGGTTCCCTTCGTCACCACGGCCCCTGCAGCTATGATGGAATTGCTCTCCACCACACAATCATCCATAATGATGCTCCCCATTCCCACCAAAACATTGTCCTTAATAGTACATCCATGAACAATGGCATTATGCCCAATGGATACGTTGTTCCCAATGGTAGTAGGTGATTTTAGGTACGTGCAATGGATCACGGCACCATCCTGAACGTTTACCTTATTGCCCATTTTTATAAAATGGACATCGCCACGTACCACCGCATTGAACCATACACTGCACTGGTCTCCCATGGTAACTTCCCCCACAATGGTAGCGTTCTCGGCTATAAAACAATCCTTTCCCATTACCGGGGATTTGCCCCTTACAGCTTTGATAATCATAATTTGTTTGTTTGATTTTGCAAAATTACATCTCTGCGAAGACATCTCGACTGCGCTCGATGTGACAACTTTCGGATTTCTTCCTATTTTGACTTCGACTACTGAAAATAAGACAACAATTCAGCTTTTTTGGAGGCCGAGACCGAGAGCTCCTTTCCGTTGGACAAGATGACACTACCCCCTTTACCTTTTTTGTACTTGACCACTTCGGATACATTCACCAGATATGATTTATGGATACGGGCAAAAGGATAGGGCTGTAGGGCATCTTCAAAATATTTTAGGGTCTTGCTCACCACAATCCTTTTCTTTTCCAAGTAGATTTCAGTGTAGTTGTCATCGGCCCGACAAAAATAAATATCGCCCACTTCCAAAACTTCAAAGCCATCCTGCTGTGGTAAGGTTATCTTTCCTTCGGCCTTTATAGGTCTTGCTTTCAACACCTGTCCCTCCAACGCATTTTCCTTCTCCTTAATGGACCGCACATACTCCACAGCCTTTACCAACTCATCAATATTGATGGGTTTCATGAGATAATAAGCAGCGTGGTGGTTCAGGGCATCCATGGCATATTGGTTATAGGCCGTGACAAAAATGGTCTCAAAAGTACGGTCCGGAATTTTTTCCAATAGGTCAAAAGCATTGCCAAAGGGCATTTCCACATCCAAGAACACCAAATCGGGTTCTTGGTTTTGGATCAAAGCCAAGCCTTGTTCAATATTGGAAGCTTCCCCGAGAAGTTTTATCCCTTCGCAGTATTTTGCCAAATAATTCCGAAGGATTTCCCTGCTATTGGCTTCGTCCTCCACGATGATTGCCTTGAGTTCCATCATTGTTTTTTCAGTTTAAGGGACACCTTGGTCCCAGTATGGTCTTCATTTAGGTCCAAAATGGAAACGTCCACCCGGTTTTTGTACATATCGTTCAAGATCTCGATGCGCTTTTTAATGTTGCCCATTCCCTTGGACTTTTGTTTCTTTTGATTGCTGGTCTTCAGTTCTGCGGATTTTTTTCTGCCTATGCCATTGTCCTCAATGATGATTTCCAGCATGTCGTTGGTCACCGGACGGACCTTGATTCTTAGAAAGCCTTTTTCCTCTTTGTAGCGCAATCCGTGCCAGATGGCATTTTCAATATAGGGTTGGAGCAACATGGGCGGAATCTGGAATGCCTCCACATCGACTGCCGGGTCCACCACCACCTCATAATCGAACTTGTCCGCAAAGCGGGAATGTTCCAACTTCACGTAAAGCTCCAACAATTCGAGCTCCTTCGCCAAGGGAATAAAGTCTTCTTCGGAATTTTCGAGCACGCTGCGCATGAGCACCGAAAACTCACTAAGGAATCGATTGGCACTTCTTTCATCGCTCTTGGCGATATAATTGTTCACCGAGTTAAGCGCATTGAAGATGAAATGGGGGTTCATCTGGGTTCGCAATGACTTTAATGCCAACAAGTTATTGGCCAATTTCTGCTGTTTGTCGCTGCGATAGTACAAAAAAGCAGTCAGTGACATCATCGCAATCCCAAAGATGAGCGAGTAAATGATCCACTTTTGACGCTTGCTGGTCTCTTCATACAATTGTTGCTCGGTTACGGCAAGACTATATTTGCTCTGGGCCAATTCCCTTTCCTGTTCCAAACTTGAAATACGGTTTTGGGTATTGGCAATTTCACGATTGAAGCGAGCAGCCCTAGACATTTCCTGTTCCTTTCTCACGTACAAACTATCCACAACGGCCACATAATCTTGATAGGATTCCAAGGCTTTGGTGAAATCACCTTTGTTCCGATATACTTCGGAAAGCTTACGGGTAGCATCTTTTTGGATGACCAGGTCATCATCCTTATCGGCTTCCACAATACTTTTTTCGAGGTAAGGAATAGCCTCGTCCAACTTGTCTTGAGCAATATAGGCACTGGCAATCTTGTAATTGATGCGTTGCGAGGTAATGGTATCGGCGCCCGACATCCCCTTGCTTTCTCGAGGTATGTCTGGTGGAGAAAGTTGCTTGAGTTCGCTCAAACTTTTTTTCCGTTGTTGGATCTCATCACTATACCTACTTTTTTGGTTGTAATAATCGGCAACGCGTTCACTTTCCTGGATCATTCGCTCCGGGGCCACCTTTTTGGATAGGTCCAACGAATTTCGATAATACCCTTCCGCTTCAACCTCCTTATCTTCACTGGCAAAGGCGTCGGCCATTTTGGAATTCAAGTCGATGATCTTGGGCGAGATCTGATTCTTCTCGGCAATCACCAAACCTTGCTTGTAATATCCCTGGGCCTCCTTTATTTTTCCCGATGCTTTGTTGGCATCTCCCAAAGCCTCAAAAAGTTCCACTCGCTGATAGGGCACCATGTTTTTTTCTTCAATCAATGAAGCAAGGGTCCTGATGGCCAAATCGTTTTGCCCATTCAAGGTATATGCTTGTCCCAACAACAATTTGGTCCGATTGGATTCCGTGGCGGATTGGGCATCCTTAAAATTATCGATGGCCAGATCGTATTGTTTGTGATACAGGTAGATTTCACCCAAAGTCCGCAGGGATTGGGCGAGTTCCCGTTTGTTGCCTGAAGTACCCAAGGGCTCCATGGATTGGGCCACAAAATCGATGCTTTTTTCCAGACTGGTTTTTTTATAAAAGTTGGCAGAATCCAACATTCGTTGGTGATCCATTGCCACACTCCTTGTTTTGGATGATGCGCTCTCCCTCTTTTTGGAGATTCCACTTGCATATCCCTCCACCAAAACATCCACATCTTCATTGGAAGTGATTCTATGACGCACGGTTTCAATCTCTGGACTTTCAAAAATAAGCATATCCCCAATGGAAGCCCTGATCTTGAATTCCCCTAAACTATTGGTCTTGGTGTATTTTCCTTTGTCCGTAGACACCTCAACCCCAGAAATGGGCACATAGTTATCCTTGCCTTTCACGGAACCTTTGATTTCCACCTCACCACTGTTTTGCCCCACTTGGGCCAATGCAGTTAGGCTGGTCATCAACAAAAAGATAAATATGTATGCCTTTTTGATCATAATTGAAGTAAACTTAGTTCATCCCAAGCGTATTAAAAAATGCATTTTTTGGGAATTGGGCTCAAATACACTTCGATTTTACCACTTTACAAAGTCATCCGGTTCTTTGACTCATTCCAAATGCCACTTGGCTCATTCTCGGTTTTTATTGCGAAAAGATGCCGATACTTTTAGGCCATCATTTAAAAACATTGCATCATGAAACATTTGAATAAATTTTTGGGAACAGCATTCGCACTTATGGCCACCGGTGCCAGTTACGGTTGCAACCTTAAAGCACGGGAAAAAGAAAATACGGTATTGGTCACCCAAACCATTGTGGAAAAGCCAAGCAAGCATTTTGTAAAGATTGCCTTGTTGCTCGATACCAGTAACAGTATGGATGGACTCATCAACCAAGCCAAGGCACAGTTGTGGGACATTGTAAACGAGTTTACTCATGCCAAATGTGGCAACGATACCCGACCCATGCTTCAGATTGCCCTTTACGAATATGGAAACGACAACCTTTCTTCCCGAGAAGGGTACATCCGTCAGGTATTGGGGTTTTCGGATGACCTGGATGAAATCTCAGAAAAACTCTTCTCCTTGACCACCAACGGCGGTGAGGAATATTGCGGTGAGGTCATTCAAACTTCCCTGAAACAATTGGATTGGGGCAAGAATGCCGACGACCTTAAAATGATTTTTATCGCTGGCAATGAACCTTTCACGCAAGGCAAATTGAACTACAGGGATGCCGCGGCCAACGCCAAGGAAAAGGATGTGATCGTGAACACTATTTTCTGTGGAAATTTTCAGCAGGGCATCAGTACCGAATGGAAAAGTGGCGCTTCCCTGACCGGAGGGGAATATATGGCCATTGACCACAACCAACAAGTGGTACACATCAACACACCTTATGACGATGTCATCATCAAATTGAATTCCAAGTTGAACAACACCTATATTTCTTATGGTTCCTTGGGATACAAAAAAAAGGCTCTACAGAGTGTTCAAGATAGCAACGCAGCTGAATTGGAAGAAGCCGTTGTAGTAAAGCGAGCCGTGAGCAAAAGCTCCAGACTTTATAAAAATTCCCAATGGGATTTGGTAGATGCCGTGGAGGATAACGAAGCCGTACTTTCCAAATTGGATGACAATGACCTTCCAAAAGAGTTACAGGGCAAATCCAAAAGTGAAATCAAGGCCTATGTTGATGACAAAAAGGCGGAGCGTGAAAAAATCCAAAAGGAAATCCAGGAGCTGAACACGAAGCGTGAGGCTTATATCGCCCAAAGTCAAAAAGAAGAAAAAGGGGAATTGGAAAATGCCATGTTATCGGCCATTAAAAGCCAAGCTTCCAAGAAAAATATGAAGTGGGATTAATGCAGTTTTATTGGTTGGTTGGAAATGGCTCATCCTTGGTGGTGGGCCATTTTTTAATTGTTGGCGGCTGGGCAATAACAATCGTATCGTTTGCCATCGTCGCTCTGGCCAAAATCATAGCCCAAGGTAATCTGGTGGAATCCACCATTATCAAAACGGATATCCCCAGATTGATAGGAATAATTGTAAGAGAACAAGAAACGGTTCACGTTTACCCCGATGATCGGTGTGAACAACTGCAAACGTTGCTCTCCAAAAGTTCCGTTGGATTGGTATTGGGCCCCGTCAAAACTCCTTCGGTAAGAAAGTCCGGCCCACACGGTACCAAAACTCACATCCTTGTATACCTTGGCGTTCAAGTCAATAGTTTTCTCCTTGGTATAATCGGTCATCTGAAACAGGATAGAAGGCTCTACCCTTGTACTTTTTCCAAAAACATATCCTGCGGAAAGGAGGTATCTTCTCAAATTATCGAACTCGGCTGCGGTATACAGATCACGACCGCTTCCTAAAATGTTTAAAATGGCAGCATGTGCATAGAACTCGAACAAGTTGTACGATGCCCCCAAATCCACATTGAAATAGCTAGTGGTATTTTTAACCCCGGTAACCACGGGATCGGGAATCACAGATCTAAATTCGGTTTCGTCCAAACTGCTCAATATCACACCAGCACTAAGACCGAACGAGAGTTGGTTCAAAGTACGGAAATCGCCTCCCAATTGTAAATGATGCGCATAAGTGCCCTTAAAACCGGTTTGGGAATGGTAACCATTGGAATCATTAAATAGAATACCGCCGATTCCACTGCGTTCCCCCACCCTAGAGTTGATGTTGAACGTTTGAAGACTCGGAGCCTCATCCACATTGAACCATTGTTTTCTGGCCGTAAGACGAATCTTGGTGCCCTCAGCAATACCCGCCATGGACGGATAGACCAAGTAATAGTTATCCGCCAAGTAGTCAAAATACACGGGGATTCCTTCCTGGGCCTTGGCCAAAAAACCAAAGAACAGGGCAATTATGATCGAGGTTGTGCTGCGTCTCATGTGACGATCTGGGCTAATGGTTGTGATTTTAAAAATAATCAAACAATTAGATAACGGATTGCAACGGACATTATTATAATATTTTGCTGCACATGTCAACTATTGGTATTTTTGTATCAAATTAAACCGATGAAAGAATATAATATCACCGTAATTGCCACCAACAACCCCAAGATCATCAAATTGGAGGCCAACCATTTTTTGGTGAAGGGCAATTACGAATACAAGAATATAGATGAGGCCAAAAACTCTCCCTTGGCACAACAACTTTTTTACCTTCCGTTCATTAAAACGGTGTACATCGCCAGCAATTTTGTGGCTTTGGAAAGGTACGATATCGTGACCTGGGATGACGTTAAGGCCGATGTGGCCCAACAATTGGTAGAATACCTGAATGCCGGGGAACCAGTGGTGAACGAAGAGGATGTGCAAAAAAAGCAACCTGTTACCGTTTATGCCGAAGTTACCCCTAACCCTTCGGTGATGAAGTTCGTCTGCAACAAGCGCATTGTGCCTTCCACTTACGAGTTCAAGAACATCGATGAGGCCAAGGATGCTCCATTGGCCAAGGAACTTTTCCATCTTCCTTTTGTGAAAGAGGTGTTCATGGATGAAAACTATGTTTCTGTAA
>JASBTS010000225.1 GCA_030148305.1 Allomuricauda sp. | reverse complement strand
ACAAAATCATATGAAAACCTTGGGAATGATCGGTGGTACTTCTTGGCACTCCACCATTGAATATTACAGATTGATCAACCAATTGGCATCCAAAATCATTGGAGAGCAGGTAAATCCACCATTGATCATTCACAGCATCAATATTGAACTGATGCGGGAACAGAACAAGGAAAAAATCAATGCAAAATATCTGGAAACCTCCTTAAAATTACAGGAAGTGGGTGCCAAAGCCATAGTCATCTGTGCCAATACACCCCACATGGTCTATGATTTTGTTCAGCCGAAAATTGAAATTCCCATTTTACACATAGCAGATGCCACGGGAAAGGAAGCCCAACGTTTGGGATTGAAGACATTGGGACTTCTTGGGAACAAACCCACCATGACCGGGGATTTTATACCTAAAGTGCTGAAGAAAAACTATGATATCGAAACAGTGATTCCAGATGATGCTTATATACCCCAAGCACACCACTATGTTTCCAAAGAATTGACCCAGGGTATTTTTTCGGAAGAAGCCAAAGCCTTTTTTTTAGAGCAGATTCATCTTTTACAAAAGAAAGGTGCAGAGGGCATCATATTAGGGTGTACCGAACTGCCCCTATTAATCAAATCCAACGATGTTGACATTCCCACTCTCGCCACTACCGACCTTCATGCACAAATGGCGGTGGATTTTATTTTCCAAAATCATCAATGACCAAAACGCCTTTATTGGCAAACTTGTCCATATTGGGTAATTCTACTATAGCATCTTCCAAAGAAATTGTTCTTTCCACTAACTTTTGTGGACTGAGTTTGCCTTCTTTTATCATTTCCAGCATAGCCGAATAGCGAAAGGCTTGTATACCATGACTACCCAAAATTTCCAGTTCATTGGCCAAAACTTTGTCCATGGGCACTTTGGGATGTTGATGGTCCCCCGTCATCAAACCCACCTGAATATGTTTTCCCCTTTTTCTGAGGTTGGCAACGGAATTGAAACACGTTACCTGGCTACCAAGAGCATCCAAGGACACGTGGGCACCGCCATGGGTCAGTTCCCTCACTTCCTCTACCACATTGCTAGATTTGGATGCATTCACCGTATTGGTCGCTCCCAAAGAGGCAGCCAACTCCAAAGTTTCATCATTGATGTCAATGGCAATGACTTGTGCTCCCAAGGCATTGGCAATCATAATAGCGGAAAGGCCAACGCCCCCACAACCATGAATCGCCACAAATTGACCTCCTTGAACCTTTCCTTGGTCCACCACAGCCCTAAAAGAAGTAACAAACCTACAACCTAAAATGGCAGCCGTAATATCGGTAATCCCTTCTGGCAATTTCACCAAATTGATATCGGCATGGTCCAAGGCCACATACTCGGCAAAGGAACCCCAATGCGTGAATCCCGGTTGGGTTTGGTTGTTACACACTTGATGGTTTCCGGAGTGACATTCGGGACAGGTACCACATCCACAGACAAAGGGAACGGTAACCCTGTCCCCTACTCTACAGTTTTTAACGTCTTTCCCGACTTCGGCCACAATGCCTGCCAATTCATGACCGGGTACATGGGGCAATTCAATATCGGTGTCATGTCCCATCCAACCGTGCCAATCGCTTCGGCATAGGCCGGTGGCAGTCACCCTCACAACAACACCATGGTTCTTTGGAGTGGGATCAACTACATTTTGCAAGGTAATGGGTCCTTGGAACTTTTCATAAACAATGGCTTTCATCTGCTTTCAATTGAAATGGCGAACAAAGGTAAATTGAAAACCTGATGTTTAGGCAAATGGATCATCCTAAATGGGTCAGCTGGTCTTTTTGTAATTCAACATGGCCCAACCATTGAGTCCAATGGCAAAAAGGGCAATGGTCCCCAAATGGGGTGCGATATCGGAAAAGGTACTTCCCTTTAGAACAATCATCCGCAGCACCTTGATCAAATAGCTCAACGGATTTATCTTGATGGTTTCCTGCGCCCACTCGGGCATACTTTCAATGGGGGTGAAAAGTCCACCCATTAAAATAAACACCATCATAAAAAAGTACATGACGAACATGGCCTGTTGCTGGGTTTCACTATAGGTCGATATCAACAACCCAAAACCCAATACCGCAAGCAGGTACACCGCAATGAAGCTATACAACAATAACAAACTCCCTACGGGAACAATGCCGTAAATGACCCAGGAAACTATAAGACCCAAAGTAAAGACCACATTCCCCAAAACCCAAAAGGGTATCATTTTGCCTAAAATAAAATGATGTTTCTTGATTGGGGTCACGTTCACCTGTTCTATGGTACCCACCTCCTTCTCCTTTACAATGTTCAATGCGGATAGAAAACCACCCACCATGGTCACCAAAATGGCCAAGATTCCGGGAACCATGAATACCTTATAGCTTAAATGGGGGTTATACCAGTTGGAAAAAGTCACCTCGGCCCTATGGGGTATCGGGTTCCTTCCAACGGAATGGATTTCCGTCAGCAGCTTTCCATTGTATTCTTTAATGACCTCTTGCATATAGGCAGCCCCCAAGTTGGCTTTGGTACCATTGATGGCATTCACGGCCAAAAACAGTTTCTGTGCTTTGTTTTTTACCAAGTCCCTTTTAAAATTAGGTGGAATCAATAAAACCAAATCCGCAGCATCGGATTCAATGGAACGATAGGCCTCATCGTAAGATGATGTACTGGACACAATATTAAAATAGTTGGAGCCGGATATTTTGGAAATCAATTCTTGGGCATAGGTCGAATGGTCTTGGTCCACCAAGGCCACATTGATGTTCTTCACTTCATAGTCCGCAGCCCAGGGCAAAATGAGCAGTTGCATAACGGGCATGAACAGAATCAGGGCAACGATTGATCGGTTCCTAAAAATCTGTTTGAATTCTTTGTAGAGCAAAAACTTGATGGTTCTCATGCCAGTCTAATTTTAAAGTTCTTGATACTGATACCGAGAAAAAACACCGTGATACCCATCAAAATCAAACTTTCTTTCCATACTGCGGCAAAGCCCAAACCTTTGATCATGATATCCTTCACGATGATGTAAAACCATTTGGCGGGAACAATGTTCGAGATCATACGAAGCGGAAAAGGCATATTTTCAATTGGAAACATAAACCCGCTAAAGAGAACAGTAGGCAACAACATCCCCATCAACGAAATCAACATGGCCACCTGCTGGGTCTGCGTTTTGATGGAAATAAAAATGCCCAAGGAAAGACAGGTCGATATAAACAGGGCACTTTCCGCAAACAGCAATAACACGTTTCCTTTGATCGGCACCCCTAGCACATAAACACTCAACAATAGAATAGAGACAATATTGAGCATCGAAAGGATAAAATAGGGCACTACCTTGGAGACAATCACCATAATGGGTTTGAAAGGTGAAACCAATAATACTTCCATGGTGCCCATTTCCTTTTCCCTGACAATGGAAATGGCCGTCATCATCACGCAGACCAGCATTAAGATCAAGGCCATGACCCCGGGCACAAAATTGGGAGCTCCCTTGAGTTGCGGGTTGTACAGCATGCGAACTTCCGGTGTAATGGTATAGGGCATGGTGGTATTCAAAGAGTTGGTGTAATCCCTAATGATGGCCGTAAGGTAATTTTCGATGGTGGTGGCATGGTTGGGATCGGAAGCATCAGCCAAAATCTGCACTTGGGCCACATGTTTGGTCATCAGGTTTTTCTCAAAATCCTTGGGTAGGATCAAAGCGGCCTTGCTCTTTCCCTTTTTAAAGGAAGCCTCTACATCCTTTACATCAAAAGTGACCGATGCAATATTGAAATACACACTCGCCTGTACCTTGGATATGATTTCCTTTGTTGCACTGTCCTGCGCCTGATCGATCACCAAAAGATTGGTGTTCTTCACCTCATTGGACAATACAAACCCAAAAATGAGTACTTGTACAATGGGCATACCGAACAATATCAGGAGTGTCTTTTTATCCCTGAGCACATGGGTAAATTCCTTCTTTATGAAAACCAACAGTCTTTTCATCTTGTTCTATTCCGCTCTAGTGGCCTGCCGGGCCAATTTGTAAAACACTTCGTCCATGGATTCCACTTCAAACTCTGCTTTTAGATTTTTTGGGGTGTCCAAAGCTTTGATCCTTCCGTCCACCATGATGGACAAACGGTCACAATACTCTGCTTCGTCCATATAGTGTGTGGTCACAAAAACGGTGATGCCGTTGTGGGCGGCCTCATAGATCAATTCCCAAAATTGACGACGGGTCAAGGGATCCACGCCCCCGGTCGGTTCATCCAAAAAAACGATTTTGGGCTGATGGATTATCGCGATTGAAAATGAAAGCTTTTGTTTCCACCCCAATGGAAGGTCCACTACCAGTTGTTTTTGCACCGAAGTAAGTCCCAATCGCTCGATCAGTTGCTGGGTCTTGTTTTTGATCTGTTCATTGGTCAACCCATAAATACCGCCAAAAAACCGAATGTTTTCCACCACCGTCAAATCCTCGTATAGGGAGAACTTCTGGCTCATGTAACCAATATTTTTCTTGATGGACTCTGTTTCTTTGTAAATATCGAAACCTGCAACTTTTGCCTCTCCGGATGTAGGAACAGACAATCCGCACAGCATTCTCATGGCCGTGGTCTTTCCTGCTCCATTGGCGCCCAAGAAACCGAAAATTTCCCCTTTTCTTACCTGAAAGGTAATGGCATCCACGGCAGTGAAATCACCAAACTTTTTGGTGAGTTTGTCGGCCTGTATCACTACTTCTTCCATCCTAAATCAATGTAACAGGTTAATAAAACAATCCTCGATGGTCACCTCGGCATCTCCTATCTCCACTCCGGTCAAACCATTTTGATGCAGATGTTGGCGGATTTCAGAAGCTTCCATTTGATGGCCCTTTTCGACAGAAATATGGGCATATTCCCCGAAGGCGTAACTTTTGGTAGAGGGTACAGATTTCAATACCTCCAAAAGTCTATAACGGTCATTGGCCTTCACCTTAAAAAGTTGATTGCCATAATTTTTAACCAAATATTGCGGTGTATCGATGGACAAAATACTTCCTGATTGGATCGAAGCGATGCGATCACACATCGATGCCTCATCCATGTAAGGTGTGGAGACCACAATGCTGATGTTTTGTTGCTTCAGTTTTTTGAGCATTTCCCAAAATTCCCTTCGGGAAACGGGGTCGACACCTGTGGTAGGTTCATCCAGGAACAACACTTTAGGTTTATGGATCAAGGCACAACACAGGGCCAATTTCTGCTTCATCCCACCTGAAAGCTTCCCTGCCCTTCGATTCTTGAAGGGTTCCAATTGCACGTAAATTTCCTCTATCAAATGGTAGTTTTCTTGAATGGAAGTGTTGAATACCGTAGCAAAGAAATGTAGATTTTCCTCCACGGTAAGGTCTTGGTACAAGCTGAACTTACCGGGCATATAACCCACGGCATTCCGTATGGCCCGCCAATCCTTGACCACATCCCAATGATGCACTTGGGCCGAACCGCCATCAGGCAACAATAAGGTGGTCAATATTCGAAAAATGCTGGTCTTTCCTGCCCCATCCGGACCGATGAGACCAAAAATCTCCCCTTCGTCGACTTCAAAAGAAACCTTTTCCACGGCAGGTTTACCATTATATTGTTTGCTGATATTTTCGGCGATTACGGCTTTCATATTAGAACTTCACTTCTCCGTACATTCCTATCTTAAGATAGCCATCGTTGGGCACCCTTATCTTTACCGCGTATACCAAATTGGCCCGCTCCTCCTTGGTCTGGATGGTCTTGGGCGTGAACTCGGCCTTGTCGCTCACCCACTCCACAGTTCCCTCATAGGTTTTATAATTGTCCGAAGCACTGTCGATCAAAACCTTTACCTGCTGTCCGATCTTTACTTCCGGAAGCAATTCTCCCGTAATATAAGCCCGTAGCGTGAGGGTATCCAAATTAGCAATACTGTATAGAGGAGCTCCCTGCACGGTAGTTTCATTTTCCTCGGCAAACTTGGTCAACACCGTACCCTTGACCTTATTGATGATCTTGCATTTTTCCAGTTTATCGTTCAACTGACGTATCTGTGCCTGCAAGGGTTCGGTTTCGTTTACCAGACTTGAAGTGCTGATGGAAAGCGTCGACTTTTGGGCCTTTATCTGGTTTTCAATGATCTCCACTTGCGAGTTGGCATCGTCAAGGGCCTTTTGCGGAGCCGCTTTTCCGTTGACCAGATTTTGGATACGTTGTTGCTCCCGTTTGGCCTGTCTTAATTGTTCTTCCAAGGAAGAAAGCTGCACCGCAATCTCCGGTCTCCTGTTCAGCAATACCTTGATTTGGGCCTCCAATTGTTGTTTTTGCAGATATACTTGGGTGCTATCCACATAGCCGAGATACTCCCCAATTTCCAAGGTTTGGCCTTCTTCAAGATCTAATTGTTCGATCACACCGTTGGCTTCGGAAGCTATGTTTACCTCAGTGGCCTCAAAAGTACCGGAAGCATCGTACAGTCCATCCTTATCGGAACAGGAAATGGCCAGCAGCAGTAGTGTGGCAGTTGATATTTGAATTCGTCTCATCATGGTATCGCTAATTATATTCCTTGGGTTATTTTCAATTCTTCGCGTTTCATCAACAACTGTATCTCATGCAACAGTTTGTTCTGTATGGCCCGACTTTCTTGGTTCACATCCCGGATGTAATCGTTCACATCGATGGTGCCATTGTCCAATTTGAACAGGGAGGCATCCTTCACCTTGGCATAGCTCTCAATAATGGTATCGTCCATTTCCAAAAGCTTTCGGAACTTGTCTATTTCGGTCTGTTGCTGGGTCAATTCCATTTTGGTGTTGAAGAGAAAGGTCTCCTTTTGGGTCTGGAGTTTTTCCTTTTCAATTTTATTGATTTCTTTTTCTTTTTTGTTGGTGTACAGATTGAACAAAGGCCATTGCAAACGTACACCTCCCAGAAAATAGGAGTCAAATTCATTACTGAGCATGTTCAGACCAGGTTTTCCGTATCCGGCCCTACCGAAAAGGGAAAGGCTTGGGGTAATCTTGGTGTTCAAAAGATTGGATTGTAAATCGAGCAGGGACATTTGTTTATCAAAAAGGCCCACTTCCAGCCGATTGATACCGCCTATATCCATGGCTTCCTGCGGTCTGACCAACAGCGTTTCTTCATTCACATCCCTACCAATAAAAATGGACAACATTTGGTAGTAGGCTTTTTTGAGGGACATAAGCTCGGTTGTCCTTTGGTGGATGGACAGTTGATTGGCTTTTAGGGTAAAAAGATCACTCTCGATGGCAGCACCATTTTGGATTCGGGTCTGTACCCTATCCATGGCCAACTGAATATCCTTTTCTTGCAGGTCGTTTTGCAATATCTGTTCCTTGGCCAATAAAATGCCGAAATACAGTTGGCTTACCCTTTTATAAATATCATACAATTGAACTTCCAATTGCCCCTCTTCAATATCCTGGAGGGCTTCTTGGATCTTGACTTTCTTGTTGGTCTTTCCTCCATCGAACAATTTCTGGTTGATCTCCGCATACACTTGGTATTGGTCCTTATCCAAAACCGGCACATCCATTCCAGGTACTTCTATGGGCAACCGGGTGACCTCGGTCTGGTAACTGGCCTGCGCATTGAGGTTTATCTGTGGTAGGTTTCCCTTGACAATATTTTCCACGTTGAAATCAGATGCCGATTGTATCAGCCCTTGCTGCCGAATCAAAGGATAATTGGTCCGTGCCATGTTGTAGCATTCCTCAAGGGTAAGGCTTTCCAAGGATTGCGCTTGTGTCACAATGCCTAACAAAAGCAATAAAACGGTCAGTAAGCTTGTGCGTTTCATGATTGATATTTTGATTTAATCATTTGACCAATTTTTGGGTAAAAATTTTTATTTACTTCCCAATATGGTATTCATCCAAATGGGTATCAACTTCCTACGTTCGTCCATAAGTGCTTTAAAACTATTTTCGTCAACAACTTGCGAGGCCATAAAAACAGGCTTGGACAAAAAGGGGAATACCGACATTCCCATAAGATTCATAACAAAATGTACAGGATTTATATCGGGGTTTTTCGCCCTGATCTGGTTCATCAATGATGAGCTCATCAAAATTTTGTTAGCTCCAATCTCTTCCACAAAATGTTTGGGATCATTACGGATTTCGTTCAGCACAAAAATGGGCAGATCGGGGTTTTGGGTCAGTGTTTCGATATATTTTTCCACAAAGAGCTCAATTTTCAGTTCAAGGTCCAGGCTGTCATCGGTGATGACCGGGACCACGATTCCAAAAAACTGACGGATTTTTTCACCCATGATCAGGTTGAAGAGTTTTTCCTTGCTCCGGAAATAATAGTTCAGCAAAGAAAGATTGATACCCGCTTCCTCGGCAATATCCCTTGTCTTGGTCGCCGCGTATCCTTTTTGGGTGAACAACCTTGCCGCGGCCGCCTTGATTTTTTCCTCTGTATCCAGTTTGTTTTCCTCCATTATACTTGTATTCCATCACAAAACTACAAAACAAAACCCATTATTGAACAAATGATTAAAACAATTGTTCAAATTTTAATAAGCATCTGATTTCCATCATGACCCAAAACCGGAAGTAATGTATCTTTGTTGGTATATGTATCCACCCAAATAGATGCTCATACCCATTCTCATAGGAATTTACATCCTGGTTGCCCTGATCATGGTAGTCAGTTTATTATTGAACGGGGTGAGGCCCAGTAAGACTCTGGCATGGCTGTTGGCCATTTTTACCATTCCTGTAGGTGGTGTCTTGCTCTATCTTTTGTTCGGCAGAAATAGGAGAAAGAGCAAAATGTTCACCTTAAAAAATGCCGTAACCCATTTTTCCAGTATTCCGTATGTACATTGTGATCCATCACTGTCTTCCAACAAACAAAAAATAACCCACCTCATCCATAAGACGGTCAACTGTCCCGTTACATGTTCCAATGAGATTAATTTACTTCAAGATGGCAGAATTACCTTTGAAAGTATTTTTGAAGCCTTGGATGGTGCCAAGGAACATATCCACTTGCAATATTACATTTATGAAGAGGGCTTACTTGCCGAGAAGCTTTTAGAAATCTTCCAAAGAAAAATTGCCGAGGGGGTTACCATTAGACTTTTGTACGATGGCATTGGCAGTTATTCCCTTAGTAAAAAGTACCTGAAAAAACTAAAGGAAATTGGCGTGGAAACGGCCCAGTTCCTCCCCTTTCGCTTTGGACGGTTCCTTACCGCCCTCAATTACCGTAACCACCGTAAGATTATCGTTGTGGACAACAAAATGGGATTTACTGGCGGCATCAATATTTCCGATAAGTACCTCAAAGGCGATCCCTCTTTGGGCAAATGGCACGATACCCATTTAAAAATTGAAGGAGAAGCGGTTGATTACCTGAACCGGATTTTCATCACGGATTGGTATCTGGCGAGCGGCATTCAAGTAGAAATGGAATCTTTTAAAATCTCAAAGTCGAATAGTTCACAAACGGCACTCCAAATAGTTCCCAGTGGCCCGGATGATGATTTTGATGTGATGGAGCAAGTGTATTTTTCCATCATCAACAGCGCAGAAAAATATCTATACATCGTTAACCCATACATCATTCCCAACCATGCCATTTTACAGGGATTGGTCACGGCTTCCCTGAGTGGTGTGGACGTGCGTTTGTTGATGTCCGCCACTACGGATATGAAACTAGTGGATTGGTGTGTTAGGGCTTACTATGAATCGTACTTGAAAGCGGGGATCAAGGTATATCTTTTCTCAGATGGATTTTTACACAGCAAGGTAATGCTCTGCGATGACGAGATTGCCAGCATCGGAACGGCCAACCTGGACAACCGTAGCCTTCAACAGAATTATGAGGCCCAAGCCTTTGTTTATGATGCTGTACTTTGCCAACAAATGAAGCAGGAGTTTTTGGAAGACTGTGCCAAATCCAAAGTGTTGAACGATTACCATAAATACAGCCAACGCCCGTGGTTGAACAAGTTGATAGAAGGATTTGCCAAATTGCTGAGTCCTCTTTTATAGGGCAAAGGTCCCATACCCCAACTCATTTTTACAGGTCCTCCCCTCTTCCCAACAATCCAAATTGTACAGAGTAGTTGCTGCAATACGTTCCAAGGCCTCTTTGGTCGCAAAAGCCTGGTGTGGCGTTAGGAGCACATTGGGCATGGCGATGAGATCCTTGAGTTTTTGATCATCAATTCCCCTTTTGCTGTTATCCTTAAAGAATATGCCCCGTTCCCCTTCATAAACATCCGTGGCGTAACCTCCAAGAATTCCTTTTTTTAGGGCCTCGATCAAATCTTCGGTTTTTATGATCCCTCCACGGGCCGTGTTGACCACAAAAGATCCTTTTTTCATCGACTTGAAATGGGAAGCACTAATGGAATGGTGGGTTTCATAGGAAAGGGGAACATTGATACTGACCACATCGGCCTTTTTGCACATTTCTTCCAAAGGAAGATATTCCAAGTCGTAATGATTTTCCAGGTATTGGTTTTGATGGACATCGGTAGCGATTACCTTGCATCCGAACGCATGAAAAATCTTCACCAAAATGGAACCGATCTTACCCGTTCCATAAATACCGACGGTTTTTCCGTTCAGGTCGAACCCTATCAAATTGTCCAACGTAAAATTATACTGGCATACCTGTTCATGGGCCAAGACCAATTTCCGGTTGAGAGCCAAGAGAAGACCAATGGTATGTTCCGCAATGGCATGGGGCGAATATTCCGGTGCATAGGCCACCTTTAATCCTATCCTCATGGCAGATTTAATGCTCACATTGTTATAACCCGTGGCCCGAAGGGTGATGTATTTTACCCCAAGTTCCTTGAGGATTTCGAGGACGACCAACGAAGCATCGTCATTTGAAAAAATGGAAATGGCATCGTACCCGGCAGCCATTACCGCCGTTGTAGCATCCAAGGCTTCGGGTACAAATTTGATCTTGTGCCTCTCCCCATTAGCCTTCTTGAGGTTTTCCACCTCAAAATCCTTGGCACTGTAAACCAGAATTTTCATCATTTTTGTTCATTCAGGCCTTTAATTCAGCAGCCTTTTTTGTTTTTTTCTTTTGATGACCTTCGAGACGATATTGAACATCCTGTTCTTGGCATCCCGATATTTGGCGAAATAGCGTTCCATTTCCTTTTCAAGATCGGCATGGGTATCCAAATACGCATTTTCCATGCGGCTTTGGTTTACATCATCCACCATGATCTGAAGTTGGTTTTCGTGCAACTGCACCTTTTTGAACAGATCGATCAACTCTTTTTCAGATTTGTTCAACGCTTCCACTACAGGTTGTACGGTATTGAACATATCAGAATCGATGATGTCCAAAGTATAGTCCTTGATCATGCTGTTCAGGAATTTTTGCTCGTCCATGGCAAATTTTAATTCGGAGGACCATTTTTTGGAGGCATCATGTAATTCTTCGGCAGTCAACCATTCCCTAAAAGTCCCTTTTTGAATTTTTGTTTTCATTGTTTTTGATTTTAAGCGGCAAACGGGAAATTCCATTTGCCGCGTGTTCATTGTTAAACCACCTCGATTACTTTTTTGGAATTTTCCTTGGCTTCTTCCATTTTAAGAAGATGCAACTTTAGGATTCCATTTTTGTAAGTAGCTTTCACTTCTTTTTTTGGATCTACGGAATGGGGCAATTGCATGGTTCGGGTAAACGAATTGTAATTGAATTCCCTTCTTGTGTAGTCTTCATCCTTTTCGGTTTCTTCTTTGCTTTTTTGTGCAGAAACTTCCAAAAGGTCATCTTTCATAGTGATGTTGAAATCTTTTTTGTCGAACCCTGGGGCCGCCAACTCAATTTCAAAATCATCTTCGTGCTCCTTCACGTTCATTGATGGCATAGATTTTTCCAAGTTGAAAAAATCATCGTCAATAAAAGTGTCTCGATTAAAAAAATCGACCAAGCTCTCATTCCATGGAAATCGCTTTCCGTTTAGTTTAACCAGTGACATAATTAAAATTTTAGAATAATGAATTTGTGTTATAATTAACCCAATGCACCGGCATTGGTACCGTATCTCAATCTTGTGGTTTTTTTCGCTTAAGTATGGATCCTGCATAACTATACACCTTGTTCTTTAGGTTGAGATAACTCTCTATGTAGGCCGTCATGACATCCTTGAATTCTTGGTGCTTTTGGTAGTAGTGGGCATCACAATCGTCCGTGGTGCATTCAACCAGTCCACCCAGATGTTTTTCATGCTCCAGAATTTCCTTTTTTAATCGGTTCTTTTCCTTTTTGGAAAGGGCGAATTCCCGTTTAAACTCTTCCAACCGTTCAAATAGATTGGGGGTCCTTGGTTCAAAAACATAGGAGTTCAACAATCGTTGGATAAATAGCATTTCATCATCAATAAACTGCAGATAGGAATTCCAGATCTGGAGTTCCTTGTGCAAATCCCCTATTTTTCCCAATGTGACCATGATCCTAGATTTTTAGTTCAAAGGCATTCATCAAGGTAAAGTTTGGTCAGTCTTTTTGAAATGATCTAAATCATCTAGGTGGTTCTAAATGGATTTTTCCGGATATCGATCATCCATGCCAAAAGTTTGTTTCACCAAGGCCTTGAACTGGTTCTTGGTGATGCTGTCCGTTTTTTCGGAAACGGTTACCTTTTGGGCCAGTTCGGGATAGTTGTCCTCCAGTTCGGCCATGAACTTTTCCGGAGCCTCTGCAGGTCCGAAAATGGCCAATTCATCCACATCTTGTAACTCCAAGGTTATGTTTTCAAAATACCTTTTTAGCTGATTTTTTTCCCGTTCCATGTATTTGCTATCCTGCACTACATCTTGTGGCCCCCAGTTGGCTTTGGAACGTGATCCGCCTTTGGGATTGAAGAATTCCAAATCGGACTCAACATTAAAAACACTTTCCCCGCCATCTTCCAAGACCACCCCGAGAGCCTCTTTCTTATCCAACCAAATTCCAACTTGTTTCATCTTCTTATTTTTCAATTATCATTCAGTTCCAATATCGGCACTTCGGGATCGTATCCCATTTCTTTGACCAAGGGGTTGGATAATATGCTTCCGAAGAACAAATGTTTCCTGTTCATAAAAACAATCATATCACAATGTTTGCTTTCCACAAATAGATGGATTCCCTTGCTCACCTTCACGGAAGACAAAAAATGGATCTCATAGTCGGTCCCTTCCAAAATATCCAGCAACAATTTTTTGTTTTCCTCTTCTTCCCTATTCAGTTTACCATCCTTGTCACGGTCAATGTGTAGTACGTTGATTTTGGCACCATGTAGTTTGGCTATCTCGATAAGGTATTGGATTTCGCGTTTCTTAAAATGCGTTTTGTAATCCGTTGGGAAAACAATTTCCTTTGGGGGTTCCACAGAAAAATCGCTTGGAACGGCTATTACCGGACAATCTTTAATACGTTCCATCACTGATACCGTATTGGTTCCAAAAACCCTGGCCTTGGCATCCGTCACCCCTTTGGTACCCATTATGATAATATCGATATCTTTCGTTTCGATTACGTTGCGTATGGCTTCGGTAAGACTATTAAAGGTAACGATGGTATGCAGGGTATGTTTTTCATTATCAGGATGCAGGTCGAGGAGTTCCATTAAACGGGCCATGCCGTCCTCTGCCTCTTTTTTTGCAGCCTCATATAAAGGTTCGCCAATCTCGGGCACCCTCATGCTGTCTAAATTATAGCCAGAAACATGGAATGCGTTCAAAAGGTAAAAATCGCACTGAACGTCTTTGTACAACTCAAAGGCATATCTAATGGCATTCAGCGCATTTTTAGAAAAATCCGTGGGTAACAATACACGCTTGTCCATGGCTTTTATGTTTTTCATTAAAGCTAAACTGAACTTAAATCCTATGCCATGACCTAGGTCATCTTGATCGGTCTGGAAGAATCAAAAATGGAACCGATAGTTTGGTGTTCAGGTCTTTGATGATTCCCTTACCGATGAATTCCAAAAAGAAGTGATGTTGGTAATAGACCATGCAAAGTATGTCAATGTTCCAAAGTTCCACAAATTCCAAAATGGTCTTCACCTTATCCTGAAAAACCGGCAAGACCACTTCTTTGGAAAGGTTTTTGGAAACGGCTTTTAAAAAATGGTCCTTATGCTTGGCCATGGAATCCGTTCCCTTGCCTTCTTCAATGCTCATGGGCACCAATGCACTATCCATGATGTTGGAAAAAAACAAAATTGCCTTTATATTGTCCTCAGCAATAGGATTGATAAAATTGGAAATGAAGGCCATCCTTTCCACAGGTTTAAAATCGATTTCCAACGGTACAATCAATACCGGACATTGATTTACCTCACGTACCAGTTGCATGGCATTATTACCAAACATGATATTGGCGCCTTCTTCTTTGGACTTGTTGCCAATGACCATCAAATCTATCGGGAAATCTTTAGCGTAACCAGAAACTCCTTTGGTAACACTTTGGCATAAGGACACTTTTTTTATCTGGTGTTTAGAATTTTTACCCAAATCCAACACCAACCTGTGTGCCATGGCGTCCAACCCTTGCACGGATTCCACTTGTTCGGTTTCCGAAACACTTCCTCCTAATGTTGTACAAACATTTGCCAGATGGAAGATACATTCCTTGTTTTTGAACAGTTTTGCCGCATAATACAGGGCATTGTAGGAATTGTTGGAAAAATCCGTTGGAACCAAAATTTGTAACATGGCTTAACTTTTAAGATTATAGGGCAATACCAAAAAGGGAATAGGACTGTGAAGACCTATATTTTTAATTACAGGTTCTATGAACAACCGTTCCAAAAAGGTGTGTTTGTTTTTGACCATTACCAACATCTCCGCAGTCACTTTTTCTTGTATGGCATTGATGGCGGTGGTCAACTCCTGATCAGGTAAATCGTGAAATGTGTGGTTGTGTTCCACTAACAATCCTTCTAAATGGGCCCTGTTATTTTCTTGTTCCTCCATTAATCCTTCTGGGGAAGCCACATGCATGATATGGATCTTGGAATGCCATAGTTTGGCCATTTTCAAAAGGAAGGGAACATCCACCTGATCAAAATTGATTTCGAGGTCGGTAGGAAACAAAATTTCACCAGGGGTAATATATTGGTAATCCGCAGGAATGGCCAGTACCGGAATCTGTGTACGGTTGAGTACGTGAACCGTATTGGAACCGAACAAAATTTCCCGTGCGCCAGTTGCTCCCTGAGTTCCCATGATGATCAAATCCACTTGTTCCTTGGTGGAAAACAACCTAATTTCATCCTCAAGGGTATTGAATGCCGCATGGGTAACAAATTGATGTTTAGGGTTGTCAAATTGGGCTTTGATCCGTTCTCGGGTTTTATCCAACTTTGATTCCGCCGCATACCTAAAATCGTCTGGCAGACCCATTTGACCTGGACTTCCCAATGCATAATCAATACGATAAACAGGGGGCGAATAAGCATGCATCAAATAAAATACGGTGGTGGTATTCTCCAACAACTGGGCCGCATAACTGATGGCATGGAATGCGTTTTCGGAAAAATCGGTGGGCAGTACAACCTTCATCATAGCTCAAGTGTTTACATATCCTACAATACCATAAAGCTAGCTACTCATGGATTCAAATTCTATGATTTCCATCACCTTAACAAAAGGTCGCTATTTTAAATCGCCTTATTGGTGTATGACGTAGAAAGGTACCTTGGTATGAAAACTGATCTGTTCCACAAGGGAATCGAACAATATCAACTGAATAAAGTTCAGGTTTTTGGCCACCATGAACATCATATCGATATCCCTGCTTTCAACAAAACATTGAATAGCGGACTTTACACTTTTGTTGGTTATGGTGTGCGTACTGTACCGCCCAGGAAAGGATTCTTCCATAAAATCGAGGAGGTAATCCTTATTTGTGGTTTGTTCAGGATTTAGGGAATCATGGTCTTTCATTACATTCATGATCCTAAAATTCCCGTCGCCCAAGTCCAACATTTCGGCCATGGAGCGCAATATCTCATGGGAATAGAAAATATTATAATCTGTGGGAAAAGCAATTTCAATGGGTTTTGAAAACTCCACATTATTAGGCACCACCAAAGTATTGCATTGTACCTTGGTCACCACATCGCCAGCATTACTGCCCACCACTTTCTCTTGAATACCCGACACTCCTTTGGTACCCATCACAATAAGGTCGATGTGTTGACCTTCCACATGTTTTTTGATCGTAGGAACAAAAAAACCATTTTCATGTAGGGAGTAAAAGGAATGGTCAGGGTCATTGTTTTGTTTTCGGATATTCTCCACCAATTCCATCAATTTTTGCTTGGAAGTCAAAGGAAATGTGCCTTTGGTCTCATCTACTGTTCCATCTTCAACATTGGAATCCAAAACCGAACCCACATAGAGCAAATAAAAGTTGCACTCCAAGGAACCGAACAACATCTGGGCATATTTTAACGCGTTGGTGGAGTTTTCAGAAAAATCCGTCGGGATCAAAATATTCTTCATCGGGCTTCTGAATAAGGCCCAAAGTTTAACATTCCCTTAAACAAATGGAATGATAAATATCATGCCCAATTTCCACAGACTCCCAATATTAGTGCACCCGCTCCAACGCTTCTTTGTCCAACACCACAATATTTCTGTTTTCTATGACGATGAGTCCCTCATTCTTAAAATCGGACAAGGTTCTGATCAAGCTTTCCGTGGCAATGCCCGCCACGCCTGCCAAATCGCTACGGGCAATTTTTAAGGGGTTGTTTTTGCCCCTGTTCATGGCCTTTGAATACATCAATAGGGTTTGGGCCGTCTTCTTTCGTACAGAACTATAGGCCATTTGCAACAACTGCTTTTTTATCTGCACCAGATCTTCTGCAATGACATCCATCAGTTCCAAGGAAATGTGTTTGTTTTCTTCAAGGATGGATTTTACCTTTTCCTTGTGGATTCCCGCCAATTCCACATCTTCGATGGCCACAGCATATTCTTGGTAAGGAAGGTTATCGGTGAGCGAGGTGAATCCAAGAAAATCGTCCTCCGAGTATACCGAAGTAATAAGTTCCTTACCTTCTTCGTCAAGTCCACAGCACTTCACTACCCCTTTTAAAATAAGATATACCATATTGGAATGGTCGCCAATGGTATAAATAGTTTCATCTTTTTTGTATTGGAATACTTGTCCGTGATCATCGAAGAAATTCTTCAGTTCATTCAGTGAACGTATGTCATCTTCCTCTTTGTTTGGCTTATTACGCTCCAAAAAGGAACTCTCTAAATGCTCCGCTTTTTCCAATCGGGAATAAATAGCTCCTAATAGTTCCTCCTCCTCAAAAGGTTTGGTCAGATAATCATCCGCACCCAAGTCCATCCCTTTGCGTACTTCGGAGCGCTCGGTTTTGGCCGATACAAAAATGAAGGGGATATGTTTGGTCCGATCACAGGATGCCATTTGCTCAAGCACCTCATAACCGTCCATTTCGGGCATCATGATATCGCAAAGCACAATGTCCGGACGCTCCTTTTGCGCCAGTTCCACGGCTAATTTTCCATTGGAGGCAGTAAAAACCCTGAATCCCGAAAGTCCCAATAATTCTTCTACATTTTCACGCAAAGAGGTGTCATCCTCAACCAGAAGCACTTTTTTCATTTTCCTTGTTGTTAATGGGTATGTGCAGTGTAAATGTGGAGCCCTTGCCCAACTCACTTGTAAAGGTGATGTTGGCTCCAAGGTTGTGCATATGCTGGCGTACTATGTTCAACCCAATCCCCGTACCCTGAACAGTGAGTACGTTACTGGCCCTAAAATACCGATCAAAAATAAAGGGTTGCTCCTCTATCGGTATGCCAAGTCCTTGATCAATAATGTCAATCCGTAAGATAGTGCCTGTCTGTGTTGCCCTAAGTTCTATTTCCGTTTCCTCGGGACTATATTTTATGGCATTGTGTACCAAGTTGGAGAGGGACAATGCCACTATCTTTTCATCAAAATCGATAGTAATACCTTCAATATCCAAAGGGTATCGGATATGCTGTCCTTCTTTCAGTAATGTATTGGAGTCATAAATAACCTCATTGACCAACTTGCTCAACGGGAAGTTGGTTATATTATAATTGACCTTGCCTGTATCCAACCGCTCAATGGAAAGAAAATCGGTGAGGATGTTGTCCAAATGCCTCACCTTATACTTGATGGTATTGATGTGCTTGTCCCTTTTGTCTTGCTGATCGGTTTCCGTGTATTTGGACAATAATGAAGTGGAAGTCAAAATGCTGGTCAACGGGGTTTTGAATTCATGGGAGACCAAGGACAAAAACTTGGTCTTGAGTTCGTTCAACTTTTTTTCTGCGGTCAAGGCTTCCCTAAGTTGCTGGGTACGTTCCTCAACCGTGTTCTCCAACTGCTGGGTGTAGTTTTTTCGTTCCGTGATATCCAAAACAATGGCCACACAGACCTTCCGTTTGCCAATGGCGGACAATTGAAGGTGCACCTCTACCGGATAGTGGCTACCATCCTTTCGTTTGTGAACAGTTTCAAAACTCACTTTTTCACGCTTTCCACTGATCAAGGGTGCCACCAATCGTTTCATCACCTCTTTGGATAACTTAGGTTTGATGTCCAGCACCGATAATCTGTTCAATTCTTCCAGATTGTACCCCAAATTGAGCTGGGCCCCACGATTCACATTGATGAACACGAACGTTTCGGCATCAAATACATAGATCTCATTCAGCGATTCATCAAAAATTTGGAACCAATAGTCAATCGTCTGTTCCGCTTTTTTCCGCTCGGTAACGTCCACCACAATGGCCATCACATATTTTTTACCCCCCAAATTGAAAGGGTTCAGGCTTATTTCCAAAGGAAAACGCTGCCCGCTCTGTTGCACGCCGTAAAGTTCCAGACCTGGACCCATGGTCCTTGCTTTGCCTTCCTCGATAAAATCCCGTACTTCATGACGATGTCTTTGGCGCAATCCATCCAAAATCAAAACATCCAAGGGCTTGCCCACTAGGTTTTCTTCTTGGTATCCGAACATTTTATTGGCCGCGGTGTTGCTTGACACAATCTCTTGTGATTCATCCACAATGACAACTCCTTCGGAAATCACTTCCGAAATCACCTTCAAAACATCATATTTTTCAAGTAGTTCCATGGTCACCTTAAAGGTACTGATTTTGGTCATGGGCAGAAATTTTTTGCATGCCTATCTTTAATGATTAGCACCACTTAACAGCAAAATGATGGAAACTGATAAGAAATTGGGCAATGAGCTATACCAAAATTTAGGTAAGCTTTTTTATGCCGTTGCAATGGCCGATCATAGCATTCATGTGAAGGAATTGGAAAAGTTGAACGAAGTGGTCCATGACCATTGGCTTGGCATGGATACCATTGAAGATGAGTATGGTACGGATGCCGCTTTCCAAATTGATACCGTTTTTGACTGGCTTTTGGAATACGGAAAAGAGGCTGATGATATCTATGAAGAGTTTGAACAGTTCTATATGGAAAACAAACAATTGTTCACCCCAAAGATCAAACAATTGACCATGTCCACAGCTAGGGCAATTGCCTCCTCATTCGCAGCAAGCAACAAGGCCGAATTGATCCAATTGGGTAGATTGGAACTGTTGTTCAGAAAATGATCATAGTTTAATGGTCATCACCGGTAGTTTGGCATGATTGGATACATTTTCTGCTAAGCTTCCAACTAGAAAATGAGCAAAACCTTTTCGGCCGTGGGTGGGGATTACCAATAAATCCACATCGTTCATCAGGCAATAGTTGAACAATCCACCTTCCACCGTGTGATAGTTGTAAAAATGCACCTCAATGGTTTGGTCTAATTCCTTTTTAAAATCGTCCACCCGTTTTCTCACATCATCAACTCCCATGAAATTGGCACCTGCATCATTGATGTATACTATTTCGATAGAGGCCGATAACAGCTTTGCAAATGCGGATGCTTTTTTAAAAGCTGTAATGCTTTCATTTTCCAAATCGGAAGCAAAGACTATTTTCTTCACCTTAAAATCCAAGTAACGGTGTTTGATAACCAAAACGGGGATATCCGAAGTACGGATCACCTTTTCCGTATTGGAGCCTACAAACAAGTCGGACAAACCACTTGTACCATGGGATCCCATGACCACCAAATCGCAATTTTGCTCTTTGGCCACTTGGTTCACTTCCTTAAAATCCTTGTAGTTTTGAATGATGACCTCAACAGGAATTTCTTGGAGATACTCTTTTTTGGTAAAGTCTTTTAGTTTTTTCTTGGCCAATTTTAAATAGTACTTGGCCTCTTGCTCCTTGGCAATTTCCGAGTTGTCCAATACGGATTCGGACATGCCGATCATATGCAACAGCACAATCCCTGATTCATGGCTTTTGGCAATCTGCGCAGCCACCTCAAGGGCATATTCCGAATACTCGGAAAAATCGATGGGTACTAGAATTTTTTTCATGATGTCCGAAGTTATCGCCACGGGATTTTGTTCTTGAACAAAGAATCCAAAACCCAAAACCCCTATTCCTGAAATAGTTTCCATTTGTTTGGATTTAAGCTTAAAAAAAGAAATGCTGTAACCCCAATCCTATGACCTAGGTCATATCACGAATAAATGGGAATTTATCCTAGCCTATCCAATTTTCTACGTAGGGAGGCAACTTCTTGTTGTAGATTTTGCACCTGCTCCAACAAATGATACACCGCCTGAATACCTTCAGGATTTATGTCCAGTTCTCGATGTAACCGTACCATTTTCTCAAGGATGGGCAATTCTTCCATGGGAATGAAAGCTTCCTCTTCAACATGGTCAACCCTTAAAAGTTCGAACTCATGCATAGAGAAAACAAAGGATTCCTGAACCCCATGATGTTCACAAAATGCCTTGATCGATATGTAGTTTTCTTGTGCCATTTTTTTAGGTTAGGTTGGTTTTTTCAAGAGCTTCAAACAGGGAATGTTGTTCCTGGGTAAGGTTTTTAGGAATGCTGACTGAATAAGTCAATATCAAATCCCCGAACTGACCTTCCTTTTTATATTTGGGAAATCCTTTTCCTTTTAGTTTTACCTTGGTTCCGTTGTCCGTTCCGGGAGCTACTTTTAATTTTACTTTTCCCGTTAAAGTTTCCACCACAATCTCGCCACCGAGTATCGCTTTTACCAAAGGAACCCGGACATTTTTGTAGAGGTCGGCCCCATCTCTTTTAAAATCGGTATTGTTGGTAATGGAAAAGGTGATATAAAGGTCTCCTGCCGGGCCGCCTTCAATGCCAGGTCCGCCATGACCGTTAATCTTGATGGTCTGTCCATCTTCGATTCCCGCTGGGATGTTCAACCGAATGTTCTTGCCATTCACGGTGAGGGTCTGCTTTTGCGTGGTATACACATCCATGAGCGATAAATGCAATTCGGCATGATAATCCTGGCCCCGGTAACGCACTTTTTGGCCCCTACCACCAAAACCTGTGGCTCCCCCAAACATGGATTCAAAAAAATCCGAAAAATCCTGGGCGGAACCACCCGAGTGGGAATAGGTATATCCCGAATAATCTTCTTGTGGCCGCTGTGCCCTGGAACGTTTTGCCTTTTCAAATTCTTCGGCATGTTGCCAATCCTTTCCGTACTGGTCGTATTTTTTTCTTTTATCCGGATCCGACAGCACTTCATTGGCCTCGTTCACTTTTTTAAAGTTCAATTCGGCATCCTTGTCATTCGGATTCAAATCGGGGTGATATTTTCGGGCCAGTTTCCGATACGCTTTTTTAATGTCGTCGGTGCTTGCGCTTTTATCAACCCCTAAAACCTTGTAATAGTCAATAAAATCCATAGTTGAAATTGTGTTCACTGATCGCTCTCTCCTGTGATGAACCAAAACTTCATCACTATGAAATCACTCCTCAAAATAAGAAAAAGTTGGGGAATGTTCACAATGATCGATATCAGGAAAACCCATATCCGCCTTTACGAAGTTTCTCCCTATTTTTAAAATAAGCTTAAAATCCAACCACCAAAGTTTTTACTGATGATAGTACACCAGTTCGATCAGACCAATTCCATTTTAAATACCTTTTTGGCCGAAATGCGCGATGTCAACATTCAAAAGGATTCCATGCGCTTTAGAAGGAACATTGAACGGATTGGCGAGGTCTTGGCCTATGAGGTGAGTCAATCTTTAGATTATGAGGAAGCTGAAATTACCACACCCCTTGGCAAGAAAAAGACCTATCTCTGCTCTGACCAGCTCGTACTTTGTTCGGTTTTGAGGGCAGGTCTACCCCTTCATAATGGTCTTTTGAATTTCTTTGATGGTGCCGAAAATGCCTTTATCTCCGCCTATCGTCATCACCCAAATGATGAGGATGATTTTGAGGTCATCGTAAAATATTTTGCTGCTCCATCCCTAGATGGAAAAATCTTGATCCTTACCGACCCGATGCTGGCCACAGGAAAAACTTTGGAAAATGTGTTGAATGCATTAAAGCAACATGGTACGCCAAAACAAATCCACATTATTTCGGTCATAGGGTCCAAAATTGGGGTTTCCAAGGTAGAAGAGGTGTTTCCAAGGGATACCCAATTATGGATTGCTGCTGTAGACGAAACACTTTCGAGCAAGGGATACATCATTCCCGGACTCGGAGATGCCGGGGACTTGAGTTATGGGGTGAAACTGTAATTCACAGCCACAATTCCACAACTTCGTGTAGTTTGGGAATATGGCAGCTCCATCCGAACCTTTCCTTAATTTTTGTTCGATAGGTTTCCATTGCGGCATTTTCGCCATGGATCAAGAAAACCTTTTCAGGAATATTTTGAATGAAGCCCATCCATGTCAACAGTTCTTCTTGATCGGCATGTGCGGATAGACTCTCCAAGTGCATGATCTTGGCATTGATATCCACATACTTTCCGAACATTTTAAGCTCAGTGGCACCTTCCAACAATTTTCGGCCACGGGTCTCTTCGGCTTGGTAACCTACAAGCAAAATGGAGGTCGATTTTTTATCCGCCAATTGCTTGATGTAGGTCAAAACCCTTCCTCCAGTAACCATGCCGCTCCCGGCTATCACAATCTTTGGTCGTGGATCATCGATGGTTTCCCAGGTTTCCCTGTACGAACTGACCAAATTGATATGGTTGCACATATTGTGGTATTCTTCCAAGGAAAGCTTGTGCCATTTTGGATAATGTTCGAACACTCCCAACACATTGGTGCCCATTGGACTGTCCACAAAAATGGGAATATTGGGAATCAGGTTCTTGCTATATAATTTCCACAATTGATACATCAGGGATTGTAACCGTTCTACAGCAAAGGAAGGAATGATCAAAGTACCCCGTTCTTTTATGGATCGATCAATCAGTTCGGTAAGTATTCCTGCGACATCTTCCTTCGGGTGCAACCTATCTCCATAGGTGCTTTCCACAAAAAGATAGTCGGCCCATTGGGGTTGTTTAGGCGGATTGAGCAGGTCATCCTGCATTCTTCCCACATCCCCTGAAAAAACAAAAAGTTTACCAAAAAGATGCAATTCGATAAAAGTGGAACCGATGATATGACCATTGTATTTAAAACAAGCCCGGCAGTTTTCGGATAGGGATATGTCTTCCCCCTCCTCAATACTTTCAAAAAGGCTGAGTGCTGCAACCACATCATCCTGGGTATAAAGAGGAAGCGCTGGATGATGCTTACTATAGCCTTCTTGGTTTGCCCTTTCTGCCTCTTCTTCATGGATTTTGGCACTATCCTCTAAAATAATCCGCGTAATTTCCAAACTGGGAGCAGTTCCCAAAATCTTTCCTGTAAAACCCTGTTTAACCAATAAAGGCAAATACCCGCAGTGATCCAAATGCCCATGGGTCAACAAAACCACATCGATATTGGAAACCTGAATGGGCAAGGGTTCCCAATTTTGTAACCTGAGTTCCTTCAATCCCTGAAACATGCCACAGTCCACCAGGATGTTGATTCCATCTGTCTCCAAATAAAACTTGGACCCCGTGACGGTTCCGGCTCCTCCTAAAAACTGAATTTTAAGTTTGTTCATCCCGATCTTACATTACACACAGTGATTTCATCTCGCCCAAGATGCGTTCCTTTCTTCCGTTGGATACCCCAAGGTGGTCCAATAAAAAGCTATCGTGCAACAATTGGCGGCAAAGCACCACATCACGCTCCAACAAAAAATCCTTTTCCCGATTACTTAGTAAGGTGGAAACCGTAATCGGGTAAAGTCCCAACCTATCAATGCGGTCCTTTAGTCCGTCCCCTTCGGGGTAGTCCCAGCTTAACAAGTACAGCCCCATGCATTTTCCATATTGAATGGCATCCATAGTAAAACGGGTATTGGTAACCACCCAACCCAAGGTGTCTTTAAAATCTTTGTCTGGTTTGGCTTCCAACGGGCCTTTTACGTCATGATAACGGGAGTTGATGTATAGCGGAATTTTTACATTGCAATTGAGTCCATCCTCGCTATGGAACTTACATTCAATAATGTTCAAGGTGCCATTCTTAATGGCCAGCACATCTATTTCATGGGAAACACAAGTCCCCCGCAAAACCTCTCCCACTTTGGTGCGATATCCTGAATAATGCAAGATCCCACTCAAAAATCGTTCGAACGGAAAACCTGTTGGGCCCAACTCATAAATGGCCTTTTTCAGTTTGTACTTGGATGCATAGATGGACTTTCTTTTTTTCAAAAGGGCAAAGGCACGATTGTGGATTTCCCTTGTGGTGATGCCTGGGTACAGTTCGTCCTGAACCACCTTGACAATTTCCTGCACCGCGGTTTCGCTTGCACCGCTAAGCCGAAGTGATCTTTGCAGCTTATCGATGGAAAACCGAACCTTTTCCCCGGTTGATTTGGTGATGTCTATTTTTTTATGCGCCATACCACTAAAGTAAACAACCTTTTTCATCAAAAGAATGATGATTTTCATATCCTTTCCCAAATCCTTCCCTATCATATTTTTCCACTTCCCTATATGTGTTTATTTTGCGGATACTTTATAGACCCCATTTGAAAACCAATATTATTGTCCGAAATTTAGACCATGGTTTTATACATTCTTCCCTTTTATTTGGCTTTGCTACAGCTTGGAAACAACTCTTCGGAGGCAACCACCTTGCATTTCGATATTTTATTCAAAGATGAGGTTGTGGGCAACCTCGAAGCCTCCAAGTTCTTGGATGATTCCATGCTTCGCTATAGTAGCACATCTTCTTTGGGGGTCAAAATCCTAAAGGATTTTCAGGTGGATTATGACTTTGAGGTATATTTTGAGGATGGGATGTTGAAAAAGTCGGATGTGGATATCACCATCAATCAAAAGCCCCATGCACAAACTTCGGTTGAATGGACCAACATGGCCTATGCAATTGAAGTAAATGGCAAGAAGGAAGCTGTTCTCAAAGATTCCATCGTTTACAGTACCATCATGCTCTACTTTAGGGAACCCATGGGCATTGAACGTTGTTTTTCAGAGCAAAATGGCAGTTTTAACGACCTTGTAGCGCTTGGCGAGCACCGTTATAAAAAAATCAATTCAAAAGGGCGGGAAAATATCTATCAATATGAAAATGGAGCTCTAAAGGAGGCCAATATTGATGGTGGAATCGTAGGGTTTCAAATGGTGGCCAAAGATTAATGTTATCAGAATAAAAAATCATCGGTTATGAACATTGGTTTGGTTTTGTCAGGTGGGGGTATGAGGGGTGTGGCACACATTGGTGTCATCAAAGCCCTTGAAGAGCGGGGCATATTCCCATCGCATATTTCAGGAACCAGCGCAGGGGCCATTGTGGGAGCCTTTTATGCTGCCGGTATCGGTTGGGAAAAAATGCTTGATTTTTTCAGGACCATACCCATTTTTCATCGTGAAAAGTATGCGAGAAAGAAACCGGGTTTCATTGATACCGAAAAGTTCTACAATGATTTCAAAGAGCTTTTGCCCGACGATGATTTTAAGGCACTCCAAAAGCCCTTGTTCATTACGGGAACCGATGTACTGAACGGAACACTCAAATATTTTTTTGAAGGGCCCTTGATCATGCCGATACTGGCTTCGGCTTCCTTTCCCGGCGTTTTTACCCCGACCAAAATAGAGGGTTCCTTTTATGTTGATGGCGGTGTTCTCAATAATTTTCCGATTGAACCCTTGACTCCCCTGTGCGACAAAATCATCGGGGTGTATGTAAATCCCTTGAAGTACATAAAATTTGAAGATCTAAAGCATTCCTACAATGTGGTGGAAAGGTCATACAAGATCAAAATGGCCGCCGAATCCATAGCAAAGTTCAAAGACTGCGATCTTGTCATCCGCCCTAGGGAACTGAACAATTATGCAACCTTTTATGCGCACGACATTGATACTATCTTTGAAATTGGATATACCAAAGCGGTTGAAGCCCTACAGCAAAATGCAAGCCTGTTTCCTTAGTGGGCACCAAAAAATAAAGCAGCGCAATATCCTTTTATAGATATTACGCTGCCCATGTCACGGACAAAATCATCTATCCGCATTAACAAAACACCAATCAAAAAACAATCATGATACTTTCAGGATTTTACCTTTCTCATCAGTATACACCCTCATTCTCTTATCACCTTTACCAAGCAATAGTTTGTATCGTTCTTTTGTCTTTTTACCTTCATAGTGTACCATTTTAAAGGCATCTTTTTCAATGGTCCAACCAGGATACATTTGCGCTACGGAATTTCTCACGGGAGCTGGTGGGGTAATGTTTTTAAGATGCTCCACAGAGCTCAATAGCTCACCTTTGATATTGTATGTTGCCTCCAAGTACCTATCCGTTCCTTGGTTGAGGGTAAGTTGATACGTGTCATAATCGGATCCAGGTTTTTTGGTGGTATCCACAAAAACTTCCTCATCTATCAATTCCACGGGGATGGTGGCATACTCGGTCACGGAAAATCCCGGAAAATCTTTTTCCACTGCTTCCACAATGGCAACTGGTACTTCTTTCTCATTCACTTCAGCCTTAAAAAAAACTTCTTGGGCATAGGTTTGGGCTGACAAACCTGTTAAAACTACCCCCATAATTAAATTTTTCATGATGTAAATTATTTATGTTTTGCTTTAATTTTCTTTTGTTTCAGATGGCAAATATGCCCTTGGGCAGAATATCGAAACCCAGTTTGCCCACCT
Organism: Allomuricauda sp.; assembly: GCA_030148305.1. Lineage (GTDB taxonomy): Bacteria > Bacteroidota > Bacteroidia > Flavobacteriales > Flavobacteriaceae > Flagellimonas. The sequence continues at coordinate 26,653 of JASBTS010000225.1, read as the reverse complement.
CTTTTTGAATGGTTTCCACAGAGATCATTTTGCTTGTGCGAACAACCAGTTCCTTTGGGAATTTTTTATGATCGATGGAGATTTCATCAACACCCTTCAGCTTAAGAAGGTGTCTTTTTATGGCGGCCAAATCATCCATGGTCTCGGCATTGGTGGTAAAGATCCTGCCGCGCATATCCGGTACTACATTTTTAGATAATAAACTCATCTCTCATTGTTTTTATGGTTATTCTCTTTTACTTGATAATGACTGAAAACTTCTTGTTTTTCCAAGGAGGTAAGCCCTCGATTGAAATCCAACAACCATGCTTCCATTTTTTTTGCTGCAACCTTATCCTGTCCTTGGTCCGACAAATAGGTGCCGTCCTTTTTCTGAACATTGATGGATAGATTGACTCCCGTTTCACTAGCGTTTGGGGACAACATAGCATTCAGGGTCACAATCTCATTATCCAATGGAGGTAGTCTTACTTCTCTTGATACCATTTGAAGGTCTCCCTTTTCATACCCTAAAATTTCCGATTTGCCTCCGTGCTCTAGAATATACTGTTGCCAATGATCCAGTATAAAATCTTCGCCCAAACCAAGGATCTCTGTGGTAAAATTGATTTCATTGGGATAGTAGGGCAATTTTTCCTCGATAACGGAATTACTGGCCTGGGCATTAATCGTTCCCATGAAGCCCACACAAATTGCGTATGTAAACCACGTTTTCATTTTATCAGGATTTATTCATTTGCATTATCTCAAGGGTAGATTCCCTTCAAAAATTTCACTCTCCAAAAAGTCGGATGTTTTGGCATTGTGCACTTTTACTTTCTCCAACCATTGTTTGTACTCTTTGCCCAGTTCAACACCTTCGGCATATAGTTTTTTAGCGGTATCCTTGTTATCGGTTTTAAGATCTTTGTTGAAGGTATCCAAGGCTTCCATATTGTTGGTAAACACATCCCTGACCTGATTTTCTTCTTTATTTTTGGTAGATGTGAGCACGTAAAAATCCTCTGTGACCAGATAATTGTGCTTAATGACGAGTTCTGCTTCCAAAATGGTTTCCCTTAATTGGTTCAATTCCACGGTTCCTCCATTTTTTAAGGTGTCGGCCATCTCATCAAGTTTAAAAACCGATGAGTCCAGTTGATCTTTTCCTTTTAAGGTGAGGATTACCCTACCACTTTCATTGATCAATCCTTCCTTTCCCTTCTGGATTTCCTCTGCGGCTTTCAAATTGTCTTTGTTCTGGATAGATTGCAGCGCCAGTTCAAAGTGTGCATCGGAAATATTTGGGATTTCCAATTCGGTGGTTTCATCGGCCAAGGCAATTTCTTTATTGTCCTGGTTTTTGCATGATACTGATAATAGCATCAGTAAAATCAAGAATGTACTGTTGGTGAACTTTGCTTTCATTGTAGTAACTTTTAGAAATTCGTACTTCATTTTGTCAACACAAAGTTCCATAAGCAAATGCTCAAAGCCTAGTATTTTCAAGGGATTGGGGTTCGGAATTCAGAAATTCGAACTTTTTTGCAACATTTCCCTTTTGAAAAAATCCTTTGAGGATAAAGGTGTATCAAAACAAGCTATTCTGGTCTAAGTTTGGCTGGCGTAGTCCCTTCAATTTTCTTGAAGGCGGCATAAAAAGTACTCTTGGAATGAAAACCCGCTTCCATACCAATGCCCTCTATGGAAAGATTTTTGTGTTGTGCACTGGCAAAAAGCTCCTTCGCATATTCCACCCTAAAACTGTTGATGTAGTTGTTGAAGTTGGTACCGAGCAAGCTATTGATGGATTGCGAAATACGTCGGGGATGTTCATGTATGGCTTCCGAAACATCCACAATGGTAAGGTCCTCTTTGGTAAAGCACCTGCTTTTTACCATATGATCCTGTATCCGAGCCAATACTTGTCTAAATATTTCCTGCTCATCTGAAGTTTTATCGGCCTTCTTCCCTGTGGGATTTTCATTGATAATTTTACCAGATACATTCTTAGCATCCGAAGGAAGATTCAAAATGGCATGATAAACCGGTGAAATATTCTGTTGGGCAAATCCTTGATAGGAAATCCAGTAGATCAACACCACATTCACGGCAGAATAAATTAGATATACCGAACGCTCTTCGGTTAGAAAAGTTAAAAGGAAAAGTAGGCTAAATACAATACTGGCGTAAATGAAGTATGTTGACCATTTTAAGCTACGGTGCAAAAGCAGGCTGTATTGATTCTCCAATTCGGTTTGATGACGGGCGATCCACCGCAATGCCAAAATTTGAATATAGAGGGAATACCCCATTCCCAATAAAAAATAGATCATGGTGGCATTGGAATCCTTAATCCATGTTTTAATGTGCAAGGGTAAAAAGAACACCACAATACCGATGACAACCTCCACAAAACCGGGAATCATGGTCCAATAACTCGGTCTTTCGTCCTCTAGAATGGATATTTTCTGTAGATAGATATAGAAAAGTGGGAACGCCAAAAAGTGAAAACTCACAGGAAGTAAGATCAAATGTGGCCATTTTTGCAAAACCCCGAGTTCATGGAAAATATTTTCCAAGGGTTCCATGGAAAACAGGATGATGAACAAGCCCAAATACAATACGGCCTTCCGTTTTCTGGAATGGATCAAGATTAACATAATACCCAACAACACACCCTGAACGAGGCCCAAAGTGTCCAAGAGCGATACCAGATTGAATGTTTCCTTCATGTTGAACCGTGACTGGAATGTTCCTTCGAAGTTATGGAATCCCGCTCGGTGTGCCATGGTCGCCTCCAATTCTTAATAAAATTTTATATACCAACGACAAGAGTCCAAAATCTTTCCAAACACAATGGAATTTATGGTTACCTTGAAAAGGGTATCAAAAATTGTTTCCATTACAAACTGGGGCATTATATTTCACAACCATTATGGACGCACAAAAAGAACTTCGTTTACGCTGCTGGATAGATATTGATGGGGAAAGGTTTTTCGGGCCGGGTCGTGCACAACTGCTACATCATATAGATAAGGAAGGTTCCATAAGCAAGGCTGCCAAGGCAATGGGAATGTCCTATAAAAAGGCCTGGTCCATGGTGGACGACATGAATCAAAAAGGACAAAAACCCTACGTGACGCTCCACAAAGGGGGCAACAAAGGGGGTGGTGCCGAATTAACGGAAACCGGCAAAATGGTCTTGATGTTCTTTCAACAATTGATGGAGGAACTGAATTCCACCGTCAAAAAAAAGGAGAAAAAATTCTTGGATTTAATTTAAATGGTACATTATCGCAACTAGATTTTTATTCCAAAACCATGGAGTAAAATCAACCGTAAACCCACATACAAGACCAAAATACTGGTAAGGACTCCCAAAAACTTGAGATTGAACTTTCGGTTGGAGAGATAAGATCCCAAACTTCCTCCCAACACTACGGCCACAATAAGCTGAAGCATGAGACTTTGGTTCAATTTAAAGGTCCCGGCCATATTCAAGCCTACCAACCCCGAAAGGGAATTCACCAAAATAAATACCGACGCCAAAGAGGCCACAATCCTTGGATTTGCCCATTTTAGCAGATTTAACACAGGGGATAGAAAAATTCCACCACCTATACCAGAGATACCGGATAGTAATCCAATACTACCCCCAAGCAAGAGTTTTTTGGTATTGTTGAATTCCTTCGATTCCAATTTTTGTTTCACGAACCGCAACAACATAAAAAAGCCTGCCAAGATCAATGCACTTCCTAAAACCAAGAAGAATGCCTTCTGGGAAAGTCGGACCTGCGCCCCCACATAGGCAAAGGGAATGCTGAGGACCAAAAACGGCCAGAACATCTTAAAACTAAACACCCGATTCCGAATGAACACAAATGTCCCGATGGTGACCACACAGATATTGAGGATGAGTGCCGTAGAACGGATCTCGTAGAAATCGGTCAAAAACAGGCTGAGGATAGCCAAATAACTGGATCCACCTCCGAATCCTACGGAACTATAAAACAAGGCGATCAAAAAGAAAATTATGGGCAAGTATTCTATTGGCATATCAGGAAATGAGTTTGCACTTGATCAGGTCTCCTTTTTTAAACTTTTGACCGAGTTCAACAAAAGCAAGGGCATTACCCAATGCCATGGATTGTATCATGGATGAACCTTGACCATCCAAAATCTCTACACCATTAGAAGTCATTCGGGCCTTTAAAAAAGAAGGGCGGTCAAACCGGTTTTCATACTCATGTTGAAGGGGAAATTCATACCAGGGCAGTCCAAGATTTGTATGTCCGCTCCATTTTTGAAGCAAAGGCAGTACATAAATGAAAAAACAGGTCAGCGAGGAAGCAGGATTCCCCGGCAAAGCAAATACAAACTGATTATCCCTTCTACCAAAATACAAGGGTTTCCCGGGCTTTTGGAATACTTTGTAGAACAGTTCCTGCACCCCATTTCCTTCCAAAGCCTGTTTTACAAAATCATAATCGCCCACGGAAATGCCTCCAGAGAGAATCAAAACGTCACAGGTTTCCATGGATTTTCGGATGCCTTTTTTGGTTTCTTCAAAATCATCCTTCACCTGTTGTTGTTGGGCACAATTAAATCCGAATTGTTCCAAAGCGCCTTCAATAGCAAAACTATTGGATTCGTAAATCTGGCCTTCCTGTTTCGGTTGACCGGGTTTTACCAATTCATTTCCCGTGGTGATCATGTGGATTCTTGGTTTGGAAAAAACTTTCACCTTATCCATTCCCAAACTTGCGACAAGTCCTAAGGAGGACGGATTCAACACATGCCCTTTTTGAAGTACCTGTTGTCCTTTTTGGAGTTCTGCCCCTTTTTTACGGATGCTCTGGCCAGCCTTTGGCATTTCATCCAAAAAAAGGGTTACTCCCTCAACTTTGGTTTTTTCCTGCATCATTACAGCTGAGGCATTGGCCGGAACCTTTGCTCCTGTAAAAATTCGCACAGCATCACCATCTTTTAAATAAAGATTCTTGGTGTCTCCCGCAGCAATTTCTCCTATAATTTTATACTCTTTGTGGAGACCACAAAGGGCATAACCGTCCATCGCCGAATTGTCAAAAGCAGGCATGTCAAAAGGGGCCATGATATTTTCGGAAAGGGCAAAGCCCAAAACTTCTGGAAGTGGTTTTACTTCCACTTTTGAAGTTATTTCTTGGTTTTGAACGCTATTGAGGGCTTCTTCTATGCTTACCATTATCCTCCTATTGATATCATGGACCGGTTTTGTTCGTAGTGCTCTTCCTCCATTTTCACTTCCATGCCGTCCCGAGAATGTTTTTTGGATTTGATGGCATTTATGATGATATCGTCCAATTTTTCGCCATTGCGTAAATGAGAGAGTAAATCGGTCTCCGAAGTGGCGAACAGACAGTTTTTCATTTTTCCATCCGCTGTAAGTCTGATCCTATTGCAATCATCGCAAAAAGGATTGGTGATGGTGCTTACAATACCAAAACTTCCTTTGTGCCCCTTCACCTTAAAATTGGTGGATGTACTGTGCTTGGGATTGTGCAGTTCCTCAATTTCTCCAAAATTGGAGCCAATGGCATGTAAAATTTCCTCTCTTCCTACGCCTTTGTTCCAATCCCATTTGTTCCCCTTAAAGGGCATGAACTCAATGAACTTGACCACTAGGTTTTTATCCTTGGTGAGGGCGATAAAATCATTGATCTCGTTATCGTTAACTCCCTTGATCAGAACCACATTGAGTTTGAGATCCATATCCATCTCCAGGGCACGGTTCAAATTGGCCATGATCCGTTCGTAATAATCACGCTTGGTGATGAACACGGATTTGGCCTTATCCAATGTATCCAGACTAAGATTTATTTTCCGAAGACCAATCTTTTCAAACAGGTCCAAGTATTTGTCCAAAACGATACCATTGGTCGTCAACTTAAGTGTTACGCCCAATTTGGACAGTTCTTCCACCAGAAAATCAAAATTCTTACGAACCAAAGGTTCACCACCCGTCAACCGAATGGTATCCACACCTAAATCCCTAAAAGTACGTGCCATCTCAATGATTTCTTCCAACGTCATGATGTTGGGCTTTTCAATCAATTCAATACCTTCTTCGGGCATGCAGTAAAAACAGCGCAGGTTGCACCGATCCGTCAATGATATTCTGAGATACGTATGCGGCCTACCAAAATTGTCAATTATTTTAGGCGTTCTTTCAATCATGTCGTTTTCCTTCTATCACCTTAAATGCATGCAACACATGTGGAAAAATGGCCTCCATGGACTCCAATGCCCCACGGGATGAACCCGGGAAGGCCAATACCAATTTTCCGTCTTTTATCCCTGCCACGGAACGGGAAAACATGGCATACGGCATACGTTCTTGACCGTAGCTCCGCATTTGCTCCTCCACGCCTTTCAGTCGGATATCCAATAAGGGTTCCAAGGTTTGGGGCGTTACATCACGGGGACCAACGCCTGTTCCGCCAGTATAGATGATGAGATCCGATGAGGTGGTCTCCAAAATTTTCACAATCTCCGAAGGTTCATCCGGGATGATGGTTTTTTCCGTTTCCAACCCTAAATCCTGTAGTTTTAACAGAATGCCTTCTCCTGCGGTATCTTCTCCTTTTCCTTTGGAAATGGTATCGGAACAGACCACTACATGGGCCTTTAATCCATCAGTGTTTAATTTGAAGGACGATTTTCCGCCTTTTTTGGATTTTAACCGAATGGTTCCGATTTCCACATTTTTATCAATGGGTTTAAGCATGTCGTACATGGTGAGTGCCACCACGCTTACCCCATGCATGGCTTCCACTTCCACCCCGGTTTTATAAATGGTCTTTACCGTTAGGGTGATGACAATCTCAAGCCCTTTGATCTCATATTCAATCCCCGTGAATTCGATAGGTAAGGGATGGCAATCAGGTAGCAAATCTGGGGTCTTTTTCACCCCCAACAGCCCAGCGGCCTTGGCCATTTCAAACACATTTCCTTTGGGAACTTGATTGTTCTTTAGGGCATTGATGGTATCTGGGCTACTCGTTTTTACGATGGCCTCCGCGGGAGCTTCCCGCAAGGTGTTCACTTTGTGTGTTATATCGACCATTTACTTGTTGACTTTCCATTGATGGGTTTCATCCTCGAAGATTTCCTTGCCGAAGATGGGTACTTTCGCCTTGATTTCCTCCACAAAATAATTGGTGGCTTCCATGGCAATCTTTCTATGGGCGGACGAGGTAAAGACGAACAGACAAAGCTCCCCAGTCTTCACAGTTCCCAAACTATGATAAATATGGGCGCAGGTGATATCAAATCTGGCAAATGCCGATTCCCTTATCTCGTGAAATACTTTTTCCGCCATTTCTTCGTACGCCGTGTACTGAATCGCGGCCACTGTTTTGCCATCGATCACATCGGCCCTGATCTGGCCCAAAAAAATACTGTGTGCACCAATTTGGGTCTTACTCTGATGGTTTGCCACGGACTGGGCAATTTTCTCAGGGGGTATGGGCCCTTCCACAAAAACCTTTTTTATTTTTTTAGTCTCCATTGATGATGGTTTCAATTCCCCCTTCCACATTGATCAGGTTGTTGAACCCGAATTCCCTTTCCAGTATTTCTATGGCATTTTGGCTCCGCTTTCCGGATTGACAAAACACCATAACTTGTTGGTCCTTTGGTATTTCATGATGGCGCACCACTAGGTCTCCCATCGGTATTTTTAAAATGTTGCTTCCACTGGGTTTAGGCTGTTCAAAGATTTCCCTGACATCCAAATACCACTGAAATCCACTTTTTAAGGTGCATTCCACTCTTACGGGAACAATGCCATTCATTTTGATTCTTTCAATCTCCTCGGGTCTTTTTTTTATGTTGATAAGTTGTTCCGTTCCCATCAAAATATTGATGAGTTTCAACTTGCCGGACAATACTTTACCTTTACCCAAAATCATTTTCAAAACCTCTGCAGCCTGCATGGTACCCACCAGGCCTGGTAGAACCCCCAAGACCCCTGTTGCCTCACAACTGATGTTTTGCCGAGTGGTTTTGGGGAACAAACATCTATAACTTGGCCCCTTTTGGTAATTGAATACCGAGAGTTGCCCTTCATTTTTATAGATGGAAGCATATACCCATGGCTTGCCAGACAAAAGACAAGCATCGTTTATCAGGTATTTGGTCTCAAAATTATCAGTGCCATCCAGAACAATATCATATCCACCAATTATGCTTTCCGCATTTTCTTGCGTCAAGGCTTCCTGAATGATTTCAAAAACGACCTCACTATTTCTTCTGGACAAATGTTCCGCTGCGGCAACAGCTTTCGATTTATCCAAATCCGATTCTTGGAACAACACTTGTCTATGGAGATTGGTCATGTCTACCTTATCATGGTCCATCAGGCCAATGGTACCGACACCTGCGGCCGACAAATACAAGGCAGCGGGACAACCCAAACCGCCCACACCAACAATCAACACTTTGGCTTGGCGTAGTTTGTCCTGTCCTTCAGCACCCACTTCCTGTAGCTTTATTTGTCTATCGTATCTGTTCATCCGCCTGCGAAGGGTGGCAATAGGGCCACCTCATCCCCATCTTTTAATATGATGTATTCATCTAAATTTTGGTTCACGGCCACTTGAATGGATTCTTGGTCCATGATTCCAAGTGGGCCCAAACACTTCAATTTTAATTCATGAGCCGTTGTAGCACTAGTCAAATGCAAAACTTCTTGACTTGTACCCATGGCTTCAGCTACCTGACCAAAATATTTTACGGTGACCCTCATTATTCCAATCCTTTCAGTTTTTCCACATCCGCTTCCGTATCGATATCAAAACCACCGTGCTCAAATTCTATCGTTCTATAAACGAAATCTGCATTCGTTGTTAATTTTTTGGCTCCTTGGTCTCCCTTTAAATTTTCCAAAAACGGAAAAGCAGCTTTGGAAAAAATGGCCGGAACACCCATTTCTGAGCCGTATTTTGAATAGGTTGCCATCGGTTTTTGATACACATGTGCCATGCTCAATCTTTGTATGTACTCCGTGGTCAAAAAAGGTTGATCGGAAAGCAATAGAAGGATGTGTTCCATTTCCACATCACGGCTCAATTCCTGTAACCCGATTTTTATACTGCCTGCCATACCTTGTTCCCAATCTGGGTTTGACAATACTTCAAAATTCTTGCTATCCACTTCGTTTAAGATCAAATCCTGACTGGAACCCAAAACCAAAATTTTCTTTTTGAAATCCAACTTTTCCACCAAATCAATGGTGTGCTGTAAAAGTGGTTTTCCTTTGAACTTTACTAATTGCTTGGGGCGACCCAATCGGCTTGATCCACCAGCCGCCAAAATGACTACTCCTATTTTTGCTGTTTTACTCAAATATTTATTTTTTGAAATTCGTTCCCTTCCTTGTCATGGATGGGAGTCGATCTATGTTTTAAAGGTCGTGCCTGCTTTCCTTTCAGCACGCTTTGGATTTCCGCTAAAATGGACAGGCCAATCTCGGCGGGGGTTTCTGCACCGATTTCCAATCCCACCGGGGCATGGATCTTGGCCAAATCCTGTTGTGAAATATGTAGGCCTTTTTGCTCCAAATCATCCAACATACGGTTGTATTTTTTCAATGGCCCAAGAATACCGATATAAAAAAGTTGTGGCTGGTCCAATAAAAGCTCCAGTACCGCCAGGTCATAATTATAATTATGGCTCATGAGCACAAAACAGGTCCGGGTATCGATCTTTATATTTTTAAGCGTCTCTTCCGGTTTGGATACCATCACCTGACAGGACCCGGCAAAACGTTCTTTATTGGCATGCGTTGGGCGACCATCGGTGACAAATACTTTCCACCCCAAAAGTTCAGCCTGTTGGGCCAAGAGTTGGGCATCGTTCCCAGCTCCTACCAACACCAATTTAACAGGTGGTTGCAGTATTTGTACAAAAGCCTGAAATTGGTTTCCGTTCGATTCCAAAGCCACAAAACGCGACTCATTATTCTCCAAAACCTTGTTACTTTCCTTCAACAGAACCTCCAAAATCCTTTCATTTAAACTGTTGGAAGTCATCACTTCGGATGATGAAACCATCATCTTGGTACCGGGTTGATCATTCCTGTGGTCCAGATTGAAACCAATGGTGATGGCCACCGGTTCTTCCAATTTGGAAGCATTGCTTAAAATTTCACAAGCATTTTCACTTGAAGCAAAGTCAATGGGTTCGAACAACACTTGAATTACTCCATTACAGCCCAACTGTGCCCCTACCACGGCATCATCCTCATCACTGGTATCGTAGGAAACCAATCTGTTTTCCTTTCTTTCCCAAGCATATAGTGCCTTACGGAGGGCATCCCCTTCCAAACAACCACCGCTGATGGCACCGGTTATGGTTCCGAATTCGTCCACCAGCATTCGTGCGCCTGCCCTACGGTAAGATGATCCTTCTACATGAACCACTGTGGCCAAAACACAACCGATATTTTGGGCTTTTAACTCTTCATATTTTGTTATGATAGCATCCAACTCTCTCATACAGAAACAGTCTTAAGTTGGTTGATCACTTTTGAAATTTCCTCAACCGCTACATCCAAATCCTCTTTTGTGGTGGATTGTCCCATACTTATCCGAAGACTTGCCAATGCCGAGGTTTCACCATGTCCCATCGCCATCAATACATGGGATGGACTGATTAGATTGGCATTGCAGGCAGACCCCCTGGAAACAGCCAATCTTTTGAGATGCAACAACAATTTGGAACCATCCACGTCCGAAAAAGTAACGTTGACGGTGTTGGCCAAGCGCGGTACATTCTCACCATTGATTTTGGTCCCCTCCACCTGAAGAAGCCTTTGTTCCAATTGATTTCTCAACTGCAACAATCGGTTGCTTTCCTCTTCCATTTTGGAAGTGATGATCTCACAAGCTTCCCCAAACCCCACAATGGCAGGAACATTAAGCGTACCGGGGCGAAGCCCCTGTTCTTGGCTGCCTCCAAAAAGCTGCTTTTTCAATTTTACCTGCTTCTTTTTGTTCAGGTATAAAGCTCCTATTCCCTTGGGTCCATAAATTTTATGGGCGGAGAAAATGGCCAAATCTATGTTCAACTCTTTAAGGTCGACAGGGATTTTTCCAACGGCTTGGGTAATATCGGATATAATCGCTACACCACGATCTTGGGCTAATTTGGAAATAGTTTTTATAGGATGGATGACCCCCGTTTCGTTGTTCGCCAACATGAGGCACACCAAAATGGTCGTGGGTAACAATGCTGCTTGAAACTGTTCCAAGTCAATGCTTCCTTGAGCGTCCACATCCAAATAGGTTACTTGAAAGCCTTGGTTTTCCAATGCCCCCAGAGTTTCCAAAATGGCTTTATGTTCCGTTTTACAAGTGATGATATGGTTGCCTCTATGTTGGTTTGCCTTGCAAAATCCGAACAGGGCTAAATTTGCGGCTTCCGTGGCCCCTGAAGTGAATAAAATCTCATTGGCCCGGCAAACCAAAGCGCTCGAAATTTGCTTTCGGGCTTTTTCCACGGCATCATTCGCATACCATCCATAGGAATGGTCGCTTGTGGCATTTCCAAAATTTTCTGAGAAATAGGGCAACATGGCATCCAACACTTTCGGGTCTACCGGTGTGGTTGCATTGAAATCCAAATATATTCTATTGTTTGCCACCATTGTTTCGCGATATGTACGTGTGTACATATTGCAATGTACTAAGATTTCAGTACCCTTTCATACATTTTTCAAACCATTTTTGATGAAATCCAAACAAAAAAGCCACTTTTTAGCTGACGAATAACTTTGTATCTTCCGTTCACAAACTACTGTCAATCAAAATTCTAAAACCAAGAGAAAAATGACCGCTGGTTATTCAGGCACTCCATTGGCAAAAAAACTGGGTATTAAACCTGGCTACAAAATTTCTGTGATCCATGCACCAAACGGATATTTTGAATTATTTTCGGACCTGCCGGATGACTTGGAATGGATTAACGATCCTGACTTAAAAAAGGATCTCATCCATTACTTTTCCGATAGTAGGAACCAACTTGAAGAAGATATCAATAAGCTGCGTCAAGAGATTGGACAGCATGGCACCATATGGATTTCGTGGCCTAAGAAAACATCCAAGATACCAACCGATCTAGATGGAAATATAGTAAGAGAGATCGGATTAAGCAATGGATTAGTGGACATCAAAGTTTGTGCCGTGAGCGAGATTTGGTCAGGTCTCAAGTTTGTTATCCCAGTGAAGGACAGAACATAAATTTTTGAATAAATAACAAAACCATCAAAATGAATTCAACCCTAAAAGTACGGCCAATAGGTTATATCCTTTCGATATCATTGGTATTGACCCTAGGTTGTAAATCCTATCGGAACACAACAATTGCCCAAACTTCCGGCAACCCTATTTTTGAAGGTTGGTATGCCGATCCCGAAGGAGTAGTTTTTGGTCAAGAATATTGGATCTATCCCACCTTTTCGGCTAAGTATACGGACCAAGTGTTTTTGGATGCGTTTTCTTCGAAGGATTTAGTGACTTGGGAAAAACATTCCCGCGTTTTGGACACGAGCATTGTTAAATGGGCAAAGCAGGCCATTTGGGCCCCTGCTGCCATAGAAAAGGATGGAAAGTATTTTCTTTTTTTCTCTGCTAATGATGTGCAACGGCCTGGCGGTCCCATGTGGGATACCGAAAACGATATCAACCATTATGGAGGCATCGGGATAGCGATTGCTAATTCTCCATCCGGACCGTTCAAAGATTATTTGGGAAAACCCCTTGTCTCCGATTTTTATAATGATGCCCAACCCATTGACCAATTTGTATTTAAGGATGTGGATGGCACCCACTATTTCTTTTATGGTGGATGGAGCCATTGTAATATGGGGATTTTAAATGATGATTTCACGGGGTTTGTCCCTTTTGAAGATGGCGAAATCTTTAAAGAAATCACCCCTGAAGGCTATGTGGAAGGTCCTTTGATGTTCTTACGGAACAACACCTATTATTTGATGTGGTCTGAAGGAGGATGGACCAACGACACCTACAAAGTGGCCTATGCCATGGGCAAAAGTCCAAAAGGTCCGTTTGAAAGAATCGGCACCATTTTGGAAGCCGATCGTTCCATTGCCACTGGTGCTGGGCACAATTCGGTTATCCAGGTACCGGGAACGGATGATTGGTATATGATCTATCACCGAAGACCCATCCCTAATTTGGACAGGGACCATCGGGTGGTGTGTATCGACAAAATGGAATTCAATGAAGATGGCACCATCAAGAACATCATCATGACTTTTGATGGGGTACAACCGCAACCCATTTTGAATCCAAAAAAATAAAAGAGGATTTTGCTAAACCTTAAGTTTTTAGTCCTTTAAGAATTTTTTGATGTCTTTATTGGCGCCATAAACAACGATCAGGTCATCTTTGTTGAGCACGCTGTTGGGGTTGGCCACGCCTTTAACTTCGGTCACAAATTTCACCTTGCCCACTATAGTCCTTTCCTGTGTATTGGCAATAGTGGTCAACACTAAAAGGTTGTACTGTTCGCGAATATTGCTGTCCCTGATGGTTTTCCCGTGAAGTTTTACAGGAACACTTACTTCAACAATGCTGAAATCGTCATTCAATTCAAAAGAATCCACCACACCTTTCAAACACAGTTTCTTTGCCCAACGTTCGGCGGATTCTTCCTCTGGATGCACAATTTCGTCCACACCAATGGCATGAAGTACCTTTTCATGCAGGGTATCAATGGACCTACTGATCAATCTTTTTACCTGAAGATTCTTGAACAATGCCGTGGCCATGACACTGGCACCCTTGTCTTCACCAATGGCCACCACAACCATATCCGTATCCTTTAGAGGCAGTCCAGCCACCGTAAACTCATCCGTGGCATCCATACAAATAGTATGTGAAATATGTTCCTTATAATGGTCCACCCGATCCATGTTGGTGTCTATACCTATTACTTCATTTCCCGCCTCGGTCAATTTCGCCGCCAATGAGGCCCCAAAGCTTCCCAATCCCACAACAATATATTTCATAAGCCTGACTTTTAATTTATGGTGAGTTCTTCCACCGGATACTTATAATTCTTCTCTTTTACCTTTTTAAATACAGCAATCAACAGAGTCAGCATGCTCACCCTTCCCAAAAACATGACCACAATGATCACAAATTTACTGGCCGCGCTCAAATCTGCAGTTATACCCAAACTCAATCCAACGGTACTATATGCCGAAAAACACTCGAAGGCGATGTCCAACAACTTTTTGTCCCCGTCAAAAACGGAAATTAAAATGATGCCCAGCCCGATGACCATAAGAGATAGGGATATCACCGCAAAAGCACGTCGAACCGATATTTCGGATATTTCCCTTCTAAAGATTTCGATCTTGGCCTTGCCCTTGGCCAAGCTTAGAAAGTTTAGCGTTGCGATAGCGAAGGTATTCGTCTTGATACCACCTCCGGTAGATGCAGGTGATGCACCGATCCACATCAAAAGGAATAGCATCATCACAGTTGAAAAGTCAAGCGCACCCATGTCCACCGAATTGAAACCGGCCGTTCTCGGTGTAGCCGCCCCAAAAAGAGCCGTGACCCACTTTCCAAATCCATTGTGTTCCGCCAAGGTATTGTTGTACTCGTTAAAATAAAAAAACAAGGTTCCCACAATGGTCAAAGCAGTTGTGGTGAGAAGTGTAATCCGGCTGTTGAGGGTCAACACCCATGGCTTATAGGTTTGTTGTTTTCCCTGAAAGTAGAAGAACATCCTCAGTAAAAAGTATTTGAGGTACTTAATGATATTGACCACGATGGGAAAGCCCAAACCTCCCAAAACAAAGGCAATGATAATAATGACCTGAAAGGTGTAGTTGTACCTAATGCCCGACTCGAACAAACTGTTGGGCAATGTGGAAAAACCCGCATTACAGAATGCCGATACTGCATGAAATACGGAAAAGAAAGTGCGCTCAAAAAAAGAACCGAAGAAATCCTTTTCCAAGCTTAGATAGATCAACAGTGCAGCCACAAATTCGATGGAAAAGGTGATGACCAAAATTCGTTTTAATGTAGAAAATACTTCACCGAGTTTATTTGAACCGGTCATATCACTAAGCGTCAACTGATTGTCGTACGAGGTACCTCCCTTGAAAAAGTAACTGAAGAAACTCGCCACGGTCAATATCCCGATTCCCCCTGCCTGTATCAAAAATAGAATAACGGATTGGCCAAAAGTGGTAAAATAAGTTCCGGTGTCCACCACGATCAATCCAGTAACACAGACCGCACTGGTAGAGGTGAAAAGTGCATCTAAAAAAGAAAGTCCATTATAGGTTGCATTGGGAAGCATCAACAAAACGGCCCCTATCAAAATGATGGCAAAAAAACTGGCGATGAACAACTGTGCCGGATTGAGCAACGTTCTCTTATAGTTGATATTCTGTTCTGAAAATTCCCTGATGAAGGTAAGGATGATGGCAAACTTTACCCAATTATCATTGTACAGAAAAGAAATATGACGGTGTGCCTCTTCTCCCAAAAAATGGGCATAAAGAATAACCAACGTGACAAAAATACTGAAGACATCAAAGATGAAGACCGAACGTTTCATCTGCTTATCATGCTCCAAATACCGCAACCCGGTGGCCACTATGCCAAGGGCAATGACCACAAAATAGTAGGTGTTGTACCAAATTTGAATTTCCTGTGATTTGTCGAAACCAAAATCGACGATGAACAAAAACAATCCAAGGATACTGGCATAGAATGCAATCTGAAAAAGATATTTGGAATACTTCAGATAATCGGGACGTTCATTTCCCCAATTGATAAGACCCATAGAATACCAGGATTCGTTTTGTTGAGGCAAAGTTAGGTATTGTACCTTAAAGAATTGGGAGATTGGGTTGAATTGTTAAGAATCGTAGCTGATAATCAAAGAATACCACGATCACCCCCTTTCAGGTCAGCTAATCATCGGTCTCCCCATTTGGCCGCCAATTAATCGACTCGTCTTCCTCATTCAATTTCTCAATAAAATAGGAAGGCAATATTCCCAAACGCTTTTTAAACGCAGAATAAAAAGTATTCAAATTGTTAAACCCGCTCGTTGTTGCGATATAGGTCAACTTGCTATTCCGGTATTCTTTGTCCTCCAACAACTTATTCAATAAATGATTGATCCGCAGTTCATTGATATAGTTGTTAAAATTGGATTTCTTCTCATGATTGATAACCTGAGAAAGATACTTTTGATTTGTTTGCAATGTATTGGACAGGCTGCGAAGACTACATTTGGGGTCAAGAAAAAAGTCTTCCTCTTCCAATCTGTTGAGTTTGGTAAGGATTATTTCTTTAATGTCTTCATCCATATAGTTCTTGCCCGAACTTGCTTTCACTATTTGACCGCTAGGATTTTTTACCTTTTCCATAGCAACCAGTTTCTTTTGGTTCAGCTTTTCATCGGCCAGTTCCTTAGTTCTGAAATAGAGTAGTTTATTTTTCTTTTTTACCCTAAAGTATGAGTATGTTGCAATAATCCCCAAGGCCAAAGTGAGAACAAATATGATTGTCATAAACCGATATCGTTCTTCTTGCGACTCTGTCTTTATCTCCAATATTTCTTTTTGTCTTGAAATTTCAGATATCCTTCTTTTTGCCTCCAGAATTTTCAACTTTTGTTCCGATTCTATTGAAAAAAGGGAATCACCGACACGGAGATACAGATCAGAAAAAAATTCAGCTTCCCTTTTATTCCCCATTGCTCGGTTTAGAGACGATAAGGATTTGCTCACTTCCTTGATCACATCAAAGGCGTCAATCTCTTTTGCCGCATTATAGGCCTTATAATAATCCTCTTTAGCTTTTAGGCTATCACCCTGCTTTAGATACATGTCGGCAATCAGCAGATGAACCCTCGGTTTCCTAAATCTATAGTTATTGGTTTCGATTAGGTTAAGTGCTCGCCACAGAAAATCATTGGCATTCACAAAGTCCGATTCCTCTATATATATGGAAGCAATATTCATGTATACAACACTTTGAATATAACTTCCTGGGCTCTGGATGGATTTCTCCAACTCAAGATAAAAATCATAGATTGCAAGGGCTTTTTTACTTCCTTCCAATTTATGGGTCATTCTGGCCATCTCATCTATCTTCGGAAAAATGAACCGAACTTCCTTCAACTTCAATATGAAATCCAGTCCTTTTAAACAATTTTCAAGTGCTTTGTCGTATTCGCCCAATCTGAGATAAAAGTGGGAAATTGCGGAATAGGCCCGCATCATACAATACGGGTTCTTTAGAGACTCCCCCTTTTCCAACAAGTTCAAGGCTGTCTCATAGGCCAAGTCGTATTCTCCTCTTTCGGTAAAAATGTAGGATTTAAGTGTTTCGGCGTCCGCTTCTATCTTGGCGAAGTATTGGCACTTATCATTTGTTTCAACCCGGTCAACAATATCTGTTGCCTTATCAAATTCACCTTGAACAAAAAAGATATAAGCTTGGTTCAAAGAAGCTCTTAAATATCCCCTATCATATCCAAGTTCCATTGAAAGTGAAAATGCCTCATCGTTATACTTTTTTGCTATCTCTGTTGATTTAAAAATATAGTGTACGAAGAGTTCAAAACAAGCATCCACCCTTTCCTTGCCTTGGGCGTGTTCCCAATTGGCGAGGAGGCTTTCCAATCGAGGAAAACTTTTATCATCAACAAGTTTTTTTATAGCCTTGAAATAGGGTTCCATTTCAATTGGCGGGGTCGGTGCCCTTTCTTGACCAACTACTTGCGCAAAGGTCAATAAGAGAATTATTATCAATGAATTTTTCAATGACATTGTGGAGTCAGTTAGTTTAGTTTAGTTCTAAAATAAGCAATTTACTTGTGAAGCAATTACTTTTCCTTGTTCAGGGGTTTTATCCTGATACCATTATTATATGAAAATGGTTGCAAATTTCCCTTATTGCTTTACCATCATTTAATCTCTTTTATATCCTATTTTTTATTAATCAAACCCAATTTTAAAGGTATTCGAGCACCATTTTTAGTAGCACTAAAATTTCCGGTAAGGCACCAAAACTTACTCGATATATCACAAAAAAAGCAATGCTGAAAATACAACATTGCCTTAACTAAACTTGAATTAAACCTCAACTAACTCAAAATTTTAAGCTTTTACGCCACTTGTAAATTTTAGAGACAAGTCAACAGTATAATAAAACTAACTCGAATAAATTTAGCGCATCTAAAGATTTAAAACACAATCAATTGAAGTAAAACATCTTCAAATTCATGAATTTTAATCCTCTATGCCATATTGTATCAAATTGATTTTTTTTGAGGCTCTTTTCCTTTACTGGAGCGTGCTTTTTAGGTCTCTGTCCAGGTCAGAAAATTGTCGGAAAACCAACAGTTTTCCTTTGTTCTGGGTCACAAAAAACATACTAGGGCCAGATGCGGTTTTAACCGTGGCAATTGCTTTGGCATCACCAGGCACCATGAAACCACTGATGCTTGTTTTCACCGCAACAAATTTTCCTTTACCGTCACCTTTTAGGAATACCCCGTTGAAAGCATCGTACCTACCAATAAAAGTCTCATTGCCAAAATCGTTGCCAACTCCGAGTATGTCCATGTTTCCATCTCCATCTACATCGGTAAGTAATAGATCATTCAAGGGAGCCAACTGTGCTTCTATGGGCAATGAATGAAAAACAAACTTCCCGTTTCCAAGATTCTCGATATAAACACTTTCATCAAAATTCCCCTCCAATGTCAATGCATCTTTGATTTCCTCTTCACTGAACAAGGTGTTCAAAGACGCTTCGGCATAATCCCGGAAGTAATCGAATTTTTTCCTGAAAAGTGGACTCTGTAAATTTAAATCGCCCCAAAAATTAACAGGATAGGGTTGATATTCTCCCTTAGTATCTTTCAAATAAGCAAAGAAAACAGGGTCTTGGGTTCCATTGGCATCAAAATCCTTCGTTACCAAACGTACCGGTCTATCTTCCGAAGGCTGAAAAAAATTGTTCTTGCCCAGGTTACCTGCCACAAAATCAATATCCCCATCGCCATCCATATCCTTGGCCTTAATGGATTCCCACCAACCCACTTTGCCTTCCAATCCGGTTTCTTCAACCTTTTGAAAAGCGGTTTTTACATTTTTGAAAAATGTAATGGGCATAAATTCACCAACGATTACCAAGTCAGGTCTATCATCATTATCGTAATCGGTCCAAATGGCATCAGTAACCATCCCCACATTTACCAGTTCGGGGGCCAGTTCTTGGGTAACATCCTTTAGAACCCCATTGTCATTTTTCAGCAAAAAACTTCTTTCTGCCATTGGATATTTCCCCACCGGGGTTCTTCCACCCACAAAAAGGTCCATAAAGCCATCGTTGTCAAAATCCATGGCCCTGACCACTGATCCACTGGCATTTATTTGGGGCATTCTGTTTTTGTCGACAGAAAAATTTCCTTTACCATCATTGATCAAAATACGGTCGTTATATAATTCACTTCCTTCGGCAAATTCATTACTGCCAGAAACCAGGTAAAGATCCAGGTCACCATCATTGTCAATATCGAACAACTCCATACCTACCTCTTCGTAACCCATTTCCGGTTTGTCCGAAAACATTTGGCTTTCCACAAAATTACCATTTGCATCCTGAAATAATATAGTCGGCGAATAGCCGGCAGAACTTCCCACGATAACATCTTCGAATGTGTCCCCATTGATGTCACCTACCACAAGGCATGGTCCGTTCTGTGTTAATTTATGTGGTATGATCCTTTGCTGGGAGTTGAAATCCACATAATCCTGCTCTTTATGCCTGTAGTCGATTCCAACCTTTCCTGAAATTTCAGATACCATCGGTTTTACCAAAGAATTGGATTTCATTTCCAGTATATCGGGATTCTCCTGACTTTTACCAGATTCATAATCCAACTGTACCAACTCATTGGCCGGCACATTGTTGAAAATACTATACTTGCCATCTGGCCATTCCACTTCAACCTTGGTGATCGTTTTATTACCACCCACACCGAAATGGGCAATGGGTTCTATGGAAGACATGTACCCCCTACTAAGATAATGCTGGTAATATTGTTTTTGATCATCCCCGTAGTGGATCAATATTTTGGTACCGATGGCCAATGGATTTTCCTTGCTTCCCTTTAGCTGGATCCTAAGGGAATTATTCTTTCCAAAAGCTTCTTTTTCGGACTGATTTTCAAAAACAAATGCTTCTTCGTTTATGTTGTTGACCACATAATCAAGATCGCCATCACCATCCAAATCTGCAAAGGCAGCCCCGTTTGAAAAGGAGGGGATATTCAAGCCCCATGAAGTTCCAACTTCTTCAAAGGTCCAATCGCCTTTGTTCCTGTAAGCATAGTTCGGAATTTTTACCACAGGAATGGAATCGAGGATTTGGGCAGGGCTAAGAAACGATGCGGCTCCTAACCTAAAATCACCGAAATCCCTGTCCGTAACATCTCTTGGAAACCCGTTGGTTATCAATAAGTCACGAAATCCATCATTGTCCACATCCATAAAAAGTGGTGCCCAGCTCCAATCTGTTTTGGAAATTCCGGCCATAAGGCCGATCTCACTAAAATTACCTCCAGAATCGGAACCTTTGTGCAACATGTTACGCATATACTGATATTGGTAGTCATATCTTTCGTTTAAGATATACTCCAAATAATTGGTGCTTCCTATTGTAGTTTTCATACGTTGGTTGGTTTCCCCCAACATGTCCAACGTTATAATATCCAAGAAACCATCGTTGTCATAATCCGCGATGTCGGATCCCATGGAAAACTTGCTTTGGTGTTTTATATAATCCTCTATTTTATTGGTGAAAGTACCATCACCATTGTTGATGTAGAGGAGGTCATTGGTCAAATAATCATTGCTTACGTGAATATCTGGCCACCCATCATAGTTCAAATCTGAAATTGCAAGTCCCAGCCCGAAACCTTCATAAACGATCCCAGCCTGCAAGGTGACATCGGTAAATGTCCCATCACCATTGTTATGGTACAGTCTATCATTGCTTATGGCCGTACCGTCATTTATTTTGGGGCGATAGTTGGTCGGTAGTGTATGTACTTGTTGGTTGTTAAGCACATAAAGGTCCAAAAGACCATCTTTGTCGTAATCAAAAAAAGTGGCATTCATGCTATTGCTGGAATCAGCAATGCCATATTCCGAAGCCATTTCACGGAATTTGGGGACTCCGTTTTTATCGGGGCCCTGATTTACGAAGAGTAAGTTTTTTCTTTGATCCCCTTCATTATTCATCGCCGTGCAGATATAGGCATCGAGCCAGCCATCCAAGTTAATATCTACCACCGCTACACCAGTACACCATCTATCCTCTGCACCTATGCCCGATTCTTTGCCAACTTCCTTGAACTTAAAATCCCCTTGGTTCAAATACAATTGATTGGCTACTTGGTTCCCGGTGAACAATAGGTCACTTTTGCCATCATTGTTGAAATCCCCAACAGCTACTCCACCACCATTAAATATGTATTCACTTGTAAGAATGTTGAAACTATCCGTTTCCACAATTTTGTTATTAAAATGAATACCTGTATCATCGGCAAGCTTTTGTTTATATAAATGCATTGTATCCTTATGGCATGAGCCAAATAAAATAGAAAGCAATAAAAGGGGGATACATTTTTTCATGTTTGTTTGTTTAGCCGGTTGTGTAGGTCTTTGACCCTGTAAAATCTCCAATTTCCATTAATTTCAAAAGGCCGTGATAAAAAGATATCATGGCCTTTTGATTGTTAGGCATCTAGCTCTAAAAATAAAAAATTATTTCTCTAGTACGCTGGATCCTGTGTTAAGGTAGGCGCACCATCTTTCACAGACCTGTCGATGGCTTCGATAGGAATTGGGAAAAATTCATTTTTATTCTGCTGGAAAGATCTTCCGGACAAATAAGTTCTGTGTTGTGATTCGCTTTGTATGTATTGGTTCAACACACTTGAAGCAATTCCCCAACGCTGAAGATCAAAGAAGCGATGTCCTTCCATAGAAAATTCCAACCTAGTCTCAAAGCGTACCGCTTGTCTGGCTACATCCTTATCTGTCCATGCAGTAGTATATTCGGAAATCTCATAATTGGCAGCAGGAGTTCCTTCAACGATGGTGAAGTCGTTGCGTTCCTCTCCTTGAGTAGCCATAGGTACGAAGCCATCTGGGTTTGCGGCCCTGGCCCTGATTTGGTTTACCAAACCTCTGGCAACTTCCAAGTCACCTATTTCCACTTCAACCTCTGCCAACCAAAGTATAATCATATCCAAACGCATAAGTCGGTAATTATTGGCTGATAAGTTACCCCATCCTCCTTGACCAAAAGCTTCTGGTTCGGCCACATGTTTCATACTGAAAAATGGTCCGGCATAAGTAAGGTCCCGAACAAAATCGGTTTGATAAATCTTAAATCCTTTGTAAAGGATACCTGGTCTACCCACAGAATGGTCAATACGTGGATCCAAAGCTCCGGTATATGTAGATAAAGTGGTAACAGGGTCTACCGTAGAAGGTACATCTGCATCATCAAAGGTATCCAACATTGGCAATCCGCCTTCTGTTTTAAAGGCATTCACCAAGTTTTGTGAAACTTGGTAAAATCCACAACAACCCCAAGGATCGATGTATGGATGTGCAAGTCCGATTCCTCTGTTGGCCGCGTCACCTGTTGCACTGCTAATGGCGTACTGAACTTCAAAAATGGATTCCGAATTGTTTCTGGTAGCCACCAAGAAGTTATCTTGGTATTTTTCCATCAAAGAGAAAGGTCCATTGTTCAAGATATCCTCCAATATTGGCTTGGCTTCTTGCAATTTAGCAGTATTGGCAGAACCATCCGAATTCCATCCTTGATACATTTTAGCCTTGGCCAAAAATGCTTTGGCGGCCCAACTTGTTGGTCTTCCTACTTCACTTTGTGTCTCAGGCAAAACGGCAGCAGCTGCAGCAAAATCAGCTTCAATGAACGGCCATATCTCACGGTCATTCGGAATCTTGGTGCTTTCAAGGTCATTAAGATCAAAGTTCTCATCGCTAATATAGGTGGGCATTCTCCACATTTTTCTAGCTTCAAAATGGAACAATCCTCTTAAGAATCGAGCTTCAGCAATGATCTCTTGTTTTTGCTCATCGGTAGCATCCTCCACTTTTTCCAAAGTTTTGATGACGTTATTGGTAGCAGCTACACCTTTATAAAGTCCTCTCCATTTGTCACGGATATGAACATTGAAGGATTGGAAGTCATATGCCTCAATAAAGGACTGCTCTGGCTGGTCACCAGCATCGGTTCCTTTCAATGCATCATCAGAAGCTAAATTAAACACCCAGTTTTGAATGTCATTATGCCATGTCTGACCTTCCAAGCCTCCCCCAGGCACCATGGTATAGGCACCAAGTAGAAGACCATTTACTCCATCAAGCGTAGCAACATCCGATTCACTGAACTGGCCTTGAGGCTGTCGATCCAAAAAATCGTTGTTACAACTTAGTACCAAAGCCAGCAAGCTAAGAGTTCCAAGCAATGTCGATATTATCTTTTTCATTTCTGTAAACATTAGTTTTCGTTATTTAAGTGTAACATTTAGCCCCAAACTTATTGTTTTGGCCACTGGTTGTGAACCTCCATCATAACCTAAAGTTAGGTTCCTTCTTGAGTCATCCGCGTTGCTCAATTGAACTTCGGGGTTAAGACCTGTGTATTTGGTAAAGGTAGCTACGTTCTGTGCCTGCACATAAACTTGGGCCCTGTCCAAACCAATGGTGGATATAATTTTCTCAGGAAAGTTATAGGTCAACTGAATATTCTTTAACCTGAAGAAACTACCATCCTCGATCAAGTAAGAAGAAGGTCTACTACTGATCTGGTCATTGGCATCCATAATAGGCGATGTGGCACCTGGATTGGCCGCTACCCATGTGCTAGGATCAGCTGTTGGGTTGGTTGGTTGCCAAGCATCGTAAAGTGCCCTTCTACTTCTGTTACCTTGGAAAGTGTTGAAGTCTGCAAAATACCTTACATAGTTGAACACATCGTTACCTTGGGATCCGTTACCAAAGATGTTCAAATCCAAGTTTTTATAGCTCAAATTAATATTGATACCATAAGTGAAATCAGGGTGTGGGCTACCGATAATGGTACGGTCATCATCGTTGATTTCCCCGTCGTTGTTAATATCGGCAATCCTAAATTTACCAGGCGCATTATAATCACCATAAGGGGCCCAGGCATCAGCTTCAGCCTGTGATTGGAAAATCCCCAAGGTTTTGAACCCGTAGAAAGAAGACAATGGTGAACCTGCTTCGGTGATAGACAAAGCCGGAATCCTTCTACTTTGACCAAAAATTCTAGTGCTTTCTCCCTCTAGAGCATCAACATTGTTCTTGTAAGTAGAAATGTTGGCACTTACCTCATAGGAAAAATCCCCTTTCTTATCTCCATAGCTGATTCCCAAATCGATACCCTTGTTGGTCATTTGCCCAACGTTGAAAGCAGGTTCATCAGCTTGTCCAGCTGTATACGTAACAGGAACGTTGATCAACATGTCGGTAGTAACCCTTTTCCAAACATCAAGGTTAACAGACAACTTATTGTCCAACATTACCAAGTCCATACCGATGTTATTAGAAGTTGTGGCCTCCCACTTGGCATTTGGATTTCCGAAAGCTCTTGGAGCGAATCCAATCTGTGGAGAACCTGTAGAACCATCAATTGGATAACCTCCAGTTAAGATGTCAGAACGATAGGTGGTGTAGGCATTATAGTCCCCAATTTGTTGGTTACCTGTTTTACCCCAACCATAACGAAGTTTCAAGTTATCGATCCAAGTAACATTATCCATGAATTTTTCATCGGACATCCTCCAACCTAAACTAAAGGCAGGGAAGAATGCACTTCTGGAGGCTTGTTGGAATCTTGAAGAGGAATCGTTCCTTAAGATAACCTGGGCCAAATATTTTCCGTCATAGTCATAGTTCAACTGACCGAATTGCGACCATAAGGAATAATCTTGGAATACATATCCTCTGTTGGTCGCTGTTGTAGCATCACCCAAATCCAAATAGCTCAAAATATTGGTGGTCCCGAAAGCATATCTTTCACGACGGGCCTCAAAACGTTCTTCAAACTGTTGAATAGATTCCACACCCACATAAGCCTTGAAATTATGAACTTCATTAAAGGTTTTGGCATAGGTCAATGTATTGGTCCATGTCCACTGATATTCATATTGCTCTCTGGCTTCCGAACTACGAATAAAGTTACCTTCTACATATTCAGGCTGTGGACGGTCCAAATTCTTAACTCTTTGCACCCTTGCATCCACACCAAAACTGGTACGTAAATCTAGTCCAGGGATCAACTCATAGTTCGCATAAGCATTCCCCAGTAGTCGTAGACCGTATCTTCTATCGTCCTGATCCCTAGATAGTCGTGCATATGGGTTAAAGTTGTTCCCCAAGTTGGCTCCCCTACTACCTGCAAAATTACCGGCAATATCATAAATGGGAAGTAATGGATGGTGTTTGTAAGCACCAGAAACTGGGCTTTGCTCATCATCATTGGAAACGTTTCCTTTTAAGTTATCAAAGGAAGTCGTGAAATTTTCCCCAATGGTCAATTTTTTGTTCAATGTCCTAAACTCGGTATTGGCCCTCAAGGACACCCTATCATAGCTAGCGAACTTTATTATACTCTCTTGAGAGAAATAACCAAGACTAAAGGCATAACGTGCAGCTTCTGTTGCTCCTGAAGCAGAAATGTTATGGCTTTGAATAGGCGCCGATCTTGTTACTGCATCCCACCAATTGGTATCGGCAGAACGGGTAATGGCATAAATATTACCTGGTTCCAAGGCATAAAGGCTTGGGTCCGTACCTGGATCTCCCTCATTGGCTCCACTTGGGAAAACATAGTCTGGTATGGTCACCTCACCGTTAGGCCCAAAGGTGTACTGTCCATGACTAGGGGTCTTACCTGCATATAAATCGGCCAAATACAAGTATCTTCCAAGTTCTTCAGCATTCAATGACTCTGCATCTTTAGCAGGAGACTGAATACCATAGTACGTATTATAGGTAATAGTGGGTTTCCCCATTTTTCCTTTTTTGGTAGTGATGATGATAACCCCGTTGGCCGCCCTAGAACCGTAGATAGAAGCAGAAGAAGCATCTTTCAATACCTGCAATGATTCAATATCGTTAGGGTTCAGGTTAGATTGGCGTTGGGATGGTACACCGTCAATAATGTAGAGGGGGTCGTTGTTCCCCAATGTTCCGAAACCACGGATACGCACGGTTGCCTCACCACCTGGTCGGGCATCGTTAACGATTGTGACACCGGCTGCCCTACCTTGCAACTGTTGGGAAAAAGTGGTCGCGGGCACTGATTTAAGTTCATCAGTGTTTACCACGGTGACCGCACCGGTCAGGTCCTTTTTGGCCTGCGATCCATAACCTGTTACTACAATCTCATCCAAACGATTGGCATCCTCCTCTAGGATCACATTGATCGTACTTTGGTTATTGATTGGGATTTCTACCGTCCTGTACCCAATGTAGCTGACGATCAAAGTT
>JASBTS010000208.1 GCA_030148305.1 Allomuricauda sp. | reverse complement strand
TGAAGGTGTCGGTATTGACATTGAGGAACCAGAAGCATTCTTTACGGTTTTCAAAGTTTCCCATAACAATATTTCCTTAAATGGGGAAAGTGACGGGACATTCAGTATTTCACTTGAGCACGGCACTTCACCTTATATTTTTGAGTGGTTTAAAAATGATGGGCCATTTCAACCCTCAGTGGAATCCACCGAAACAAATTTGGTAGGACTTGAGGTTGGATCTTATCAAGTTATGGTGACCGATGCCAACGGTTGTAATGCAACTTTGGAACAACCTATAATCATTACAGAGCCAGATCCCTTGGCCATTATCGACATGATTCCGACCCCGGTAAACTGTAAGGGAGCCAATACAGGAGCCATTACTGCTGCAGTAACCGGTATCCCACCTTTTTCGTATCATTGGGTGAAACAAGGTGATGTAAGTTTCTCCGCCCCAAACCAAGAAACCATATCAGGCCTTTCCAGCGGTACCTATATCCTTTTTTTGAAGGATGCCTCAGATGTACCTGAAATATCGAGCTTAATTGAAATCACTGAGCCGGATAATGTCTTGGAAGTTCAAGTAGTGCCTTATCCAACAACTTGTTTCACGGGTAAGGAAGGAAGTATTCAGATTATGGCCCATGGAGGCTCCCCTCCTTATCTGTATTCCATTGATGGAGGTGCCAATTTTCAGCCGGAACCAATTTTTAATGATTTGGAATCAGGAACTTATAATGTTTTGGTTGCTGATGTGAAGCAATGTGAGTATGCATCTTCCGTAACCATTGGTCTGCCCGGCCAGTCAAATGCAGACTTTGCCATTACCAGCAGGGCTTTTGTTGATGAATCTGTTTTGGCTGTTGATTTGAGCTATCCCATTCCAGACCAAGTGGAATGGGTAATCCCTGAAGGGGCTATTGTATTGAGCAAAGATGCGGACCAGTTGGAAATCGTGTTTCAACAACCTGGTGAGTATGAAGTAGGAATAAAGGTCTATCGGGATGATTGTTTGTCAACCGAGACCAAAACAATTGTGATTTTGGAGAGTGATGGCACAATTCCTATAGACCAACAAGAATCCAAAGATGACCACATTGAACATTTTATAGTATATCCCAATCCCACAAGCGGCAAATTCATAGTAGATATTGTACTGAGGGAACCCAGTTCCGTTGGGTTACAGGTGTTTGGTTTGGCCAGCAATACCCTAATACTCCACGAACAGGCATTTGGATCGGATTCTTACCAAATCCCCATGGATATTTCCGGATTGCCATCAGGTCTCTATGTGGTAGTTATGGAAACACAATTTGGATATTCTCTACAGAAAGTGATTCTAAAATAATCTTAATTAAAAGAGATGTTTTGAAGGCCGTGGTTATCATGGCCTTTTTTATTTTTGCAACATGAAATACAAAAGACTTTCGAAGGAACAATTGGAGGAACTGCACCCTGAGTTCATCAATTTTTTGGCGACACAATCCATTACGGCCGAAGAGTGGAAAACGCTCAAGACCGAGAAACCAGAAGTGGCCGAGGAGGAAATCGATGTATTCAGTGACCTAATCTGGGAAGGGGTACTCTCCAAAGTGGAATATCTGGAAAACATTTCGGAACGGCACATGCATTTGTTCCACTTGACCGACAAAGAGATGAAACTCCTTTCCGTAAAGGTGATGAATCCTGAAATAGACCTAAGGACCAAAGTCGGCTTTGATTGGTTCAAACGTAATTTTCAGTCCGATTTTGTGGAATACCTTACGGCATCCAAGGCTTATGGTGACGACAAGAACGTGGACAAGTTTGAATTGATCAAACAAGGAGCGGTAATCACCAAAGGGGATCTGTATAAATGGTTTGATCAGATTATGGAATAATTGGATATTAGATGTCAGACTTTAGATATTAGATTCAAGAAGGATTAAGTTAATACTCACTGTCAGTTAAGGCGTAGTAGAGAAACTATCGGAGTAGAATCCCTCAACCTTTCACCCGCTTACCCTTCAACCATTACCCAAAACCTTATATTTGCACGAGAATTTAAGATTACATGGCACAGAAACCATCCATTCCCAAGGGAACCCGTGATTTTTCACCCGCTGAGGTGTCCAAGCGTACCTATATCATCCAGACCATAAAAAAGCATTTTGAAACCTATGGTTTTCAACCCATCGAGACGCCTTCTTTTGAGAATTCGGAGACGCTAATGGGCAAGTATGGGGATGAAGGAGATCGCTTGATCTTTAAGATCTTGAACTCAGGGGATTTTATTTCCAAGGTGGATGATGTGACCTACAGTTCCAAAAATTCAACTTCGCTTACCCCAAAAATCTCTGAAAAGGCACTTCGTTACGATTTGACCGTGCCCTTTGCCCGTTACGTGGTCATGCATCAGAATGAAATCGATTTTCCGTTCAAACGCTACCAGATTCAACCCGTTTGGCGTGCCGACAGGCCCCAAAAAGGGCGTTTCCGTGAATTTTACCAGTGTGATGCCGATGTGGTAGGTGCCGATTCGTTGTTGCAGGAAGTAGAGTTTGTGCAGTTGTACGATGCCGTTTTTACCGATTTGGGGTTGAAAGGCTGTACCATAAAAATCAACAACCGTAAAGTTCTTTCGGGCATTGCTGAGGTAATCGGGGCCAAACATTTATTGGTCGATTTTACTGTGGCACTCGACAAGTTGGACAAGATAGGAGAGGAGAAGGTAAAGGCCGAAATGATGGAAAAGGGTATTTCCGAAGCGGCCATTGCCAAGGCCCAACCGTTATTTGAAATGTCGGGCTCTGCTTCGGAGCAATTGGAGCACCTGAAAACCTTGCTTGCCAACTCGGAAGTGGGTATGCGGGGTGTTTCCGAATTGGAGGAAATTATTTCAACTGCAAGTACGATCGGATTGCAATCTGCTCATTTACAATTGGATGTGACGCTTGCAAGGGGTCTGAACTACTATACTGGCGCCATATTTGAGGTTGCCGCCCCTGAAGGCGTGAGTATGGGATCCATTGGTGGTGGAGGTCGATATGATGACCTTACCGGTATTTTTGGTCTGCCAAATGTAAGTGGAGTGGGTATTTCTTTCGGATTGGACCGTATTTACCTCGTGTTGGAAGAACTGGACCTGTTCCCCGATAGTTTAGATACTTCATTGGATGTGCTCTGCCTCAATTTTGGCAAAGGCGAGGGATTGGCTTCCTTGAAATTAGTATCAATCTTAAGAAAAGCTGGACTTCGTGCCGATTTATACCCTTCTGACGCCAAAGTACAAAAACAGTTCAAATACGCTGATAAAAGAAGTGTTCCCTATGTGATTCTACTGGGGGAACAAGAACTTGCGGAGGGGAAATTCGTGGTCAAGAACATGAAAACAGGCGACCAAGAATCATACGACTTGGATGCGGCCCAACAATTTGCCGAAGTAGTCAAATCCGACTTTTGATTTCCTTTACGATGGTTTTGTAATAAGTCGGACCATGGGGCACATATTTGGCTACATTGGCCAGACCCCAAGTTTCCTCGGCAAATTTGAACAGGGGAATCAATGCCAGATCATCCACCTCGCTATCCTGTTTGGTCAAAGCACCAAGTGAAACCTTCAATTCACATAGGAAAATATGATGTAGTTCGGCATCGATAAAGTCTTCCGAAATTTTATGAACAGCCTTGAAAGTGCCAATGGGTTCCAAATCCTTTTCGGTAATGTGAAGTCCTACTTCCTCTTCCACTTCGCGTACCGCAGCCAAGGAAATGTTTTCACCAGCAGCTACATGCCCAGCTACTGACACGTCCCACAACAATGGGTGGGTGTCCTTGTGTTTTCCCCGTTGTTGGATCAGTACCCGTCCATCTTTAGTATATAGCCAAACATGGATAGTAGGATGGAGCAGCCCTTTTTGATGCGCTTCGGATTTTAAACAGGATTGCCCTGTTGGGTTGCCCTGCTCATCCAAAATGTCCACATATTCATCCATATCCCTAAAGATAAGCACTAACTGTCATTCTGAAGGAGCATTGCAATTGAAAAATCTAACCTAAGATCAGATTCTTCGCTTCGCTCTGAATCACTAATCAGTTAATCAAAATAACTGAACGTTTCCCCCTCCTTGATGGTCAACAAAGTTTCATAGATCAATCGGATTACATTTTCCACGTCGTCCTTGTGCACCGTCTCCACAGTGGTGTGCATGTAGCGCAAAGGCAAAGAAATCAATGCGGAAGCCACACCACCGTTGCTGTAGGCAAAGGCATCGGTATCAGTACCCGTATAGCGCGAAGAGGCCAAACGTTGGAATGGAATTTTTTTCCCTTCTGCGGTTTCAATAATACGTTCCCTCAATTTGTTCTGAACCGCAGGGGCATAAGAAACCACAGGTCCGAAACCAATCAAGATTTCCCCTTCCTTCTTTTTGTCGATCATAGGCGTGGTGGTGTCATGGCAAACATCTGTCACGATGGCGACGTTTGGTTTAATGGTCTGGGTAATCATTTCGGCTCCTCTAAGACCAATTTCTTCTTGAACGGAGTTCGTCACATACAGTCCAAAAGGCAGTTTTTTCTTGTTTTCATGGAGTAAACGCGCCACTTCCGCAATCATAAATCCACCTACGCGGTTGTCCAAAGCACGACAAACAAATTTATCCTTGTTAAGAATATGGAATTGGTCTGGGTAGGTAATCACACAACCCACATGCACGCCCATTTTCTCCACTTCGGCCTTGTCCTTGGCGCCAATGTCGATAAAGATGTTTTCCAAAGTCGGTGCTTCTTCCTTGGCCCTATCACGGGTATGGATGGCGGGCCAACCGAAAATGCCTTTTATAACACCATTTTTGGTATGGATGTCCACCCATTTTGATGGTGCTATCTGGTGGTCGCTCCCTCCATTTCGGATAACGTACAACAGGCCATTGTCGGTGATATAATTAACGTACCAAGAAATTTCATCGGAATGCCCTTCGATCACCACCTTGTATTTTGCCTTCGGGTTTATGACAGCTACGGCGGTACCATAGGTATCGGTGATGAATTCGTCCACATAGGGTTTTAGATAGTCCATCCAAATTTTCTGACCTTCCCATTCATAGCCTGTTGGCGATGGGTTGTTCAAATATTTTTCAAGAAATTCAAGGGACTTTTTATTGATGATCTTAGCTGATGCCATACGTCTGATTTAGTACACAAACATAAGAATATTCACTTTTATTTAATAACCAAATCATACCTTTATATGTAATTTTGGCAGGACTTTAGACAAATGGACCGTATGTTTCGGACTTTCATTTTATGCATTTTTCTGATGATTTGGTCCCTTGGTTTTTCCCAAGAAACCGAAAAGGATTCTATTTTGTTTCCCAAGGATTCCATGGAGGATTACTACGTCCGTTTTGAAGGTGATTCCATTTTATTGAGTTCCATTGAGTTGGATGAAGTCTACATTTTCGGGAAGTTGGAATTTGCCGATAAGAATGAGCGTCTTCGGTATTTGATCCTTCGCAGAAAGACCCTGAAAGTGTACCCATATGCAAAAATGGCCGCTGAAAGATTGGTGGAACTGAACGATAGTCTGCAGCACATCACCAAGAAGCGCCATCAAAAAAAATATACCAAAAAGGTCCAAAAATATATCGAAGAGGAATTTTCAGCTGAACTGAAAAAATTGACCCGTACCGAAGGACAGATTCTGGTCAAATTGATACACAGACAAACAGGGGAGACCGCTTTTGATTTGGTGAAGGAATTGCGGAGCGGGTGGCGTGCCTTTTGGTACAATACTACTGCTAGTATGTTCAAAATCAGTTTAAAAGAAGAGTTTTTGCCGGAACAGGTCCTTGAAGATTATTTGATTGAGGATATCTTACAACGTGCGTTTTCTGCGAATCAATTGGTACGGCAAAAATCGGTTTTGGACTATGATTATGCCCAGTTGACCAATAAATGGAAGAGTAAAACCCCTACTTCTAAAAACTAGTTCTTGGTTTTTTTGCCAAAAATGGCATCCATCACAATACTTACCGAACGGAACCCTAGATAAATGGCCAATCCCGCAAACAAAATACCCAGGATCAAGACAGGGATATAGAGAAAATGATTTTCGTTTTTAAAGGCTTCATAGATTAAAAAGGGGCCCATGAACATCGCCAAAACGGTGAATCCGAATGATTTTATGCCTTTGACCAAAAGTTCCTTGTCCGTATGCCTCATAGGACCAAAGTAGGAATATTAACTTATATTTAGAGGGTAATGCACAAAAATTAACCATGGAAATATTAGTTCTTACCGCGGTTGTCCTCTTTATTATTTTGGCAACGGTGAAGTTTAAGGTGCACCCCATTTTCTCGCTGACGATTGCGGCCGTGGCATCTGGTTTTTTGTTGGGACTTTCCCCTCAGGATATCATGACCACCATTGGGGATGGTTTTGGCAAGACACTTTCAGGAATTGGATTGGTAATCGCCTTTGGAACCGTTATTGGGATTTATTTGGAAAAAACGGGGAGTACGCAGGTATTGGCCAATAGCATTTTAAAATGGATAGGGTTAAAACGGTCCCCATTGGCCATCAACCTTGCTGGATATGTCATTTCCATACCCGTTTTTTGCGATTCGGGATTTATCATCCTTTCCTCGCTGAACAAGGCGATCAGTAAGAAAACAGGAATTCCGGCATTGGTATTTGCCATTGCGTTGGCCACAGGTTTGTATTCGGCCCATGTTTTTGTCCCGCCAACACCAGGCCCATTGGCTGCTGCTGCCATTTTGGAGGCCGATTTGGGATTGGTCTTGCTTTTGGGGCTGTTGGTGTCGATTCCGGTTTCCCTAGCGGGTTATTTTTGGGCGAAGTATATCGGTAAATCCTTAAAAGAAGATGAGGAAGCTGTGGCAGTTAAAGAAAATACAGAAGAAACCAGTTATGGTATCAAACCCATACAGGCTTTTATGCCATTATTGGCGCCGATTATTTTGATTGCCTTAAAATCAATAGTCAATTATCCCACTTACCCTTTGGGTAATGGCTTGTTCTTTAAGATTTTGGATTTTTTAGGAAGTCCCATAATCGCTTTGTTGATTGGAGTTTTCCTCGCTTTTTCCTTGGGAAGAAAAGTACCGTCAAAAGAGAAGGAAGGATGGGTTGCAGAAGCTTTTAAGCAAGCAGGGTCCATTGTATTGATTACCGGTGCTGGTGGTGCTTTTGGCGCCATATTAAGGACTATCGACATCGCATCGCTCATCAATTTGGAATCCAGCACTGGCATTGGCGGGTTGTTGATCGCTTTTGTCATTGCTGCCATTCTGAAAACGGCACAAGGTTCTTCTACAGTGGCCATCATCACCACCTCTGCCATTATAGCACCTTTATTGGAAACATTTGGATTGTTGGGTATCACGGATAAGGCACTGGCCGTTTTGGCTGTTGGGGCAGGGGCCATGACGGTTTCCCACATTAACGATAGTTATTTTTGGGTAGTATCCCAATTTTCAAACATGAATGTGAAAACAGCATTACGCGGTCATACCGTGGGAACCTTGATGCAGGGGATTGTTGGAATTTTAATGGTATTGTTACTTTATTTGGTTTTATAAGGCCTACTCTTGAATGGTAATGGTCCGGGAATACACTTGGGATACCGCAAAATAACCAAGGGCGTAATCGTTGGGACGTTCCACATTGTCAAAAATGTCAATATTATCCAATCCTGTGATGTCAAATACGTTGCCCCTGACCGTTGCAACCGGCGTTTGGAAGACCCCAAGGTTGTCAACAGTCTGTTCTACAATCAAATCCATATAATTGTAGAAATCTTCGGTAGCTCCCCAAATACTGACCGTTACATCCTGACCAACATTTAAATTGCTGTCGTAGAAATAGGAAAATTGGAATGGTTGTCCATTAAAAAATTGATCTTCAACGGCTTGAAATTCCCCAAACCCAAAATCGAAGACATAAAAGTTTTGTGCTTCCGGATCATCAGTGAACGATACAATAACCTCGGTATCCTCATCATCAAAAAGGGTATCGTCACCTTGTTCCAAATTATCCAAGGGAACTGTAGGTGCATAATCAGTCCGTGCATAGTACCGTCTTCCTTTATGGGTTATTTCCATAATGAAGGTGATACCCGGTTGGGCCGCAGCTGTACGAATTCTTTGGTCTTCCGTAAAATTTGGATTGGGAATGTAAATGCCCGTACCCGGTTCTTCTTCAACTAGGTGAGAAAACGAAAGGCTTTCAAATAGGCCATCCCTTGTTGGTCGGCCATAGTAAATAACGGCACTTTCCACTTGGGTGGGCTGGTTGTCCTCAAAATAACTGCTGGTCTCCTTCATGGCAACCCTTACATCTACAAACTCCTTGCTTTTGTCCACTTTTAATAAAGCACCAACCACCAAGCGTGTTTCCACATCAGGCAATTCCACATCGATAACATCTTCACAAGAAATGAAGAACAAGGCTACAACTACATATATCCAAAAACTTTTCATAGTGCCTAAAATTTAAAGTTATAGGTTACGGAAGGGATAATCCCAAAAATTGATGTTCGCAAGGCTTCGCGCCTTCCGGTATCCTCATTCTCCCTAAAATTGATAGAGGCCGCGTTTTTTCTGTTATAGACATTGTACAGGCTGAACACCCACTCGGATTGCACTTTTTTTCGCTGATTTCGTTTTGGGGTCAGAGTTGCCGAAAGGTCTAACCTGTGGTAGTCAGGCAACCTTACTTTGTTTCTGGGGCCATAATAGGGCACCACAACGCCTTCAATTTCAAATTGTCCTATGGGATAGTTGGTAGGCTGCCCGGTTTGAAAGATGAAATTGGCATTGAAATTCCATTTTTCATTTAGATTGAAACTGCCAAATAGGGCCAAGTCATGTGTCTTGTCGTAAGGAGTGCTGTACCATTCCCCTAAATTGATCCCGGTTTCCAGATCAGATCGTCCGGTATCGAGCCCAAGATCCCGGCCCGGGGTCCTTTGTTCCGATCGGGAAAGGGTATAGGCGAGCCACCCGGTAAACCTTCCCTCATTTTTCCGTATCAAAAATTCGATGCCATATGCCCTAGCCATACCGTTTAAAATGACTTGTTCAATGGCATTATTGGCAATCAGATTGGCTCCATCTATATAATCGATCCTATTTTGAATGTCCTTGTAATATACCTCGGTTTCAAAACTGTATCGTCCGTTTCTGATGTTCCTGAAATATCCCACGGCATACTGATCCAACAACTGCGGTTTCACAAATGGCCCACTAGGTGTCCATACATCCAAAGGAGTAGGGGAACTTGTGTTGGATAGCAGATGCAAGTACTGCGCAAGACGTGTATAGCTTGCCTTTACCGAGCTTTTGCCATTAAAATTGTACGATGCTGAAACCCTTGGCTCCAAATTGAGGAATTTTTTCAAGGTTCCACCTCGGCCTGGGCTCATGGTATCAATGGGTTGCGCTTCCCTGTATACCAAAGTGAACGGATCAAAAATAACGGGATTGTTGTTATCATAGACATAGAATTCATCCTGCCCCAGTCGATTGAACTGACTTACCCGTAGACCATATTCCACGCTCAATTTTTCGGTCAAATCATGTTCTACATCCAAATAAATGGCATTCTCGTTAGCATATTTTTTGGTCAATTGTTCCTCAACAATCCCTGAACTGGGACTATTCGGTTTGATTTTGCCTGGATTGAACACATAATAGGTGTTTTGTATGCCATAGTTCAGCTGCAACTTATCATTAAGGTAATGCTTTAAGTCGTACTTCAGGTTGAAGTTTTGGATGCCGGAATCCCATTCAAATCCCACAAAATCAAGCTCTAAGCCATAATAGTAATCCGAGTAGATCACAGAAAGGTTCGAAAATAATTTCTCGGAGAACAGATGGTTCCACCTAAAATTACCAACGGCATTTCCATAGGTGTTCACAAACTTATCATTGACACTGAAAAGGTCGCGGCCAAAATACCCGGAGAGAAAAATGTTGTTGTTCTCATTGATCTTATGGTTGATCTTGGCGTTCAGGTCATAGAAGTAGGCTTTGTTGTTCACATCGAACAACGGGAGGAACAAATGTGCGTATGAAGCGCGGCCCCCGACCAAAAAGGCGGTCCGCTCATCCTTTATTGGTCCTTCCAACAGCAGTCTACTGGCAACGGCGCCTATGCCGCCGTTTACTTTAAAGTCTTTGCTATTCCCTTCCTTCTGAAAAATTTCCAAAACTGATGATACCCGACCGCCATAACGGGCCGGAATTCCTCCTTTAAAAAGTTTTACATCTTTGATGGCATCGGGATTAAAAACAGAAAAGAACCCGAATAGGTGGGAAGAATTAAAAACGGTGGCTTCATCCAAAAGAATCAGGTTTTGATCTGTTGCACCGCCCCTAACATTGAATCCGGAAGAAGCTTCGCCTGCATTGGTGACCCCAGGGAGCAGCAACAACGATTTGATTACATCCGCTTCTCCCAACACCACTGGAATCTGTTTGATGGTTTGTGCGGCCAGGGTATTCACGCTCATTTGGGGCTTTCGAATGTCGAGCCGTTCTGCATCATCGGTCACCACCACTTCCTCCAGTTCTTCGGCTTCTTCGGCCAAACTAAAGTCCTTCTTCAAATTTTTGTTCAGGGTTATGGTTTCAACGATATCCTGAAAACCCAAATAGCTAATGGTTATTCGGTATTCACCTTTTGGAAGGGTTAGGGAGTAAAATCCATATTCATTGGTAGTGGTCCCTGTTCTCAATTCCGTCACGGCAATGGTGACACCGATAAGGGTTTCGTTGCTTGCGGCTTCCGATACGGTTCCGCTAAGGGTATATTTTTCTTGGGCAGAAAGAACACAAAAATGCCCAAACAGGGCAAGCAAAAGTGCAAGAAGATGTTTGGGCATTTTGATTGATTTTTCTAAAAATACAAAATTGAATGGAACGAAGGAAGGAAACCAGTTGGTACAATCCAATTTTAACATTAGGGCCATCATCAAAACAAATAAGGTGCAAAAGGATTTATCCTGCTGCACCTTATGGTTATGTAATTCCAAGATAAGCTCTAAGCGATATTATCCAGGATTTTGTTCAATGTTGCACTGGGACGCATCGCTTTTGAGGCCATATCAGCGTCGGGAAGATAATACCCTCCAATATTAACCGGCGAACCTTGGGCATCGATAAGTTCTTGGGCAATTTTGGCCTCGTTTGCGGACAATTCCTGATACACTTTACTAAATGTAGCTTTTAAATCGGCATCGTCGTTCTGAGCAGCTAACTGCTCTGCCCAATACAAGGTCAGATAAAAGTGACTTCCCCTTGTGTCAATTTCATTTACCGATCTGGAAGGGGATTTGTCCTTGTTCAGGAACTCTTCCGTTGCCTTATCCAAGGCATCGGCCAAAACCTGCGCTTTTTTGTTGTTGTTCTTTTCACTGAAGAATTCCAAAGAAACGGCCAAAGCCAAAAATTCGCCAAGGGAATCCCATCGCAAGTGACCTTCTTCCAAGAACTGCTCCACATGTTTGGGAGCAGAACCACCCGCACCTGTCTCAAAGAGACCACCCCCGTTCATCAACGGAACAATGGAAAGCATTTTGGCACTGGTTCCTACTTCCAAAATTGGGAAGAGGTCGGTCAAATAGTCCCTCAACACGTTTCCAGAAACCGAAATGGTATCCTTGCCCGCTTTCATACGTTTCAAAGTGAATTTGGTTGCCTCGATAGGGGATAGTATTCTGATATCCAATCCTTTGGTATCGTAATCCTTCAGGTAAACATTTACCTTTTTGATCAATTCAATGTCGTGTGCCCTTTCATCATCCAACCAAAAAATGGCAGGTGTATCGGTAGCTTTGGCACGGGAAACGGCCAATTTTACCCAATCTTGAACCGGTGCATCCTTCACTTGACACATTCTCCAAATGTCACCTTCTTCAACATTGTGTTGAATCAAGATTTCCCCAGTGGCAATGTTTACCACATTTACGGTACCGGCTGTGGTAATTTCAAAAGTCTTGTCGTGAGAACCGTATTCCTCAGCTTTTTGGGCCATAAGACCTACGTTGGGCACCGTACCCATGGTAGTGGGGTCGAAAGCTCCATTTTCTTTGCAAAAATCAATGGTAGCTTGATAAACTCCGGCATAGCTACTGTCAGGGATAACAGCTTTTGTATCCTGCAATTTACCATTCTTGTCCCACATTTTCCCGGAATTACGAATCATGGCCGGCATGGAGGCGTCAATGATCACATCACTGGGAACGTGTAGGTTGGTAATGCCTTTTTCAGAATTTACCATGGCCAAATCAGGGCCGTTTTCAATACTTTTGGCAATGGCAGCCTTGATTTCTTTATGTTGGTCTTCTGGCAATTGACCTATTTTATTCAACAGGGTTTCAAGGCCATTGTTGGCATTGATACCCAATTTTTCAAAGGTTTCCCCATAATTTTTGAAAAGCTCCGCGAAATATACCTTCAAAGCATGACCGAAAATAATAGGGTCGGAAACCTTCATCATGGTTGCCTTAAAGTGCAATGACAGCAATAAATGGTTTTTGCGGGCGTCTTCAATTTCTTCGGTGAAAAATTTCACCAACGCCTTTTTGCTCATAACCGTGGCATCAATGATCTCTCCTTTTTGAAGGGCAATCTTGTCCTTCAATACCGTAACACCTCCCTTGGTATCCACTAGGTCGATACGGATATCGCAAGCCTCGGTTGTGGTGAGGGATTTTTCATTGGCTTTGAAGTCGCCATGTGCCATGGTGGCCACATGGGTCTTGGAATCCGATGCCCAGGCTCCCATGGAATGAGGATGTGCCTTGGCGTAATTTTTTACGGCCTTTGGTGCCCTACGATCAGAGTTGCCTTCCCTTAACACAGGATTTACGGCACTTCCCTTCACCTTGTCATATTTGGCCTTGATGGTCTTTTCTTCATCGGTCTTGGCATCATCCGGATAATCGGGAAGGTGGTATCCTTTTTTCTGTAATTCTGCAATGGCTTCTTTCAACTGGGGAATAGAAGCACTGATATTGGGCAATTTTATGATATTGGCTTCAGGCGCTTTAGCAAGTTCTCCCAAAATGGCCAGATCATCGGCAACCTTTTGATCGTCTGTCAAATATTCCGGAAAAATAGCGGCAATACGTCCAGCCAATGAAATGTCTT